>JBFWSL010000269.1:0-4607 GCA_050248375.1 Hyphomicrobiales bacterium | reverse complement strand
CCAACGGCATGCGCTATCACACGCCCTATGACGCGCTGAACGACATGCGCAACCTGGAAATTCCGATCAAGGCGGCCAAGAAGCATGGCCTCTATGTCGTCGGCGGCGTGGTCTACAGCTACAGCCCTGTCCACACCGACGAGTATTACGCGAAAAAGGCCAGGGAACTGGTCAGGCTGGGCGTCGACGCCGTGTTCCTGAAGGACGCCAGCGGCCTGTTGCGGCCGGAACGTATCGTCACCCTGGTGCCCGCCATCAAGCAGGCCATCGGCGACATGCCCTTGCAGATCCACACCCACTGCAATTCCGGCCTCGCGCCCTATGTGGTGCTGCAGGCGGTGGACTGCGGCGTGGAGGTGGTGCACACCGCCACCTCGACGCTGGCCAACGACGTCTCCCACTCGCCCACGGAACTGGTGGCGCGCAACCTGCGCCGCCGCGGCTACGACGTGCCGCTCGACCTCGCCCCCGTGGAGGAGGTCGCGGAACTGCTGCGATACATCGCCGACCGCGAAGGCAAGCCCGTCGGCAAGCCACTCGAATACGACGAGTTCATCTATCATCACCAGTGCGCCGGCGGCATGGTCTCGAACCTCAGATATCAGCTCGAGACCATGGGCATCGAGGAGAAACTGGAAGAGATCCTCGAGGAAGCCGGCCATGTGCGCGCCGATCTCGGCTATCCCATCGTCGTCAGCCCCTTCGCCCAGTACATCGTCACCCAGGCCGTGCTCAACGTCATGGGCCGCATGAACGGCAAGGAGCGCTACGACACCGTGCCCAACGAGGTGCGACTGTATGTGCGCGGCGGCTACGGCGAGGTTGCCGGCAAGATCGACCCGAACCTGTATGACAAGATCACCCGCGGCGCGGAGCCCATCACCAAGCGGCCGGGCGAACTGGTCGAGCCAGCCCTCGACCGGCTCCGCAAGACGCGCGGCCCCTTCGCCTCCGACGACGACCTGCTGCTGGCCGCCTTCTATCAGGACGGCGAATACAAGGCCCTCAAGGCCGCCGGGCCGATCAACACCGACTACCCCATCGCTTCCACGCCGCTGGCGACGCTCGTGAAGGAGATTTCCCGGCGGCCGGACATCACATCGTTCCATTTCGTGCACCGGCCCGCGAAGCCGGCGCGTGCGAACTAGCCAGGAGAGCCTTTCGTGACCACACCCGCCATCATCACCGCCGCCATCACCGGCGCCCTGCCGCGCAAGAAGCAGACGCCCGCCGTGCCGGTGACGCCGGCCGAGCAGATCGAATCCACCCATGAGGCCTTCGAGGCGGGAGCGGCGCTGGTTCACATCCACGTCCGCGACAAGGACGAGAATCCCTCCTCCGACCCGGACCTGTTCGCCCAGGTCAAGGAAGGCGTGGAAAAGCATTGCCCCGGCATGATCATCCAGTTCTCCACTGGCGGCCGCGGACGCACGCAGGAGGAACGCGGCAAGTCGATTTCCCTCAGGCCCGACATGGCGTCGCTGACCACCGGCTCCGTGAACTTCCCGAACCAGATCTACGAGAACCCGCCTTCGCTGGTCGAATCGCTGGCGAAATCCATGCTGGAACATGACGTGAAGCCGGAGATCGAGGTCTTCGACCTGGCCATGCTGTACAACGCCAGGAACCTTGCCGACCAGGGACTGATCAAGGCGCCGCTGCACGTGCAGTTCGTGCTCGGCATCCCCAACGCCATGCCCGCGCGCCGCAAGATCCTGGAGTTCCTCGTCTCCGAACTGAAGGAAATCATGCCCGACGCCACCTGGGCGGCGGCCGGCATCGCCAGGCACCAGCTCGACGTCAATCGCTGGACGCTGGAACTCGGCGGCCACGCACGCACGGGGCTTGAGGACAACATCAAGTTCGACAAGGACCGTCTCGCCAAAAGCAACGCCGAACTCGTCGCCCGCATCGCCGATATCTGCGCAGAATACGGCCGTCACCCGGCCACCCCGAAGGAAGCCCGGGAAATCCTGCATCTGCGGCCCGCCTGAGCGCGCGGGCGGCATGCACGCATCACCAACGGGAGAACGCCATGACGCTCAAGCTCTTTGACCTGGCCGGCCAGGATGACGCCATGCGCTTCAGCCCCTTCTGCTGGCGCGCCAAGATGGCGCTGCGCCACAAGGGCCTCGAGGTCGAGGAACTGCCCTGGCGGTTCACGGAGAAGGACCGCATCGCGCAGACCGGACAGGGACGCGTGCCGGTCCTGGTGGACGGCGACCGCTGGATCCACGAGAGCTGGGACATCGCCCTCTATCTCGACGAGCGCTATCCCGGCAATCCGCTCATGGCCGGCGACGCCGAGCGCGCGGCCGCCCGCTTCCTCACCTTCTGGGCGGACGGCACCCTGCACCCGCTGCTGCGGCCTCTCGTCATCCTGCCCGTGTTCAACGTGACGGCGGAAAAGGACAAGCCTTACTTCCGCGAAAACCGCGAGAAGATGCTTGGCGTGCGCCTGGAAGACACCTGCAAGGACCGCGCGGCCGCCATCACCAGCCTGCACAAGGCCCTCGCTCCGCTCGAATCCACCCTGGCCGGGTTCGCCTTCCTCGGCGGCGGCAAGCCCAACTTCTCCGACTACGTGGTCTTCGGCTCCCTGCAATGGGCCAACGTGGTCTGCGCCGAGGAGATGCTGCCCGCGAATTCCTCCGTATCGAAGTGGTTCGGGCGCATGCTCGACCTGTTCGGCGGATACGCCCGCAAGGCGCCGACCGTCCCCAAGCACGCCGCCTGATCCCCGGGCGGGAAAGACCATCGCATGGACATGCAGGACATCGCCGTCGCCGCAGTGGTCCTGCTGGCCGGTTTCGTGCGCGGCGTGACCGGCTTCGGCGGTGCCATGGTCATGGCGCCACCCCTGAGCATCATCGTCGGCCCGGTCGAGGCCGTGGTCGTCACCCTGCTGCTGGAAACGGCTGCGGCTTTCGTCATGTTCCCCAAGGCGCTGCCGCAGGTGAACTGGCGCGTCATGGCCTATCTGACCATTCCGGCCTGTTTCACCGTCGGACTTGGCGGCTACCTGCTGGTCACCCTCGATCCGGCCATCGCCCGCAAGGTGATCGCCGCTGTCGTGGTTGTGTCCAGCATCGCGCTGCTGAGCGGCGTGCGCTATAGCGGCTCGCCACGGCCCGTGACCTCGGTCGCGCTCGGCAGCCTGGTGGGCGTCCTGCTCGGAGCCAGCAGCGTCGGCGCGCCGCCGGTCATCCTCTACCTGCTGTCGGGTCCTGACCCGCACAGGGTCACGCGCGCCAACCTGACCTTCTTCGTCACCGCCATTTCCGTCATCGGCCTCGTCATGCTCGCCATCGCCGGCGCCATCACCACCCGCTTCGCGCTCTACGCCGCGGCGCTCACCATTCCCTACATGGCCGGCACCTGGGCCGGCGGCCTGCTGTTCGAACGCATGTCCGAAACCGGCATGCGCCGCTTCGCCCTGATCTTCATGTGCTGCATGGGGCTCGTCGGACTTTTCGCCTGATCCGTTTCCCGGGAGGATAACACCATGACCCTGAACGCAACCGCCCCCCTCCGCCATGACTGGAGCGTGGAGGAGATCGAGGAGCTTCTGCATCTGCCTCTGACGGAGCTTGTGTGGCGGGCGCAGGGGGTTCACCGGGAGCATCACCCGGAGAACGCGGTGCAACTGGCGAGCCTGCTGTCGATCAAGACCGGGGCCTGTCCGGAGGACTGCAAATACTGCCCCCAGTCGGCCCACCATGCCAAGCGGACCGGGCTGAAGCGCGAGGCGCTGATGGAGGTGGACGCCGTGCTGGCGAGCGCCCGCGCCGCCCGCGACGCCGGGGCCACCCGCTTCTGCATGGGCGCGGCCTGGCGCCAGGTGCGCGACGGGGCCGAGTTCGACCGGGTCCTCGACATGGTGCGCGGCGTGCGCGCCCTGGGCATGGAGGCCTGCGTGACGCTGGGCATGCTCGACGAGGACCAGGCGCAGCGCCTGGCCGAGGCCGGGCTCAACGCCTACAACCACAATCTCGACACGTCCCCTGAGTTCTACGGCAACATCATCTCCACCCGCACCTACCAGGAGCGGCTGGACACTATCGCCAACGTGCGCAGGGCGGGCGTGACGGTGTGCAGCGGCGGCATCATCGGCATGGGCGAGACCGGCCGGGACCGCGCCTCCATGCTGCGGGTGCTGGCGGCCATGGACCCCCATCCCGAGAGCGTGCCCATCAACGCGCTGGTCCCCGCCCCGGGCACCCCCCTGGCGGACCGCGCCCCCGTCGACCCCATCGAGCTGGTGCGCATGGTGGCCGCCGCCCGCATCGTCATGCCGAAGGCGCGCGTGCGCCTGTCGGCGGGGCGCAAGGCGCTCTCCCGCGAGGCCCAGATCCTGTGCTTCCTGGCCGGGGCCAACTCCATCTTCTACGGCGACAGGCTGCTCACCACCGGCAACAACGACGCCCAGGACGACATCGACCTCATCAAGGAGGCCGGACTGTGCGTGGAGGAAGCCCGACCGTCCGGAGAAGCGCCATGAGCCGCACCGTCTTCGTCAACGGCGACTATGTGCCCGAGGAAGAAGCGAAGGTGTCGATCTTCGACCGCGCCTTCCTGTTCGGCGACGCCGTCTACGAGGTGACCGC
>JBFWSL010000268.1:0-4620 GCA_050248375.1 Hyphomicrobiales bacterium | reverse complement strand
GCCCCGGGGTTGCACGCGCCGCGCTCCGGGCCGCAAGCTGCGTTACCGCTCGCGGACGGAAGCGCCGCTCCGGCCCCACATGCATGGACGGTCCATGGCACGCGCCCCTCATCAGGGACCGGATGCGGGCGAGTCTAAGCGCGCTCCGGAGCGCGGGGATAAGTTTTTCTCCGCACAGGGCGACAGGGGACGAATCCCCGTGGTATCCAGCATTGCAGCGCAGGCCAGCGGACCTGCCGAACGTCCGGTGCCGCCATGCGATGCCTCCTTGTTGCCGACCTGCACTACGCACTCAGGCAGTTCGACTGGGTGATGGATGTCGCGGAGGATTTCGACCTCGTGGTCATCGCCGGCGACCTGCTGGAGATCGCTTCCCCGGTGGATGGCCGCGCGCAGATCGTGGTGGTGCGCAAGTATCTCGAAAGGCTGAAGGACAAGACCCGGGTGATCGTGTGTTCGGGCAACCACGACCTCGACGGCACCGACGAGGCGGGCGAGAAGACGGCAAGGTGGATCCACAACCTGCGCGGCCTCGGCATCCCGGTGGACGGCGACTCGCTGTTCGTGGGCGACGTGCTCATCACCGTTTGCCGCTGGTGGGACGGAGCGAGGCAGCGCGAGGCCATCGGGCGGCAGTTAGCGGCAGACGCGCAGAAGCGGCGCGGTCCCTGGATCTGGGTCTATCACGCGCCGCCCTCGAGCTCGAAGGTGAGCTGGGGCGGCGACCGGCATTTCGGCGACACGGAACTGGCGAACTGGATCGAAAGCTACAGGCCGGACCTCGTGCTGTCGGGCCATGTGCACCAGGCGCCTTTCGTGTCCGGCGGGGCATGGGCCGAGCGCATCGGCGCGACATGGGTGTTCAACGCCGGGCAGCAGATCGGCCCCGCCCCCACCCACATCATCTTCGACCTGAAGGAAGGCAAGGCCGCCTGGTTCTCGCTGATGGGCAACCAGATGGTGGCGCTGGACAAGGACGGAGGCGCGGCGCCCACGCCGCTGACGGAGCTGCCCGACTGGCTCAGAGCCGCGGGTCCTCCCCCGCTTCGCCCCCCGGCGTGACGTCCCCCTTCTGGTCGTGGGTGAGCGCCTCCAGTATCTCGTCCACCAGGCCCAGGTGGCCGGACTGGTCCTGGAACTGATGCTTGAGATCGGCGAGATAGGTGGTGGCGTCGCGCAGGCGCCGCGCCAGCAGGCGCGCCGCATGGAAGGTCACCTCCGGCCGCGACTTCAGGAAGCCGACCGCGTCCTCGATGACATGGGCGCGCACGGCCGAGCGGGCGCGCACCGAGGCGCTGTAGGGAATATCCAGCAGGGCGGACATCTCGCCGAAAATGGCGCCGGGCTCGTCGATGACCGCGACCGGCATCTTGCCGCGCAGCACCTCCACCTCCCCGCCGGCCAGCACATACATCCGGGGCTCGCGCTCGCCCTCGCGGATGAGAAAGCTGCCCGGCTCGAACACGGTCTCGGGCTGGTCCTTGCAGTGATCGAAGATCGTGGGCATGGGCTGTCCGGACAGGAATGATCCGCCAAGGATTGCATTCCTTGTGCACCGCGGCAAGGCGCGATGCCGCCGCCCTCCGGCGCGGGTGACGGCGCGCTTGCGCGACGGCCGCGCCAGCCGGGGGCGGCGCCCAAGGGTGGCCATGCGGGATCAGGGCCCTATGATGGGCGTCCGCGTCAGCGGAAAGCCGACCGGACGGAGGAGCGATGAACGCCACCGGCAGGGCGGCAGCGCCCGGGCCCGCCGCGCAAGACGACTGCGAGACCTTCACCCTGCCCGCCTTCAAGTCGAATGCGGGCCTGTGGGCGGTGGCGGCGCTGGCCGCGATGGTGATCGGCGGCGCGGCGCTGGCGGGGCTGGGCGAGAAGCGCTTTCCCTGGGATGCCGTGCTGGCGCTGTCCCTGGCCATGCTGCCCGCAATCGGCATCGTGTGGTGGCTGTCGCGCATGGCGGGCAATCCCGAGCCGACGCCGCTGGTCATCGGCCGCGAGGGCATCCGCGCGCCGGCCATGGCGGCGGCCTTCATCCCCTGGGAGCGGATCGAGGCGGTCTCCTTCACCCCTTCCACCTACCGCGGCGCCGTCACCGGGCTGCTGATGGTGCTGCACGCGAAGGACACCGCCGCCTTCGGCCCGGGCGGCAACGCCTTCGTGCGCCGGATGAACCGGAGGAAATACGGCTCCGACCTGCTGTTCCCCATCGGCGCGCTGGACCGCCCGGCGGAGGAAGTGATGGCGGCCGTCGGACGCTTCGCGCCGGAAGGGGTGGCCGGGCAGAATCCATCGCCTGCCTGAAAACGGTATTGCGCGGGCTTACATCAGGTCGCGAAGTGTGGATGCGGGGGACACCGTCCATGCGCTAGTCTGCCTGCCCGGGAAGACGGAAGACAACGGGCGCCGCCGGCGTGCCGGCGCGATTCTTCCTCCCGCCGCCACGCGGAGCAGCACGTGTCCCTCGCCGCCATCACGCTTCCCCATGTGGACCCGGCCGCTTTCAGGCTCGGGCCGTTCGCACCGGGGTGGTACGCCATTGCCTATGCAGCGGCGATCGCGGGCATCTGGACCACGGCGCGGGCCCTGCTGAGGCGCGACGAGTTGTGGGGAGCGACGCCGCATCCCTCGCCCGCGGGCGTGGAAGGGCTGATGGCCTGGGGCTTCGCCGGCAGCCTGATCGGCGGACGGTTCGGCTACGTGCTGATGCGGCCCGAGCATTTCCTGGCGCATCCGGAGCAGATCGCCGCCATCTGGCAGGGCGGCAGCTCGCTGCACTTCGCGGGCATCGGCGGCTGCATCGCCACCTGGCTTTATGCGCGGCGGCACGGCTGGTTCTCGCTGACCCTGGCGGACGTGTGCGCGCCGGGGGTGGCGCTCGGCATCTTCTTCGGGCGCCTCGCCAACTTCGTGCGGGCGGAGCATCCGGGGCGGCCGTCGGAGGTGCCCTGGGCGGTGGTATTCCCCGGCGAGACGGTGGCCCGGCATCCCAGCCAGCTCTACGAGGCGGGGCTGGAGGGACTCGCGGTCTTCGCGCTGCTGTGGTGGGCGGCCGAACGCGGCGGGCTGAAGCGGCCGGGGCTGCTGGCGGGTCTTTTCGGCGTCGGGCACGGAGTGGCACGCGTCGTCTGCGAGCTGTTCCGCGTGCCAGGGCCGGAGTCGGCCGGCCTGCCCTTCGGCATTACAATGGGCATGATCCTGACGCTGCCGATGATCGTGGCGGGCCTTCTGGCCATCCGCTACGCCCTGCGCCGGCCCCTTGCCGGAGCCGCCTAGAGCCGCCCGAAGAATAGAAAAGCGGACTCTGTGTCCTTTTTGCCACAGTGATTGGAAGAAATGTCGTAAATATACCTCTTCGCTGGCGCATGGTTAACGGTCTGCTAATTTTCCGGGCACGGGGGACTCGTTCTGCGCCGGGGGGATGCAGATCACATGACAGTGTCGAGGGGTTTCAACGGAGGCGGCGCCTCGGAGCGTCCGGCGCTGGCCAGACGGCTGGCGCTGGCGGCGCTAATCCTTACCGGCGCCTATTTCTCCGGCGGCTGCGCCGCGTTCAAATCCACCGCGAGCTACTACGACATCCCACAGCCGGACGGCTCGACGCTCGAGGTAAAGGCGGTCTCGAGCACGGCCTGGGACGGACAGAAGCCCAAGAACCCGGATGAGTCCTTGGAACTCTCCGTCATGGGACCCGACGGCGAGTGGCGGCAACTGAGCATTCACAGCGAGCAGTACAAATCCATCGCCGCGGTGATCTACAGGCCCGCTGTCACCGGATGCCAAACGAATGGCGCTTGTTACGACTTCCAGCCTTTCGGAGACCCGGAACTGGGCGTGAGGCCGAAGTCATGACGCGGGGACGGCAGATGAGCGGAAAGGCCAAGCCTGCGGGACACGGCACGACGTTTTCGCGGCTCATACGCACCCTCCTGCTGTCGCTGGCCCTGAGCGGGCTGGCGGCTTCACCCGCCGCGACAGAGGGCCTCGGCAACGGCAAGATATGGCCGAAAAGGACGGAGTCGACGGTCACTTGGCCCAACGGCGAGCGCTCGATCGCCTTTCCCCTGCGCACCTATTTCGAATACGGCCGTTCCTCCACCAAGTCGGAGCCGAACCCGCTGGGGGTGGTGGACATGGACTCCTACCGCCTGACCGCCGGCGCGGACTTCGTCACCTCATCCATGTGGTTCTGGGGAGTGTCTTTCAGCTACCTCGACACCGAAGACGACGGCTCTGCGCCCTTCGTGCCGTCCATCGCCACGGACAAGGAGATCGGCGGCGGCTCGGTCTATCTTGGCCGCAACATCACGCCGCGTCTGTTCGGCGGCGTAAACGCCTACTACAACGGCGCTGATGGCCTCACCGTCTATAACGGCGTCGACCGGGTGACCGAGAGCTCGGACTTCTACGGCTTCCGGCCGTTCCTGATCTACACGCTGGTCGACCGCAACGGCCTCGAAGTGAAGGTCGGCGGCAACATCAATTTCAACTCTTCCGACTTCGACTACGTCAACAACATCCCTCCGACGGCGAGCCTGACCAACGTCATCGCTCATGTGCCGCTGACGGTGAGCCGGATGATCGGCCGCGACGTCAAGCTGACCGGCTTCGCGACGCTGAACC
>JBFWSL010000267.1:0-4705 GCA_050248375.1 Hyphomicrobiales bacterium | reverse complement strand
CCGCCTTGTCGCGGTCGATGACGAAATGACCGGCTACTCCGCCGAGCAGGGCGCCAATAGGACCGCCAACCGCCAGTCCCGCCGCAGCGCCCGCCAATTTCCCCCAGATCGACATGCCCGCAGAATACGCATTTTTCCGGGAAATGCATGAGAGAATTGCGCTTTCGATGCCGCTGCGGCAACTTGTGCGGCATTCCCGCCACGCCTAGATTGACGGCCCTTTCCCGGCCGCGCCAATGGGCAGGCCACAGCAGGCAATTTCAGCGGGAATCCGGCAGTGGACAACGAACGCACGGGCCTCGTCCTCGGCCTGGTGGGGGTCATCATCTTCGGCATGACCCTGCCCGCCACGCGCCTCGCGGTGGAGGCGCTGGATCCCTATGTGATCGCGCTGGGCCGGGGCATCGTCGCCGCTGCCGCGGCCGGCCTTGCCCTGTGGCTGACCGGCCAGCCCCTGCCCTCCCGCCGCATGCTGCGTCCGCTCGCGCTCTGCGCGGCGGGCGTGGTGCTCGGCTTTCCCCTCTGCGCCACCCTCGCCATGCAGTATGTGCCGGCGAGCCACGGCGGCGTGGTGCTCGCCATCCTGCCGCTCGCCACGGCCATTGCCGGCGTTGCCATCGCCGGCGAGCGGCCCTCCCCCGGCTTCTGGCTTTGCGCTCTCGCCGGCAGCCTCGCCGTCCTCGTCTTCACGCTGATCGCGGGAGAAAACGGAGGCTTTCATCTGGCCGACCTGCTCCTCGCCGCCGCCGTGGTCAGCGCCGCCATCGGCTATGCCTACGGCGCGGTCCTCGCCCGCGCGCTGGGCGGCTGGCAGACCATTTCCTGGGCCTTGCTCATATCCGCGCCCGTCCTCGCCCTGATGCTCCTGCTGCTGCAGCGGCCCGTTAACTGGGCCGCGCCGCCGGGCGCGTGGGCGGGATTCTTCTACCTGGCATTGTGCAGCCAGTTCCTCGGCTTCTTCGCCTGGTACAAGGGACTGGCGCTGGGCGGCGTGGCCAGGGTCGGGCAGACCCAGTTGCTGCAACCCTTCGTGACCCTGCTGGGGTCGGCACTGCTGCTTTCGGAGACCATCACCCCGGTCGAGGTGCTTTTCGCCCTGGTCGTCGTGGCGATCGTAGCGGCGGGCCGCCGCATGCGCGTGGAGCGCCGCGACAGACCGCTCTAGCGCCCGGGCACCCGCTTGCGGGCGACGCCGTTGGCGGCGACGATCTCAACCACGCGCGCGCTCGGCACCTCGTTCATGGCGAACTCGAGCACGTAGGGCGTGGGGATCGGCATCACCAGGAAGTTCTTGGTGCAGCCCACCACCTGCACCCGCAGCACGCCGGCGCCCGCGCGGGCATGCTCGAAACCCACATCCATGTTGGCGAACCGCCGCAAGCCGCCGACATAAAGATAGACCCCACGCCGGCCGCCATCCTTGAAATAGATGGAGTCCACATTGACCAGCCGGCACGACCCGCCGAGCCGCTCCGCCCGCGCGTCTTGCGCGAACAATACGCAAGACACCGCCATCCCGGCCAACACGGCCAATGTGCGTGGATGATAAAGCATGAGTCGGTCCTGTATGCTGCCTGTGCCGAGTTTTGTCATACCCGCGCGCCCGGGTCAAAATAAGGGCGGCAACGCCGCAGGGAGGTCTTCATGGGCAGGGTTTTCTTCTGGATCATCGCCGCGGCGCTTGTCGCCGCCGGCGCCTGGCTCATCTTCAACATGCAGGCAGGCGTGGGCGCCTGAGTCCTGGCCCGTCAGGGTACGTCCTGGTGCAGCTTCTCGCCGATCAGGCAGTCCACCTCCGTCCTGGGTGTCTGCTGGCTCGCCCGGATCAGCAAGGACGGCCGTTCGGCCAGCTCCAGGATCAGCTTCCTGCGGATTGACTCGGCGAACTCGTCCATCTTCTCGATGGTGACGATGAACGACCCGAAACCGCCGATGACGCATTCCCGGTAATAGTCGTTCAACTCCAGCGTGTCGGAGAAGCCGGACAGATACGCCGGGCGCAGGATGATCGGCAGCCCGTTGATGATGATGCCGTTCTCCACCAGGCGGTCGCGCGCGCCCGCCACCGGCGGCCCCATGTTGTTCGGGCCGTCGCCGGAAACGTCGATGACCTGGCGCAGCCCGCGATAGCCGCTGCCGTTGAACAGACCCGCCGCGAAGTTGAGCGCGGCCGAGATGGAAGTGCGCGGCCCGCCCTTGAACGGCGCGGCCTCAAGCGCGCGGGCGAAGCGCTCGGCCGCCTCGGGACCGTCGATCAGCGTCCAGGGAACGCGGATGATCTGCCTGTCGATGCTCGCCCATTCGAAATAGATGACCGCGATACGCTTGTAGCGTCCGCTGGCGATGGCCTCGCGCACATCCGGGTGGCGGAAGGCCGCGGCATAGCCTTCGCGCTGCAGGCGCTGCTCGTCATAGTCCATCGAGTAGGAGACATCGACCGCGAGCACCAGTTCCAGATCGACCGGCATGTCCGTCGCGAGCACGCCCGCCTCCGGCCCGGACACAAAGCCGGACAAAGCCAGCAGGAGCGCGGCGGCGGCCCCCGCGATCCGGAGCGGCAGGCGCCGCCGGGCTATTCCCGCATCTCGTTCCAGAGCTTTTCCCCGATCATGCAGTCGGACTTGGCCCGAGGCGGCTGGAACTGGGTCCGGATCAGCCGGGGCCCGAAAGCCGGCGACGCCAGTTCCTGCACCAGCTTGCGGCGGATCGCGTCGGCGAACTCGCTCTCGTCGCGCACGGTGACGAGGAAGGCGCCAAGGCCGCCGATCACGCAATCCTCGTAGTAATATTGCAGGTTCCTGATGTCGTAGAATCCAAGCGCGCTGCCCGGCTTGAGCACGATGGGCAACCCGTTGATGACGATGCCCTGCTCCACCAGCCGGTCGCGCAGCGTCTCCACCGGCAGGCCCATGTTGTTCGGGCCATCTCCGGAAACGTCCACAACCCGCTTGAGGCCGTTGAAGCCGTTACCGTCAAACAGCCTCGAGGCATGGTCCAGGGCCGCCGAGATCGACGTGCGGCGCGCTCCCGAGATGCTGGCCTTCTCCAGTTCCGCCGCGAAGGCTTCCGCGGAGGCTGCGCTGTCGATCAGCCGCCAGCCGATGACGGGGCGCTGGATGCGCTCGCCAGCCCATTCGAAATAGGTGACCGCCACCCGCTGATACTGGCCCGCCCGGATCGCCGCCAGCACCTCGGGATGACGGAAGGCCGCCACGTATCCCTCGCGCTGCAGTTCCTGTTCCTGCCGGTCCATGGAGAGCGAGACGTCCACCGCCAGCACCAGTTCCACGTCCACCGCCATGTCGGCGGCGGCGGCCGGCGCCAGGCCGCCCGGCGCGAGCAGCGCGCAGGCGAACAGGATCGCCGCCGCGAGCCAGGCCGAAACCTGTCCGCTATTCGTCACGTCCGCCATCGAGCCACTCCTTGAGCGCACGCTCGCCAACCATGCAGTCCGAATGATGCTCCATCTGGACCACCGACGCGGGCATTATGCCTCCGGCATCGACGATCTCGAGCAGCAGCTTGCGGCGGATCGCCGTGCCGAACTCCTTGCGGCTGCCCACCGACACGATAAAGGCGCCGGGGCCGCCAATCACGCAGTCCTGATAGTAGGTGTCGATGTCGCGGATATCGAAATAGCCGATCGGCCTGTCGGCGGCGGGCAGGATCGGCAGGCCGTTGATGGTGATGCCGGCCGCGACCACCGCGTCGCGCGCCGTCTCGACCGGAATGCCGTTGTTGTTCGGGCCGTCTCCGGAAATGTCGATCACCTGGCGGTCGCCGTCATAATCGTTCGAGAGGAACAGCGTGCTGGCGAACATCAGCGCGTCGCTGATGGAGGTGTAGTCGCGCTGGATATGCCAGGCCTTGACGATCTTCTGCGCGAAGGCGTCGCCCGTCGCCTCGTCCTCGATCACCATCCAGGGCACCGCGATCCATTGCAGGTACTTGCTCGACCACTCCACATAGGTGACCGCGATGCGGCCGGTGCGGCCCGCCCGGATGGCGTTGATGATGTCGGGATGGCGGAAGGCCGCCGCGTAGCCCTCGCGCTGGAGCAACTGCTCGCGCACGTCCATGGAGAGCGACACATCCACGGCCAGCACCAGTTCGAGGTCCACCTGCGTGCGTGCGGGAGCGGAACGCCCCGCGGCCGGCGCCAGAAACAGCGCGGACGCCGCCAGCAGGATCGCAGGGCCTCTCCACGTCATGGCGCCAGTCTGGCATGGCTTTACCCGGTCACAAAGCGGTGCGCTGATAACAAGCTATTGACCCCGAAACGCCCCGCAAGCACCTTGCCGCCTGCGTGGGCGGAACTGCCGAAGGTGTAGGCGTGAAACTGGTTACAGTCCTTGGCCCGGAAGGATTGCCGCAGGTCGGCGGCCTGCTGGACGACGGCAAGTCCGTGGTCCGCTTCCAGACGACGTCGATCCTGCTGGATAACGGCGCAAAACCTTACTTTACCGACATGCTGTCCTTCCTGGAGGGGGGCCCCGAGGCGCGCTATCGGGCCATGATGCTGTCTGAGCTGGCCTCCTCGCGCCGGCCTCCCGACGCGGTCGTGGACCTGGAGGAGGCCCGCCTCCTCTCCCCGGTGCCGGTGCCGCAGTCGATCCGCGACTGCATGCTGTTCGAGGATCACGTCATCACCGCGACGCGCGTGGCGGGGCTCGGCCCTTTCGCGCCCGTGGACGAGTTCATCGAG
>JBFWSL010000266.1:0-4710 GCA_050248375.1 Hyphomicrobiales bacterium | reverse complement strand
GCTGGAGGTGATGCTGCTCGGGCTGATGGTGACGCTTACCACCATCGTCATCGTGGCGGTCATCTATCGCAAAGGCCTGAACAGTTCGCTGTCCTGGTATGACGAAGTCGCCGAGATCATGCTGATCTGGGTAACCTATTTCGGCTCGGCCCTTGCCGCGCTGCGACGCAAGCATATCGGGTTCGACGGATTCCTTCTCTCGCTGCCGTCAGGCGCGCGGACCATCGGATTCATCATCTCCGAAGCGGTGGTGATCGGCTTTTTCCTCATCCTTACGTATGGCGGCTGGCTGGTGTTCCGGGTCGTGGAAGGGGACTCTCTCGTCAGCCTTACCTGGGTGCCGCAGCAACTGCCGCAATCGATCATACCGATCGGAGGCGTGCTGTTCATCATCGCGGAATTGCTGAGCATGCCTTCCGCCTGGAGGTCGGTGCGGGCCGGCATTTCGCTCGAACACGAAGACATCGAGCATGAAATCAAATTGGCCCAGGAGGCGCTGAAGAAATGATCCTGGCCATTATGTTCCTGGCCCTGGTGGCCATGGTTCTGATCAACGTTCCCATCGGTATCGCGCTGGCTATCTCCGCGGCTATCGGAATCCTTTCATCCGATGGCTGGAGCGCCATCACCACCATCGGTGTCGACATGTATGGCGGTGCGGGCAATTTCGCGCTGATCGCCATCCCGATGTTCGTGCTCGCCGGCGCCATCATGAATACAACCGGCATTTCGCAGCGGCTGATTTCCTTCGTCTCGGCCTTGCTTGGCTTCGTCCGTGGCGGTCTGGCGATGGTGAACATCGGCGTATCGATGTTCTTCGCCGAAATTTCCGGTTCCGCTGTTGCCGACGTCGCCGCCCTTGGCTCGATTCTCATTCCGGCGATGAAGAAGCGCGGCTACACGGCCGCCATGTCCGCGGCGGTGACCTCGTCCTCGGCGTCACTGGCCATCATCATCCCGCCGTCGATCCCGATGATCCTGTATGGCGTGATGTCCAACAGCTCCATCGAGCAACTCTTCGTCGCCGGGTTCATTCCCGGCCTGGTCGGCGGCCTGGGCATGATGGGCGTCGCTTACTGGTTCGCGCGCCGCTACAACCTGCCGGTGGAGGAAGCCTTTAACTGGAAACGGCTGCGCAAGACCTTCATCGCGGCGCTGCCGACCTTCATGCTGCCTGTCATTATCCTGGGCGGCATTTTCGGTGGCTGGGTGACGGCGACGGAAGCCGCGGGCCTGGCGGTGCTGTCGGCGATCCTGATCGGCGTGCTCTATCCCTATTACGACAAGGCCGTGGGCATCGACGACGTGATCCCGCCCATGAACTTCAACGACCTGCGGAATGCCATGCTGGATGGCGGCATGCAGACCGCGGTGGTGATGATCCTCGTCGCCGCGTCCGTTCTGCTCGGCAACTATCTGACCATCCGTCAGATTCCGCAGGATCTGGCCGCCGGGCTGCTGGACCTGACCACCAACAAGTATGTCATCCTGTTCCTGCTCAACATCTTCTTCCTGATCATCGGCTTCTTCATCCATTCGGCGGCCGCCATCATCCTGGTGGTGCCGATCATCATCCCCCTGATCGAGCAGGTGGGAATCAACCCGGTCCATTTCGGCATCGTGGTGACCCTGAACCTGGCCATAGGCCAGCAGACGCCGCCGGTGGCGTCGGTGCTGATTACGGCGTGCTCGATCGCCAGGGCCAATATCTGGGATGTGACCAAGGTCAATATCTACTTCATAGCCGTGCTTTTGACGGTGCTGCTGATGACCACGTATATTCCGGCCATACCCATGTTCCTGGTGGATTATTTCTACGGCGGTAAGTGAGCGTGAATGACACTGTGACGGCAGGCGAGGACCTGCTCTACGAGGTCGAGGGCGGCGTAGGCTACGTCACCTTCAACCGGCCCCAGGCCCGCAACGCGATGACATTCGCCATGTATGAGGGGCTGGCGGAGATCTGCCGGGATGCCGGCAACAAGAACGACGTGCGCGTGCTTGTCATTACCGGTGCGGGCGGCAAGTCCTTCGCCGCGGGCACGGACATCTCGCTGTTCCGGAACTTCAAGGGCAAGGAAGACGGGCTCGCCTACGAGGCGAAGATGGATGCCGTCCTTAATGACATCGAAGAATGCGCGGTGCCGACCATTGCCGCCATCTCGGGCGCCTGCACCGGTGGCGGGGCGGCCATCGCGGCGGCCTGCGACGTACGGTTCTCCACGCGCGATGTGAAGTTCGGCGTGCCCATCGCCCGCACGCTCGGCAACTGCCTGTCGATATCGAACCTGCAGCGGCTGGCGAATGTCTGCGGCCCCGCGCTGGCGCGGGAGATTCTCATTACCTCACGGTTGATCGAGTGCCCGGAAGCCGAGCGCATCGGGCTCGCCACGGAGTTCTTCGATACTTCCGAGCAGATGATGGCCCGGGTAAAGGAGCTGGCCATGACCATGACCGGCTTTGCGCCCGTCACCATCCGGGCCACCAAGGAAGGGTTCGCCCGGCTGGCGCGTGACGGCGGGTCGGCGGAAGATCATGACCTGATCGCGCTGTGCTACGGCAGCGAGGACTTCCGCGAGGGGCTGGACGCATTTCTGGCCAAGCGCAAGCCGCAATGGAAAGGCCGCTGACATGAGCGAACCGGTTCAGAAGGGCCCGCTGAAGGGCATGAAGGTCATTGAGCTTGCCCATATCATGGCCGGGCCCGTGTGCGGGCTGATGCTGGCCGATCTCGGGGCGGACGTGATCAAGGTGGAGCGTGCTGGCGGAGGCGACGATTCCCGGCGCTTCCTGCCGCCGGACGTCAACGGCGAGTCCGCCGCCTTCCTGATGATGAACCGCAACAAGCGGGGCATCGTGCTCGACCTCAAGCAGGAGGAGGGCAAGGAAGCTCTCCGGCGCCTGATCAAGGACGCGGACGTTGTGATCGAGAACTATCGCCGCGACACCATGCAGAAGCTGGGTATGGGCTACGACGACCTGAAGAAGATCAATCCGGGGATCATCTATTGCGAGATCTCCGGGTTCGGACGCAGCGGCCCCTACGCGGACCGGGGCGGATTCGACCTGATCGCGCAGGGGATGGCGGGCATCATGGCCATCACGGGCGAAGGGCCCGGCCGTCCGCCGGTCAAGGTTGGCGCGCCGCTGAGCGATATCACCGCCGGCATTCTCGGTGCTCTCGGCTGTTCCTCGGCCTATGCGCACAAGCTGAAGACGGGCGAGGGGCAGCGGGTCGATACCTCGCTGTTCGAAGCCGCCATCGTTCATACGTACTGGCAGACCGCCATCTGCTTCGCCACGGGCGTCTCGCCCGGGCCGATGGGCTCGGCGCATCCGCTGAACGCGCCTTACCAGGCCATCGAGACCAAGGATGGATGGATCAATATCGGCGCGGCCAACCAGAACAACTGGGAGCGCCTGCTCAAGGCCCTCGGTTCGCCGGAATTGAACGAGGACGAGCGTTTCTCGCGTGGCAACGCACGCATGGCCAACCGCGAGGCTCTTATCGAGGTGCTGACGGAACGTTTCCGCAAGCGCACCACCGCCGAATGGCTGGTCGAGCTGGAGAAGGTCGGCGTTCCGGCCGGTCCGGTCCTGTCGATCAAGGAGATGACCGAGGATCCGCAGACGATCGCACGGGACATGGTGCCCTCGACGACGCATCCGGTGGCGGGCGAGGTGCAGACCATCGGTCTTCCGATCAAGCTGTCGGGCACTCCGGGAGGCGTCGTGCGCCCCGCGCCGCTGTATGGCCAGCACACACGGGAAGTCCTGCGCGAGGCGGGATATGACGCGGCACAGATCGAGGGGCTGATCGCCAAGGGTGCTGCCCATGCGGCCGATACGCCGGCGGGCAAGGCCGCACGCGGCTAGGCGTCCCTGAAATCCTGGACGGTGACGACGCGGAACGTGCGCATCTCGCCATCCTGCTCGCGGACCGAGACGTATTCTCCCGGAACGAAGCGGTGCTGCGCGAAGCGGTAGCCGACATCGTCGTCCGGCACGTTTTCGGTCAGGTCGTAATGGAAGGCCCATGACCCGCCGCGCGTGTGCACGAGATGGCCGTATTCGTCGTCCTCGCCCTCCCAGAAGCGATGAACCCGGCACTTCTGCTTGTGGGTCCGCCATGTGGCGCCGTCGATATGGCCGTCGGCGGCAAGCGGGGCAACGATCTCGTAGCCGTGACGGGCGCTGCCGTCAGGGAAATCGTGATCGCGGGCGAGGTTGAGGCGGATGCGCTTGAGAGGCATTGCGGGTCCACTCCTGTGTTTCCCTGGGTAGGACTTTCGCGGAGTCCGGCAGACACCACGTTGATCGAAATCAAGGTCTTGGTATGACGGGGGCTGTCCCTTCCAGGGTGGCCGGAATTCGATTCAGGACGCAATTCATGACTGAGCGCCGTGGCGATGCCGAATCCATGCAGTCCGGGACGGTGGAATTCCTGTCGAATCCGAAGAGCTATCCGGACCGCCCCGGCGGGGTGGAACACCTCCAGACCCATATTTCCCATATCTTTCTGGCGGGCGGACATGGCTACAAGCTCAAGCGCGCGGTGACGCTGCCATTCCTGGACTTCGGCACCCTCGAGCAACGTCACGAGGCGTGTCTGAACGAGTTGCGGGTCAATCGCCGCAGTGCGCCGGAAATCTACGAAGATGTCGTTCCGGTGACCCGCCGGTCCGACGGCGGTCTGGAAATTGGCGGCAG
>JBFWSL010000265.1:0-4722 GCA_050248375.1 Hyphomicrobiales bacterium | reverse complement strand
GAACCTGCACGAGTTCGCTGGCGCCTTCCAGATCGAGGCCGTCGCCGGCGCGGTGCTGCAGCGGCACGTAGCAGGCCCTGCCCGGCTCCAGCGCCAGCGACACGCCGACCAGGTTGGCGGCGACGCCGTCCAGGGAGTCGGTCTCGGTGTCGAAGGCGAAGTGGCCCTGGGCGCGGGCGGCCTCGACCCATCGCGCGAGCGCGTCGAGATCGGTGACCGTCTCATAAGCGGAGCGGTCGCAGGGCTGTTTCGCCAGTTCGGCGGCGATCCTGGCGGCCGCGGCGGACGGTGTTCCGGGGCCGGCGGACCTGCCCTGCTCCTGCGCGCCGGAAGTGGCGGCGGGCTTCCTTTCCGCCTTGCGCGGCACCGTGGAGCCAACGGATTTCTCCGGCGCGGGCGGCGGCTCGGCGCCGAGCGCGGCGGCGACTCGCCTGGTGAGGGTGCTGAACTCCATGGAGGCGAGGAAGCCGAGCAGGGCCTCAGCCTCGGGCTCGCGCACCGCCGCTTCCGCCAGTTCCACCTCGACAGGCACATCCTGCTTCAGCGTCACCAATCGCCGGGAGATGCGCGCCTGCTCGGCGAACTCGATCAGCTTTTCGCGGCGCTTGGGCTGCTTGATCTCGCCGGCCCGCGCCAGCAGCGTGTCGAGGTCGCCATATTCGGTGAGGAGTTGCGCGGCGGTCTTGACGCCGATGCCGGGCACGCCCGGCACGTTGTCGATGCTGTCGCCGGCGAGCGCCTGGATCTCGACGACCTTGTCCGGGCCCAGCCCGAACTTCTCGATCACTTCCGGCTCGCCGACGCGGCGGTCCTTCATGGTGTCGTACATGACCACGCCGGGGCGGACGAGCTGCATCAGGTCCTTGTCGGAGGAGATGATGGTGACGTCTGCGCCCTGGTCCGCCGCCAGCCGCGCATAGGTGGCGATGAGATCGTCGGCCTCGTAGCCCTCCTGCTCGATGCAGGCGGCGTTGAAGGCGCGGGTGGCGTCGCGGATCAGCGGGAACTGGGGGACGAGGTCTTCCGGCGGCGGCGGGCGATGCGCCTTGTATTCGGGGTAGATGTCGTTGCGGAAGGAGCGCGCGGAGTGATCGAAGATCACCGCGAGATGCGTCGGCTTCACGCCGTCATTGGCGTCGCGCAGCAGCTTCCACAGCATCTGGCAGAAGCCGTGCACCGCGCCGACGGGCAGCCGGTCGGAGGGGCGCGTGAGGGGCGGCAGCGCGTGGTAGGCGCGGAAGATGTAGCCGGAGCCGTCGATGAGATAGACGTGATCGCCCTTCTTCACGGGGCGCGGCTTGCCGTCATGGGGAAGATGGGATGGGGTCATGGCGGCGCACTATAAGTCGCTGCCGCGATCCGGTCAGGTGATTCTTGAACCTGGCCGGATGATGCGCTAGCGCAACTGGGGCGGCGGGAACTCGGCGACGGCGCCCTCGCGCTCGGGGAAGCGGCAGGGCAGCGCCGCCGCCTTGCACTGATACTGGCCGTCATCGCCGCCGATGCGCCGGCACGACAGCCAGGGATTGCGGGCCAGGTGCCACTCCGACGTGATCTTCTCGCGGTGGGTGGCGACGTACTGCCAGCGCAGGATGGCGCCCATTTCCGCGCGGGACCTGTCGTCGTTGGTCCAGCCATAGGCCACGACACGGCGGCCGGCGCATTCCAGGCCGTCATCGGGGCCGGAAAAGGCCTGAACGGCCGCCCAGGTGGCGATCGGGGAGAATGCCACCACCAGCGCGACGAGGATGAAGGGTATGCGGGGCATCGTCATGGACTGCCGGTCCGGTTCCCTGATTGCGGACGCTGCGCGCCCTGTTCGGCGCGGAACATGGCACGGCAGTCCCTTCGATGGCGCAAAACTGCGCGAAGGCAATTGATTCAAATTTTAGCAGCAGCCGGCTGGACTGGCGCACCGGACTGGCCCGCCACGGCGCAGGCCGCCCGGGATACCCGGCGGCGCGCAATTGCCTCGCCCGGGCCTATCCGTTATGGTCCGCGCGGTCCGGCCATGGCCGCATCGGCACCCGTAGCTCAGCTGGATAGAGCGCCGCCCTCCGAAGGCAGAGGTCACAGGTTCGAATCCTGTCGGGTGCGCCACTTTTCTAACGAAATATCAGTTAGTTAAGAGGGAGAGCCATAGCGTTCTCCTTTCGTGCTTTACATAATGGGACAAATTTGGGACATTGGCTCGCGGGTTTTTCGGAGCGGTCCCATGGCTACGATCAACAAGCGCGCCGGGGGCCAGTGGCAGGTGAAGATTCGCCGCAAGGGCTGGCCACCGCAGAGCGCGACCTTCCCCTCGAAGAAGAAGGCCCAGGATTGGGCGCACCGGATCGAAAGCGACATGACGGCCGGTCACTTTGTCGATCGCTCCGCCGGGCAGCGCACCACGCTGAAAGCGCTCATCGAGTTGTACCTGAAAGAGGTGACCGACAAGCGCCCCGGCGAGGCCTCGCGCGCGACCGAGCGGGCGCGGCTTGAGCGCTTCATCCGCGCTGAAACCGAACTCTGCGCCCACGCCGTCGCCAACCTCACGCCCGAGCAGTTCGAGGATTACCGCGACCGCCGCCTCGCCGAGCGCCTGAAGACCGGCAAGACGATCGCGCCGGGAACCGTCCGGCGCGAGCTGACCCTGCTCAAGCGCGTGATCGACTACCGCAGACGGCGGCTCGGGCTGATCGTGAACCCCGTCAACACCGAGGACGTGGCCCGCCCCGCGGTCAATGACGAGCGCGACGTGCGGCTCTCGCAGAAGGAGATCGCCCGGTTGCTCGACGCCTGTTCGTCGGCGCGCAATGCGTGGCTCCGCCCGTTCGTCGAGCTTGGCTTTGAGACCGGCGCACGCCGCGGCAGCTTGCTCGCCCTCAAATGGGAGGATGTCGACCTTCCCGGACGCTCGGTCCTGCTGCGCGGCGTCAAGAACAGCCGCAGCCCCGAGAATGTCATTGACCACAGCGTCGCGCTGTCGCCGCGCGCCATCCAGATATTGAAGTCACTGCCCCGCAGCCTGGACGGCAGGGTGTTCCCGGTCACGGCCAACGGCTTCCGCCTTGCCTTCAACCGCGCGCGCAAGAAGGCCGGCCTTGAGCATTTCCGTTTCCATGACACGCGGCACGAGCGCGTCTCCAGCCTGATCGAGGCCGGCTGGTCCGACACGGCCGTGATGGCGCTGTCCGGGCACAAGGACCCGAAGTCGCTCAAGCGCTACGCCAATCTGCGGAGCGAGCATTTGGCCGACGAGCTGGCGCGGCTGCCAAAGACCGGCGGGAAGAGCAGACAGAACACGCGGCCGGCCTGAACCCCGGCCAACGATCACAGCCCCTGCCGGTGCGCATCGACAAAAGCTTCGAGATCCTTGACCGCGAAGAAGGTGCGGCGGCCGATCCTTGTCGCCACCGGTCCCCTGCCCTTGTAGACGAGGTCCTGCAGCGCGCCGACGGACATGGAGAGCGCGTAGGCCGCGCCCTCATAGTCGAGGAGCAGCCGCGCCTTGCCGCCTTGCGCAAAATCCTTTGGCATCTGCCGGGTCATGCCACGAGCATAACCGCGCTATGGCGGAATTGGCAGAACCGCGGATCGGCACCGGATCGCCCGACCCTCTGATCGTCTGCCACAGGCGGCGCGTTTGACATAACGCTGAGCAGCCAGACAAAGAGCTTCCCTTGCAAAGCGAATTGCGATCGATGCGGCGCGTGCCGAAGCCGGATTAGTAGCTCTTATGACAACCGTTCTGCATTCAGGGGCGGCGCTGTTTCCGTAACTCCGAGCGGGTCGGTTTTCATAAAGGCACGGAACACGCCGTCCATGCACATCAGCGCCCATTGCCGGACGGTCAGATGCTTCCCTGTCCCTTGAAATCTCTGAGTCCTGTAATTCTGTGACTCTTTTGACGCCCCTGGATTCCCCCGCTTGCGCGGCCACTGGTTTTCGTGATGGCGGGCAAACATCGGCCGGCACAGCGCGATCAACAGGCCCGTGCAGAGCCTTGATGAATAGCCCCGCACCACTTGTGTATGGATGTAGCCTTCGCGCTCCAGCAGGCGCAGATAGCGCTGAATCGTCCGGCGCGATCGGCGCAGCCCGTTCATGAGAAAGGTGACGGTGATCTCGGTCTGGCGCCCCTCCCTGTTCTGCCGGTAGACGATTTCGGCGAGCTTGCGCGCGAGCCGCCGCGCCCCGTCCGTCAGGTTGCCATCGTTCTCCAGCCTGGCCGGGAGTTCGGGCACATAGGCGCCCGTCTCTGCCGGCGGCGCATGGCGCGGCCGTTCATACAGGCTGTAGCGGTGGCAAGTTTGCAGTGAGCGCTGCCGGCGGGCCGCCGCGTCCGGTGATGGAGTGGATTGAACAGCTTCGGTTCGGCCCCCCTCCGCCGGTGGACGTGACGGCGCGTCGGCAAGGCGCTGGCGCAAAGCCGCGCGGGCCTGCCCCATCAGTTCCGATTCGCTCGGGATGTATGTTTTAAGCATCGATGTTTTCTCCTTTCACTTGGAGAAAACCCGCGGAATTCAGGCAATAGAATATTGCCGCAAGAAACGCTTGCGCTGGTATTCGTTATCTGCAATATTGGGATTGTCAGTTCCTAATTATATTACAGAATTTATCCATGAAGCCCGCCGTCGCGCGGGTTTTCTTTTTACTAAACTATGATTTTTCTCCGATTATTTGGTGACTATAATTTGCGTAGCTCTGACCAGAGCCACTGAAAAGTTTGCCGTATAA
>JBFWSL010000264.1:0-4731 GCA_050248375.1 Hyphomicrobiales bacterium | reverse complement strand
GCGGTCACCTGTTCACGGGATTTCCCTGGAACGCGGTGGGCTACTGGGTGACAGGAGGCGAGACGCTGATGCAGTGGGCGTCGGTCTTCGGCGTCTATGCGCTCGCCCTGTTCGCCATGCACATCTTCGCCATGCCCGCGCTGCTGTGGCCGGTGCCGGGTTTGGAGGAACCCCGCCCGGTCCTGCGCTTCTCCGTCGTTGCGCTGGCCGGCCTGCTGATCGGCGCCGCCGGGCTCTATGGCCAATGGCGGCTGTCGCTGCCCGCGCCCGGCGAGGTCGAGAATGTGAGGCTCAGGGTGGTGCAGCCGAACATCCCCCAGGCCGAGAAATGGCTGCCGCAGAACCGCGCCTCCGTTTTCCAGCGGTATCTCGACGTCAGCAGGGCCGGCCCGGACGGCGACGCCCCCGGGCTCGATACGATCACCCACCTGGTCTGGCCGGAATCCGCCCTGCCCTTCCTGCTGGCCGACCACTCCGAGGCCCTGCGCGCCATCGGCGAGGCGCTGCCGGACCATGTGGTGCTGCTCAACGGCCAGATCCGCGCCGAAGAGCGCATCCGTCCCGACAACACCCTTGCCGGCCTGCGGGCCTGGAACAGCCTCTTCGTCATGAATGGCGAGGGACGTCTGCTCGAGGTCTACGACAAGCTGCATCTCGTGCCCTTCGGCGAGTACCTGCCCTTCCAGGAGCTGATGGAGTCCGTCGGCATCGAGCAACTGACCCGCATGCGCGGCGGCTTCGAGGCCGGCGCCAATCCCCGCCGCCTGGAAGCGCCCGGCCTTCCGCCCTTCGTGCCCCTGATCTGCTATGAAATCATTTTTCCCGACGCCATCGCCCCGGCGGACTTCCGCCCGCGGTGGATGCTCAACGTCACCAACGACGCCTGGTTCGGGAACTCCACCGGACCCTACCAGCACCTGCACCAGGCCCGTGTGCGCGCCGTCGAGCAGGGCCTGCCGCTCGTGCGCGCCGCCAACACGGGCGTCTCGGCGGTGATGGATGCATATGGCCGCACGCTGGGCAGCCTCGGGCTGGGCATGGCCGGCGTGATCGACGCTCCGCTGCCCGGCGCCCTGCCGCCGACCCCGTATGTCCGCGCCGGCCGCCTTGTGGAGGGCGGCATCGCCATGCTGTACGCCTTGCTGGCGGCGTTGTGCCTGCGGGCCGTCCGTCCCCTTTCCCCCAGCCATTCCGGGCAAGGGCATTCGCTCAAGTGAGGGATTGATCTGGCAACGGACTAAGGGCATTGTCGCGGTGCTGGCCGAAAAAAACGCAATGAATCGGGCTGGCTCGAGGGAACCGGAGTAAAGATCGGCAAGAAGACGGTTCCCGCAGCATTGGCGGGCAAGGCGACATGGCGCGGAAGGGGCCCAACCCCGTGGATGTGCATGTAGGCAGCAGAGTGCGCTTGCGCCGGATGCTGCTGGGCATGAGCCAGGAAAAGCTTGGCGAGAGCATGGGGCTCACCTTCCAGCAGATCCAGAAATACGAGAAGGGCGCCAACCGCATAGGCGCCAGCCGGCTCTACCACCTGTCCAAGGTTCTCGACGTGCCCGTGCAGTTCTTCTTCGAGGGCTCGCCCGGCGCCGCGGCGTCGGCTCCCTCCGCCGGGGCAGGCCTGTCGGAGCCCGACCAGGAGGCCTTCCTCTACGAGTTCCTCAACACGCGCGATGGCCTGGAGCTCAACCGGGCGTTTGTTTCCATCAAGGACCCGCGCGTGCGCAAGAGCGTCGTCGATCTCATGCGCAGCCTCGCCTCTTCCCAGGACTGAGCTTTCGGCCAACGCGCGCTTGACGGCCCGGTCAAAGGCTGCAACAAGAGCGCCGTTTTTTCCGCACAATGGAACCAAGGGTGGCGTGACGTGTCCCGGAAGGATTTTCTCTTCACCAGCGAGTCTGTGTCCGAAGGGCACCCCGACAAGGTCTGTGACCGGATTTCGGATTCGATCGTCGATCTCTTCCTCGGCAAGGATCCCGGATCGCGCGTCGCTTGCGAGACCCTGACCACCACCAACCGCATCATACTCGCCGGCGAGGTGCGCGGTCCCTCCGACATCACTCATGACATGATCGAGGACGCCGCGCGCCGTTGTGTCCGCGAGATCGGCTACGAGCAGGAAGGCTTCCACTGGAAGAACGCGGAAGTACAGATTTACCTGCACGAGCAGTCCACCGACATCGCCCAGGGCGTCGATGCCAGCACGGAGTCCGCCAAGGACGAGGGCGCGGGCGATCAGGGCATCATGTTCGGCTATGCCTGCACCGAGACCGACAGCCTGATGCCGGCGCCGATCTATTATTCCCATCGCATCCTGCACGAGATGGCCAAGGCCCGCCATGCCGGCCAGGTGCCCGAGCTGGGCCCTGACGCCAAGAGCCAGATCACCCTGAAATACGAGAACGGCCGCCCGGTGCGCGCCACTTCCGTCGTCGTCTCCACCCAGCACAGCGAGGACGTCGACCAGAAGAAGGTGCGCGAGATCGTGCGCGGCTTTGTCGAGGATGTCCTGCCCAAGGGCTGGATGTGTCCCGAGGACGAGTTCTACGTGAACCCCACCGGACGGTTCGTCATTGGCGGACCCGATGGCGACGCCGGCATCACCGGCCGCAAGATCATCGTCGACACCTATGGCGGCGCGGCGCCCCACGGCGGCGGCGCCTTTTCCGGCAAGGACCCGACCAAGGTGGACCGTTCCGCCGCCTATGCCGCGCGCTACGTGGCCAAGAACGTCATCGCCGCCGGTTTCGCCGAGCGCTGCTGCCTGCAGCTTTCCTACGCCATCGGCGTGTCGAAGCCGCTGTCCATCTATGTGGACACCTACGGCACCGGCAAGGTGGACGAGGCGAAGCTGGAGCGCGCCATCGCCGAGGTCATGAACCTCAGCCCGCGCGGCATCCGCGAGCACCTCGCCCTGTCGCGCCCGATCTACGAGCGCACCGCGGCCTATGGCCATTTCGGCCGCCAGCCGGAAAACGACGGCGGCTTTTCCTGGGAGCGCCTCGATCTGGTCGAGCCGCTCAAGTCCGCCCTGAGCTGATCCCCCCGAGTGCATCGCTGGGACCCCGGCTTTCGCCGGGGTTTCGGCAGCTCCGCAGGGCATCAAACGAGCGAAACCCCTGCGCGAGCAGGGGGCCAATCGTCCATTCTTAACTCGGTCCCGATGATTTAGCCTGCCGGACATGGACACCCGGGTACATCGCCCCTTGCGGTCCTATGGCCGCAAGAAGGGCCACAGGCTATCCCCCCGTCAGCAGCAGTTGATAGACGGGCTTCTTCCCATGCTGCGCGCCGACCCTGGCGTGCCAGCCGATCTGCGCAAGCTGTTCGGACGCACTCCCGGGCGGCTCGCCCTGGAGATCGGCTTCGGGTCGGGCGAGCATCTGCTCTGGCAGGCCCGCGCCAATCCCGGCTGGGACTTCATAGGCTGCGAGCCCTTCCTGAATGGCATGGCCTCGCTGCTGGGGCATGTGGAAAAGGAGAAGTTCTCCAACATCCGGCTCCATGACGGAGACGCCCGCGACCTGCTCGGCTGGCTCCCGGCGGCGAGCCTCGACCGCGTATTCATCCTGTTTCCCGATCCCTGGCCGAAGAAGCGCCACGCCAAGCGCCGTCTCGTCTCGGCGGACTTCCTGGCGGTGCTCGCCCGCGTCATGAAGCAGGGATCGGAGTTGCGCTTCGCCTCCGATATTCCGGACTACGTCGCCGGCGCGCTGCTGGCGGCGCAGGCTTCCGGCGCCTTCGAATGGACGGCCACCCGTGCCGCCGACTGGCGCGGGCGCCCCGCCGACTGGCCCCCGACGCGCTATGAAACCAAGGCCCTGGCGCAGGGCCGCCCCAGCGCCTATCTGAGCTTCCGGCGGCAACCTGGCCACCTCGCGCGGCTGATTGCCAGCACCGCAACGGGCGGGGTTGAGCGGGGTTAAAGAGGAAGCTGGGGAGAAATCTCCTCTTCCTGTTTCTGACGAAGCAACTCGTAAGGATCGTCGGCGCGCCCGGTAATCTTGGTCGCTTGCGCGATGTCCTGCAACGCGCGCGCACCTGTGTAGTAGCGTCCGCGCCGCTCCCCATGTGGAATCAGCAACCCTTCGTCGCAAAGTTTGCGAAGGTCGCGGCTAGCCACAACGTCTGACAATCCATTTTCCTCGCGGTATTGCCCCGCCCTCACACGACGACCCATTGCGCCGTCCATGAGAGCGGTAAAGGTCCGCTCGTTTAGCTCATGCTCTTTTCCTATCCGGCTAATGTCGTGGTAGATGCGGCCATACCAATCGTGTCGTTTGACGATTGTCTGAGCCTGCTGAAAGTGGGCACGAAGGCAGAATTGTATCCAGGGGTGTGCGTCATTTTCAGGGTGCCAAGCTCCTTTTCCGGTCTGCGCCAGGATTTCATAATAGGCGGGCGTGTTTCGCCCAAGCCATTCCTCGATGGAAGAGAAGATGGGCGAGACAATGCCATCGCGCGACAGCACAAGCGTTTGTAGCGCGCGCGCCATGCGGCCATTCCCATCCTTGAACGGGTGAATCATCGTGAAGTTGAGATGGGCCATCGCCGCCTTGACCACGACGGGACAGTCCGCGGACGTGTTGAGGTAGGCGACGAGTTCATCAATCAATCCGGGAACGGCAAGTGCATCCGGTCCTTCGTAAACGCGCTCCTTGGAGGCTTCGTTGACGACATAAATCTCGCCCGGGCGCCAACGGCCTGGCATTTTTTTCATGCTGTGTTGTAGCA
>JBFWSL010000263.1:0-4737 GCA_050248375.1 Hyphomicrobiales bacterium | reverse complement strand
CAGCGCCGCCCCTAAAGAGTATCTGCCGCATCTGCCAGTTATATATGCAATGCGGCAAGCAGAAGCCGAGAGCGCCTCCAGATCATCGGAATCTATGCCAAGTTTTCCCTTATCAGGCGGGACGCTTCCGGAAGGTGTCCTTAACAACAATTTTTCCGTCCCGCAATGTGAACAGGTCTATTCCCCTGACGACATGGCGCTTTCCATCCAGATCGGTGCCGTGAAACGTCCACTCGGAAAAGCCACGGCTGCCGGAAACCACGTGCTTGTCTTCCAGCCACTGGGCATCGGGGAACAGCCGCCACACGTCCTGGAAGGCGGCACGGACGGCATCCCGCCCGCGAAACTCGGTGCCATGCGGGTCCCTTCCCATTGCGGTCAGGAACACGCAATCGTCCGTCATCATGCTCATCAGGGCATCGGCGTCATGGGCGTTCCACGCACCCGCAAACCGCTTCAGAAGTTTCAGATAGTCGTCGTCCGTGCTCATACCGCTGTCTCCTTTTATAGTTGTCTGTTCACTCATGGCCGCCGTCACCAGGCCATGGCATAGCCTTCCCGCCGCGGGTCAGCGCCCGCGTGGAGAAGGCCCGTGTCGTCGCGGTGGTTCCTGATCGCGCAGACACCCGCCGCCGGGGGCGCCAGATGCGGCCAGTTCTCGACCGCGTGCCCCATGCGGGCCAACTCCTTGCGCACCGCTTCGGGCACGCGGTTCTCGACACAGAGCCGGCCGGGCACATATTCGTGCGGCACGAAGGATATCGGGAAGTTGAAGGTTCCGAAGCGCGCGGCCTCGATGGCCCCCTGCACGGTCATATTGAAGTCCACGTGATTCAGGAAGACCTGCAGCATAGCCTGCATCTGCATGTCGCCACCGGGCGTGCCGAAGGCCATGAACAGCTTGCCGTCGCGGGTGGACATGGCCGGTGCCGGCGTCAGCCGCGGACGCTTGCCGGCCTTCACCTGCGCCGGGTGACCGTCGACGAGCCGGGACTGGTTCCCGCGCGACGACACGGCGAGACCGGTTCCCGGAATGATCGGCGTATCGTTGGCATTGTCGCTCGGGGTGCAGGAGTAGGCGTTGCCTTCCCGGTCGACGATGCAGCCGTAGATGGTGTCCTTCTCCACGAAGGGCGCAGGCTTGCGGGTCGGCTCGATCTTCATGAACTCCGGCATCTCCGCCACCTCGAGAGCGGAGGGATCGCCCGGAGGCGGCATTTCTCCAAACGCGCGGCTGTCTGCGATACGGGAAAGCTGGAACTTCCCATAGGCGTCGGAGAGGAGCTTGCCGGTGGGAACGTCCACGAACCTGGGATCGCTGACATAGGCCTCCCGATCGGAGAAGGCGAGGTTGAGCGCCTCCGCGACGGTGTGGATGTAGCGGGTGGAATTGTGCTCGATGCCGGGCAGATCGACACCCTCGAGAATCTTGAGGGTTTCGAGCAGGACGATCCCCTGGCACCAGGCGTCGCAACTGTAGACGTCGATGCCGCGGTAGCGGCACGTGATCGGCTCCTCGATCGGCACCTCGAATCCGGCGAGATCCGCCCTGGTCATGAAGCCGCCTTCCCGGGCGTGATAGTCCACGATGGCCTCGGCGATGGGGCCCTTGTAGAAGCAGTCATGAACCGCGCGCAGCTTCGCCTCGCGGTCGCCCCTGGCCGCTTTCTCCGCCTCGATCATCGTGTGGATCGATTTGGCCAGGTCGGTCTGGCGGAACACCTGCCCCACCTGCGGGGTCTTTCCGCCGGGACGGAAGATGCGGGCGTTCTCCGGGTATCGGTCGAAGCCCGACGCAACGGCGTCGATGTTGTAGGCGAGCAGGGGATACATGGCGAAGCCGTGATGCGCCAGCTCGTAGGCCGGCGTCGCGGCTTCCTCGAAGCTGATGGTGCCGTAGCGGCGCAGCGCCTCGATATGCGTGGCGGGAGCAGCGGGAACGACGGTCCGCATCACGCCCTCGGGCACGAGCTTGCCGCCTGCCTTGACAAGGGCAGCGTAGTCCGTGCCCGCCGGCCAGTAGCCGAGCCCGGCCAGGCTGACGACCCGCTCTTCCTTGCGCAGGTATATGAGCGTCGGCGCCACGCCCGCGAAGCTGACAACGTTCGACTGCAGGACCGCGAGCGCCATGGCGGCCGCGACCCCGGCGTCGACCGCATTGCCGCCCCGCTCCAGGATGCGCACCGCCGCGGCCGTGCCCAGATAATGTCCGCAGGCCGCGGCGAAGTTGCGGCCGGTGATGGTTGGCCGCCATGTATCCCGGGGCTGGCCGGGCGCCAGCGTCAGCATGCTCCAGATGTTCTTGTTGCTCACCTTGCGTATCTCCCGCGTCTCTTGTCGTTATATGCCACTTGATATGTCACTTGGTCCCGGGGGTGGCCCCGTTTCCGCTCCCGGCTTGTGCAGCCTGCGCCGCAGCAGTTGATAGCTTGCCACACCCGCCAGCAGCAGCATGCCGACGGCGGTCGGTTCCCATGCCGGATGCAGCAACCCGCCAGCCGCCGGCAACAGCAACAGACGCTCATACCAGCGCAAGTGCGCGAGCAGGTATCCTTCGAATGCGGCGTTGAATGCGATCAGGGCCAGCAGCGCGGCCGCGGACATGACGAGTTGATCCACCCATGTACCCTCGATGCCGAGAATTTCCGGGTGCAGCACGAACAGGAACGGCAGCAGAAAGCCGGGCAGTCCCAGCCTGACACTGATGAAAGCCGTCCGCTGGAAGCTGGCGCCGGCGAGGTTTGCCGCCACAAGCGCGGCGATTGCGACCGGCGGCGTGATCGACGACATGTTCGCCAGGTAGAAAACGAACAGGTGCGAGGCCATCAGCGGCACCCCCAGCTCGAGCAGGGCAGGCGCCGACAGCAACGCCACCAGCACATAGGCCGCCGAAGTCGGCAGGCCGAGACCGAAGGCGAGGCAGGACAGCGCCGACAGGACGAGCAGGGGAACAAGCTGGCCGCCGCTCAGCGCCAGCATCTGGTAGGACAGCTTCTGCGCGAAGCCCGTCACCACGAAGACTTCGACCAGGATGCTGATGACCGCGATGATGATGGCCAGTTGCGCGCCGTTTCGCGTGCCGTCTTCCAGGCCGCGGAACCAGACGCGCAGGATTTCCTTCACCGCGTTCAGCAGTCCGCGGGTGGTCAGCAATACCTTGACGACGTGCAGTCCCGCCAGCGCGAGCGTCGCCATGGCCGCGGCATAGCCGGGCGGCATGCCGGTCAGGAGCATGTAGACGAGCAGCGCCACCGAGAGAGGCACGTGCAGGTTTTCCAGGCAGGCACGCCCCAGCGACATGCGGCCGACGGCGCCGAGGCCCAGATCCTCGTCCTCGGAAAGCGGCTTCAGGTCGTATTTGGCGGCGCGGATGTACATGGAGAATATCAGGTAGAGATAGTAGATGAGCGCCGGCAGGATCGCGGCCAGGACGATCTCCTTGTAGGGAATGCCCGTGATGCCGACGATGAGGAAGGCGGACACGCCCATGACCGGCGGCGTGATCTGCCCCCCGGTCGAAGCGACCGCCTCGACGGCGCCCGCGAATTCGGGCCTGTAGCCCGAACGCTTCATCAGCGGGATGGTGAACGCGCCGCTGGAGACAACGTTGGCGACGCTGCTGCCGGAAATCATCCCCATGAAGCCGCTGCCGATCACGGCCGCCTGCGCCGGCCCCGCCCGGCTGCGGCCCGCCAGGCCGAAGGCCAGCTTCATGACGAAATCGAGGCCTCCGGTCGCGGTCAGAAAGCCGGCATAGAGAATGTAGACGAAGATGGTGCCGGCAGAGAGGCCGGTGAGACCGCCAAGCAGACCCCGGAAATACGGGATGGAGGTGTAGCCGATGAGTCTGTTGAAGGTGATGCCGCCGTGAAACAGCAGCTCCCAGGTGAGCAGGTATCCGAAGTAGCCGTAGAGAATGGAAAGGATGACGATGACCGGGACGGTCATGCCCCATATCAGCGTGGTGATGTGAAGCGAAAGCGCCAGCAGCAGAACGCCGGCGATGATGTCGAACCGGTTCGGCGCGTATGGCCTGACGGTCGTCAGTTCGTGGTACTCGACGCCGATATAGATGGCCACGGCGATCGACGCCACGGCGAACACCGAGAACAGAACCGTGCTGGCGGCGGACGCCTTCGCGCGCCTCTCAAGCACCAGCAGGTAGCAGATGGTGATCGCAAGGCAGAGATGGATGGCGCGGAAGATGTCGCCGGATATCTCGAACCTGAGCGACTGGAACAGGTGCAGCGCACCGGTGAGGACGGCAACCACGCCAAGGATAGCGGTTATGGTCCGCGACCGGGACTTCGACTCAACCGAAAGGCCCGAAAGCAGCTCTACGGCTCTGGCACCCAGTTCATTGATGCGCGGCATCGGTCGGCTCGGTGAAGGCCTGTCGGGCGTCGAGGCCCCTCCGCCGGCCGGCGGAGTTCGGCGTGTAAATTGCGGCAGGGCGCCTCATGGTCGATACCGCGCGTCACCCGCCTCCGATAGAGAGCCGGTCAGCGCGCGGGGCAGGCGCGTCCCGTCCCGCACGCTGACCGATATCAGTTGGCGATGACCAGGTCGTCGCGCCAAACGTTCTTTTCCTTGAAGTAGCGCACCGCGCCCTTGTGCACCGGGATGCGCGGCATCAGATACTTCGGCGCGAAGTCGATGAAGATGTCGGCCAGGTGGGCGCCGAAGGCTCGCACTTCCTTTTCGTGGTCGTAGATGGCCTTCACCACCTGGTAGACC
>JBFWSL010000262.1:0-4769 GCA_050248375.1 Hyphomicrobiales bacterium | reverse complement strand
GACCGGCGCAAGGTGATCGGCTATCTGCGCGCGCGCGAGCAGGCGACGCGGGTCTACCGCGAGGCGGAACGGGCGGTGGAACTGCGCGACGGCAGCCACCGGCAGGTGCGGGCGCTGTGCTACATGGTGGACCGCACCCACCGGCAGTATGCGGGCCGGTTGCCGCTGGAAGTGCAGGCGGCGCTGGTGCGGCGGGGACGGGGGCGGTCCGGCGACAACATCGCCTATGTGGTCAACACGGTGAAGCACCTGCGCGAGCAGGGCATCCATGATGCCGGGATGGAGCGGCTGCTGGTGCGGCTGGGCCGCGGCGCGCGGCTCGCCTGCGGGTAGGGGCGGGCACACTGGGCGTCATTCCGGCGAAAGCCGGAATCCAGTATTCAGGGTGCGGCGGAGAGAAGGCCCGCGACTGGACTCCGGCTTGCGCAGGGGTTCACAAGAGGCGGGATCAGGAAATCGAACCGAAACCCCGGCTTCAGGCCGGGGTCCATATGCGGACGACCCCGGGTCTTCGCCCGGGGTTTCGTCTTCTTAGAGGGGCTTCAGGCCGGGGTCCACGCGAGGCTGAAGGGCCCCGCCCTCAGGCGATGAAGGCCTCGGCGTAGTCGTTGGCCGGGCGCAGCCTGCGCGCCAGGGTGGCGGTGCCGAACTGGCGGGAGCGCAGGTCGGTCTCGACCCGGGACCGTTCGGCGTCGGTGTCCGCCAGCAGATGCACATGCACCTCGTTGGCGCCCGCGCGAGCACCTTCGCGGCGCAGATAGGCGAGATTGAGCGACTGCGCGCCGGCCATGGTGCGGCCGATGGCGAGGGGGCGGCGGCTGCCGTTGGCCTCGCGGCGGACCAGGATGAAATTGGCGCGCGGCAGCAGCGGGCAACTGCGCAGGGTGTAAACCGTGTGAAGATAGCGCGCGCCCGAGGCTCCCATCCAATAGTGATAAGGCTCGGCGACGATGCCGTCACGGCTCAGGATCGCGGGCTCGTTGGCCGGAAACTGACTGATCTGCGCTTGGCTCATGCTTGTCTGGCCGGATGTCCGGCCCCTCTGGAACTGCCGCGGCGACTCACGCCGAGAGTCGTTCAAGTGGTGTGGCTAATGGGATTTTCAAGCTCAATTGTGGCAAAATCGGAACAAACAGGGAACTTCATTGCGGGCAAGGCTTCACAAAAGCCTGACGGAACCAGATGCCACGGCCGGAAGTTAACTGCACTTGGACCAGCCGCAGTTGCGGCAGGTGTGGCAGCCTTCCTGGAACACCAGCGCGGGCTGGGAACAGCGCGGGCAGTATCTGGCCCGCAGGCGTTCCCGGGTCGCCTCGGCGGCCCAGTCCGCTTCCTCGGGGCAGTTTGCTTCCTCGGGAATGGCCGGGTTCGGCTCCCCGGCGGAGACGGGCCGGGCGAGGAAGCCGATGTCGATCATATGCTGCTCGATGACGCCGCCGATGGCCGCCAGCAGGCTGGGCACGTAGCGTCCGCCCGACCACTGGCCGCCGCGCGGGTCGAACACCGCCTTCAGTTCCTCCACCACGAAAGACACGTCGCCGCCGCGCCTGAACACGGCGGAGATCATGCGCGTGAGCGCCACGGTCCAGGCGTAGTGCTCGAGATTCTTGGAGTTGATGAAGATCTCGAACGGGCGGCGGCGGCCGTCCTGCACGATGTCGTTGAGGGTCACGTAGATGGCGTGCTCGGAATCGGGCCATTTCAGCTTGTAGGTGTAGCCGGGCAGCACCGGATCGCGCTCCAGCGGCTGCGCCATGTAGACGACGCCGCCACGGGTTCCGGGCAGGTTCGCGACAGAGGGCGGCGGCGTGGCCGCCAGGGGCAGGGCTGGCTGGCTGGCGGGTATGCCGGCCGCATCCGCGGCTGCCGTTGCGGCCGGGGCGGGCTCCGCAGTCGCGGCGGGCTTCGGCGCGGAGAGGACGGCGCCGGTGACGGGGTTGGGCCGGTAGGTGGTGCAGCCCTTCAGGCCCAGATCGTAGGCCTCGTCGTAGATGTCCCTGAACGCCTCGAAGCCGATGTCCCGGGGACAGTTCACGGTCTTGGAGATGGCGCTGTCCACATGGCGCTGCAGGGCCGCCTGCATGATCACATGCTCGCGCGGGGTCAGTTCCTCCGCGGTGACGAAGGCCGGGGTCAGGGGCGCGTCGGGTCCGAACCTCGCGCGGTAGAGCCGGTGCGCATAGTCCTCCACCGTCTCGTGGCGTGCCTCGCCGGAAGCGGTGAGGATGCGACGGTCATAGGTGAGCGAGAAGACGGGCTCCACGCCGCTCGACACGTTGCCGGCGAGCAGCGAGATGGTGCCGGTGGGGGCGACGGACGTCAGCAGCCCGTTGCGCAGGCCGTGCCCAGCGATGGCGCGGCGGACGTCCTCGTCCTGCGCCGCCACATGGGGCGCTGCGAGATAGGCGTCGCGGTCGAACAGGGGAAAAGCGCCCTTCTTGGCGGCAAGCTTCGCACTGGCCAGATAGGCGCGGCGCTCGATGGCCGCCATCCAGCGGCCGGCGGCGGCGGCGGCTTCGGGCGTGCCATAGCGCAGCCCGCACATGATCAGCGCGTCGGCGAGGCCGGTGACGCCGAGGCCGATGCGGCGCTTGGCCAACGCCTCCCGGCGCTGGGCCTCCAGTGGGTAATTGGAAATGTCGATGGTGTTGTCGAGGAAACGCACCGCGAGCGGCACCAGCTTGTCGAGGCGCTCTTCGTCCAGCGCGGCGTCGGGTTCGAAGGGACGCAGCACGAGGCGGGCGAGGTTGATCGACCCGAGCAGGCAGGCGCCATGGGGGGGCAGCGGCTGCTCGCCGCAGGGATTGGTGGCGCGGATGGTTTCGCAATAGGAGAGCGGGTTGAGGGCGTTGACCCTGTCGATGAAGATGACGCCGGGCTCGGCGCAGTCGTAGGTGGCGCGCAGGATCTTCTCCCACAGCCCGCGCGCGGAGACGGTGCGTTGGACCTTGCCGGCGAATTTCAGCTCCCAGGGCCCGTCGGCGCGCACCGCCGCCATGAAGGCATCGGTCACCAGCACCGACAGGTTGAAATTGCGCAGGCGTCCCGCCTCGCGCTTGGCGGCGACGAATTCCTCGATGTCGGGATGGTCGCAGGAGAGCGTGCCCATCATGGCGCCGCGGCGGGTTCCGGCCGACATGATGGTGCGGCACATGGCGTCCCACACGTCCATGAAGCTGACCGGGCCCGACGCCTCGGCCCCGACCTTGGCGACGGGGGCGCCGCGCGGCCTCAGCGTGGAGAAGTCGTGGCCGATGCCGCCGCCCTGCTGCATGGTGAGGGCGGCTTCCTTCACGTTGTCGAAGATCGAGACCATGGTGTCCTCGATCGTGTCCATGACGAAGCAGTTGAAGAGCGTGACGCGGCGCGGCGTGCCGGCGCCGGCGAGGATGCGCCCGGCGGGAAGGAAGGCAAAGTCGGACAGTGCGGCGTGAAAGCGCCGGGCCCATCTGGCCCGGGCCTTGCCGCTGCCTTCGGCCCGCGCGACCGCGCCGGCCACCCGGCGCCAGGTGTCGTCAAGCGTGGCGTCGCCGGGCGGGCCGCCGGCCAAGTCCCCGGCCAGACTGCCGCCCGTGCCGTTCTCCCGGTAGCGGTATTTCATGTCCCAGATCCGCCGGGAGACCGGGGCAAAGACCTCGAATTCGCCGCTCATCTGCATTCGACTCCACTACGCCTCAACGCCGTTACCCTAGATGATGTTCCTCGTTTGTTCCAGAGAAAACCGGCCCCAGTCGCCGGGGTTTGCGGCGAAAGGTTAACGCGCGCCGCGCGGGAGGGTCGGCGGGGGGGTGGGCGAGCGCGCGGCTTCCGCGATGAGCCCGGCCGACGCGGTCTCTATGGCCTGCTCCAGCCGCGCCATGAATTCGCCGCGGGGGAGCCCCGGGGGAATGGGGTCCAGGAACTCCACGACGATGTCGCCGGGATAGCGGGCGAAGCTGCGGCGCGGCCAGTAGAGGCCGGAGTTCAGCGCCACCGGGCAGACCGGCACGCCGAGGGCCCCGTAGAGGAAGGCGATGCCCGGCTTGTAGTCGGGCGGGGCGCCGGGAGCGCGGCGGGTGCCCTCGGGAAAGATGACGATCTCGCGTCCCGCGGCGGCGCGGTCCTTCGCGTCGCGGGCCATCCTGCGCAGGGCGGCGGGGCCGGCCTCGCGGTGGACGAAGATCATGCGGAACTTGTGGCTGAACCAGCCATAGATGGGAATCCAGCCAAGCTCGCGCTTCATGATCATGGCCGGGTCCTTCAGCAGCGGGATCAGCGCGAAGGTGTCCCAGGCCGACTGGTGCTTGGCGGCGACGATGACGGGGCCGGGCGGCAGCCTGTCCTTGCCCCGCACCACCATGCGGGTGCCGACGATCTTCTCCAGCAGCCAGACGCTGGCGGCGCCGTGGGCCGCGAGGCCGGCCATGGCCCAGCTCCTGGGCGCGAAGAGGAGCCAGCTTCCCAGCACCAGGAACAGGACCGTCTCGACGTAGAAGACGAGCGTGTAGAGCAGGGAGCGGATCATTACGGGCCGCTCAGCCGCCGCGCGTGAAGCCGGTGGCGTAGAGGCGCAGCACGGCGGGGATGTATTTCACGTATTCGGAGGCGAGCAGGCGCAGGGTGCCGGGGTGAGACCACCAGGCGTCGAGATGGGAGTTGGGTGGCGTCACCGCGTAGGGATGCAGTTCGATGCCCGGCAGTTCGCGGCCGAGTTCGGCCAGGGCCCGGGGCATGTGGTAGCTGCTGGTGACGACGATGAGAGAATCGAAGCCCTGCTCCTCGAGCCACTG
>JBFWSL010000261.1:0-4827 GCA_050248375.1 Hyphomicrobiales bacterium | reverse complement strand
CAGCGTCCCGCCCTGGAGGCTGGAAGCGTTGCCCCGCGCGCTGACGGAAAGGTCGAGACGGGTTCCCTGGGTGGCGAAGGGAGGAAGGTCGGCGGTGACCATGACGGCGGCCACATTGGTCGTCTTCAGGTCGATGTTGCGGGTGTTCACTCCGAGCCGCTCCAGCATGGCCTGCAGGCTCTGCTTGGTGAAGGGCGTGTTCTGGAGCGTGTCGCCGGTGCCGTTGAGGCCGACCACGAGACCATATCCGATGAGCTGGTTCTCGCGGATGCCTTCGAAATCGACCAGGTCCTTGATGCGGGAGGCGGCGCTGGCGCCGGAGACCAGCGTGCACGCCTGAACGACAAGCGCCGCGCCAAGCACCACGGCGCGGAGAATGGCGGCATGGCGGCGGCGATGAATGCGGGTCTTCTTCACAAGGATTTCCTCGGCCGGACGTGTAGGTTCTGTTTCCGCTAATCCATTAGCGAAAGCCGTGCCAGAACGGACGCGGCGGGATTGTTTTCGTAAGCCTATGATAAATTTATGTTTTTCAGACCAGCAAAGACAGGCGCCGATGGCTGGCGGGTGGCGGAGGAAGCGGGATGGGCAAATTTTTCCGGGCTTTAACCAGCCGTTAAGCATGCGCCCGGCAATTTTGTCCCGCACCACGAGGGAGCCAGGGAAACCCATGCGGATTGGTCAGGCCATGCGCAGCAGCGCCGGATCCTCGGCGGCACGGAGTTCGTCCGCTTCCGGACAGGGGCGCGAGTTCCGGCTGCCGGCGGCGGCCGAAACCCAGACCGCGGCGGCGGCGCGGGGTCCGGCGACGGTGACGTCCCTGGAAGCGATTCTGGCCCTGCAATCGGTGGAAGAGGGAACGGAACGCAGAAAGCGTGCCGCCCGCCAGGGCAGCGAGGTGCTCGACCTGCTGGAGGATCTGCGCCTGGCGATTCTTTCCGGCCGCATGCCTGCCCAGGATGCGGCCAAACTTCGCGCCCTCATGGCGCGTTGGGACGGCTGCGAGGAAGACCCCGCGCTTGCGGAAATCCTCAAGCAGATCGACCTGCGCGCGCAGGTGGAAATCGCCAAGCTGGACAGGGCCGGACGCTAGAGCCCTTTCGCGCGGTCCTCTCCAGCCGCCTTTTTGTGCAGTGCGGCGGAAAATCCGATCATATTGCCGTCAACCGCTTCTGGTTTCTTGACTTGGCTTTGGACATCCGTACATAGGGGGCCCTGCTGGCCGGGCGACCGGCCGGGGATGTTGGGTTGACGAGAGTTCGCCGTTGATAGTTGGGCCATCGAGCCACGCACGAGGAGTCCATGCGCGGTAAAACAAAGTTGCCGTCCGGCTACAGGCCGTCAGACGACGAGTCCTTCATGAATGCGCGGCAGCGAGCCTATTTCAAGGCCAAGCTGTCGGCCTGGAAAGAAGAAATCATCCGCTCCAACCGCGAGACCCTGCAACATCTGCAGGACGGCTCGGAGCAGCACGCGGATATCGCGGACCGCGCCACGTCCGAGACGGACAAGGCGCTGGAATTGCGCGCGCGCGACCGCCAGAGAAAACTGATCGCCAAGATCGACGATGCGCTCGGACGCATCGAGGACGGCACTTACGGCTATTGCGAGGAAACCGGCGAGCCGATCAGCCTGAAGCGGCTGGATGCCAGGCCCATCGCGACGCTGAGCCTGGAAGCCCAGGAGCGCCACGAGAAGCGCGAGCGGGTCTACCGGGACGAATAGGAACAGACGCGGGAGGCTTTCGCCGTCCCGCGCCCGTCATACGCGCAACCTGAACCGGTTCCCGCTCAGAAGGGCAGGATGATGTCGAGGAGCTGCTGGCCGTAGCGCGGCTGCTGCACGTCGGTGAGCGTGCCCTTGCCGCCATAGGAGACCCGCGCCTCGGCGATCTTGGAAATCGGGATGTTGTTCTCGGCGGTGATGTCCTCGGGACGCACCACGCCGGCGACGATCAGCTCGCGCTTCTCGTAGTTCACGCGCACTTCCTGCCGGCCCTCGATAACCATGTTGCCGTTGGGCAGGATCTGCGTGACCACGGCGGCGACCTTGGTGGTCACCTTCTCCTGGCGGCCGATGGCGCCCTTGCCATCCGTCTCGGAGTTGCTGTCCGCTTTCACGAGTTCGGCCAGGTTGGTGTCGTCCCCGACGATCTTGCGGATGGTCTTCTCCAGGCCGCCGAGGGAGGCGATGCCCATGCCCTCCTTGGCTTCGCGCTCACGCTTGGTGGCATTGTCGAACTCGGCCTTGTCGGTGATTTCGACCAGCACGGTGAGGATGTCGCCGACCCTTGCCGCGCGCTGGTCCTTGAAGAAGGCGCGGGCGCCGCTACGCCACAGCGAATTCGGGGCGAAGCTCACGGGCTCGGGTGCCGGCATGGGCATGGACACCGGCTTGTAGCCGGGCTGCATGACCGGGTTCTCGATCGCCGTCAGCTTGGGCGTCTCGCCGATGTTGCCGATGCGCTCGAAATAGCTGCAGCCGCCAAGCGTGCTGACTGCGAGCAATATGACAATGCAACGCGCTAACTTCATGATCTCAGACTCTTTCCTTCGTTACCGGACGATCTGGCGGTTGCCGCCGCCCGTGCCCGTGGACTGCGACGCGACCTGGGGGCCGGGGCCGAGCAGGCTGTTCACGCTCACCAGGCCCGGTCCGTCCACGGTGGCCTGTATGGTGCGTTTGGACTGGATGTTGAGGATGGCGACGCTTTCGCCGATGGCGGCGGAGTCGAGCGCGCGGCCCTGAGTGCGCAGCACCATGCCGGGCACCCTGTAGACGATGGTGACGAGGGCGTTGCGCTCCACGATCCGGGGCTTCTCGATATCCGAGCGGCGCACGGCCTGGCCGATGGAGAGCTGCCGCTTGGCGGCCATGCCGACAAGTTCCTTCATGTCGCGCAGCACCCCGGTGGGGATTTGCGTGCGGGCGACGCGGGTGGTCTCCAGGTCGTTCTCGGTAATGACGGCGCCACGCTCGATGATGCGGACCGGCAGGGCGATCTCCTCGGTTTCGATGGAACGGCCGGAGAAGGTGACGTCCTGGGCCTGGGCCGCCATGTCGTCGAAGCCGACGGTGGCGCGGAAAGCGCCGCTGGTGTCGTTGATATCGACGCGCTTGACCAGCAGCGAACCGGTGATGCGGGAATCCACGTGAAAGGCGCGGCCGCCGCTGTTGAGCAAAATCGTGAGCGACTTCGCGTCGGTCAGGCCGAGGTCGTGGGAAATCTTGGCCGCGATGGCGTCCCTGACCTCGTCCAGGGTGACGAGGCGGCTGGGCCGCTGGACCGAGACCTGGTGGATGCCGCCCGGGTTCTCCCAGACAAGGCCGTGCTGGAGGGCGGCGGCGGCGATGCGCCTGGCGGCCACGACGCCCTGCGTGCCGAGATCGGGCGACAGGAAGACAGGCGTGGAGGCGCTGCTGCCGGCGTTTTCGAACAGGTCGCCGAGGGTGACGACAGGCGCGTGGACCCTGACCTGCTCGCGGAGCACGGGTGCGCCCTGGGCGTCGGCAGGCGAGGGCGGCAGCGCGGCGGCGCCCAGCAGGACGGCGGCGAGGAGGGCGAGGGCGGCCGGGCGGTGCGAACGGGTCGGCATCGGACTACCTCAGGATGTTGGTGGCGGCCGACATCATCTCGTCGGAGGCGCTGATGACGCGCGCGTTCATCTCGTAGGCGCGCTGGGCTGCGATCAGGTCGGACAGTTCGGCCACGGCGTTCACGTTGGCGGCCTCGAGGAACTTCTGCATGATGTCGCCGAAGCCTGGATCGCCGGGATTGCCCTCGGTGGGAGTGCCGCTCGCCGGCGTCTCCAGGAACAGGTTGTCGCCGATGGCCTGCAGGCCGGCCTTGTTCATGAAGCGCGTCAGGGTGATCTGGCCCACTTCCTGCGGCGTGGTGTTGTCCTCGGTGACGACCTCGATGGTGCCCTGGCGGTTGATGGTGATGCTGCGGGCGTTGTCGGGGATGGTGATGCCCGGGTCGACCTCGTAGCCGTCCAGGGTGACGAGCTGGCCGTCGGCGTTGAGCTCGAAGGAGCCGTCACGGGTATAGGCGGTCTGGCCGCTCGGCAGGGTGATCTGGAAGAAGCCCTCGCCGCGGATGGCGACGTCGAGGTCCTTCTCGGTATTGGTCAGGCTGCCCTGGCTCATGACGCGGGAGGTGGCGCCGGTCTTCACGCCGAAGCCGAGCTGGATGCCGGTGGGCACCGTCGTGCCGGCGTCGGAGGAAGCCGAACCGGTACGGCGGAGGTCCTGGTAGAGCAGGTCCTGGAACTCGGCCCGCACGCGCTTGAAGCCGGTGGTGCGCATGTTGGCGATGTTGTTGGAGATGACCTCGACGTTCAGCTCCTGGGCCATCATGCCAGTGGCGGCGATACGGAGGGAATTCATCGTTCAGCGTCCTCTTGTTTCAGCGGAGCGGTGGTGCGTCAGACGTTGGTCTGGCCCAGCCGCTCGATGGCGTCGCGCCGCAGTTCCTGGGTTTTCTCGAGCGCCTGCGTGGCGTTGGTGTAGGCCCGCAGGGTTTCGATCATGCGGGTCATCTCAAGGGTGCCGTTCACGTTGGAGCGCTCGACCATGCCCTGCACGACATGGGGGTTGTCGACTGGCGTGGCCGGGGTGCCGGAGGAGAACAGGGTCTCGCTCTCCTTCTGCAGCGCGGCGTTGGAATCGAATTTGACGATGCGCAGGCGGCCCTTGGTGCCGGCGGTCGTCGATATGGTTCCGTCGGCGGCGATCTCGATGCCGGCTTCGTCGGCGGTGAAGGTGATCGGACCGCCATCGCCAAGGACCGGATTGTTGGAATTGTCGACCAGCACGCCCTCGGCG
>JBFWSL010000260.1:0-4830 GCA_050248375.1 Hyphomicrobiales bacterium | reverse complement strand
GGATGCAGCGGGTCACGGCGGAGAAACATCAGGACGACGACAAGTCCCGCGGCAAGAGCGGCGAATGGCATGACCGTGAGGGCGATATAATCCCATCCCGCCTCGTGCAATATCTTGCCTGAGGCGAAGGAAGCTATTGAAACTAGACCGAAAATCATCAGATCGTTGACCGCCTGCACCTTGGCTCTTTCGGCCGGGCGATGGCAGTCGGTCACCAGGGTCGTGGCGCCCACGAAGGAGAAATTCCAGCCCAGGCCCAGCAGGATCAGGGCCATGTCGAACTGCCACTGCTCGATACCTGTCAGGGCCACGCCGCCTGCCCCGGCAAGCAGGCCAAGGCCGGCAAGAATAATTGTTTCCCGGCCAAAGCGAGCGATCAGATTCCCCGTGAAGAAGCTCGGTGCGAACATGGCGAGGATGTGCCAGCGAATCGCTCCGGCGGCCGCATCGACCGAATGGTTGCACGCGACCATGGCCAGTGGCGCTGCGGTCATCATGAAATTCATCGCTGCATAGCTGACCATTCCGCAGACGATTGCGGCTATGAGGCGGCCCTGACGCAGAATTTCCAGAAGCGGCCGCACTTCGCCTGGCGCATGCACCTTCAAGCGGTCGTGGGGAATGTCCACCAGGTTCAGCACCAGCATGGCGCAGGCCGCGATGGCGGCGGATGCGGCGAAGCTGCCGGCAAAGAGGACCGGCGCGAAGGCATCCTTGGTCCAGACGATGATATAGGGGCCGACCAGGGCGGCGAAGACGCCGCCAACAAGGACCCAGGAGACAACCTTGGGCCGGAATTCGGGGCTGGCTGTGTCGGCGGCGGCAAAGCGATAATAGTTGGCGAAGGCTTGGTAGACTCCTGTGAACACGGTCGCGACACAGAACAGCCAGAACAGGCCGTGCAATATAGCGACGCATGCGAGCATGCCGCTGATCACGGCCGACGCCGCGCCGATCTGGAAGCCCCGTCTTCGTCCGAGCCGCTGCATTATCAGCGACGCCGGCACTGTCGTGAACGCGGTGCCGAGGACGAAGGTGGAAATGGGCAGTGTCGCCAGCGATTTGTCCTCGGCCAGATAGCTGCCGGTCAGCCCGCCGAGTGTGATGAGTATGGTTGCGCCGATGCCATAAAGCGCCTGCGCCACCGATAAAATGACCGCGTTGCGTCTCGCGCGAGCGTCATCGTGGACTGACAGGTTGGACATATGACCTCGGAGGGAGTGGGGAATTCAGTCCCACGTCTCAGAAATGGGTATAGCTGCCGGACGCCAGGGTGACGGGCGACCCGTCCGCGCCGAGGATGGATACACCTTCCGCGGCCCGCAGGATATCCCCGATGCATGCGACATCCACTCCGGCGACGGCCGCGGCGGCCTCGAACTTCGCCGCGCGCCGCGCGGGAATTGCGGCGAGGACCTCGTAGTCGTCACCGCCGGTCACGAGCTGATCCAATGTGATAAACCCCTGGGCGAGCGCAGTCCGGACGGCTGGCGACAGGGGCACGCCGGAAAGGCGGATGACTCCACCCGTCCTGGATGCCGAGCACATCTTCCGGAAATCCCCGACCAGGCCATCCGAAATATCCATGGCGCCCGAGGCATTGGCCGCCAGCGCCGACAGCAGTTCCATGCGCGGCCGCGGCCTGAGGTAGCGACTGGCCAGGAACGAGCGGCTGCTGCGAGGGAGCCGGGCGCCATCGCGGGAATCCCCAAGCAGCAGCCCAGCCGCCCCATCGCCGATGGTGCCTGTCACGTAGACCTTGTCGCCTGGCCGCGCGCCCGAACGCAGCAACATCTTGCCTTTCTTCACCCGGCCAAGCGCGGTGACCGATATGGTGGTCGGCCCGGGCGTTCTTGCCGTATCACCTCCGAAGAGCAGGCAACCAAAGGCCTCCTGCCCCTCCCGGAGCCCCTTCGCCAGGCCCGCGACCCACTTTTCATCGGTATCGCCGGAGAGAGCCAGCGAGAGCAGATAGGCCTCGGGCCTGGCCCCTTTTGCGACAAGGTCCGACACATTGACGGCCAGCGCCTTGAAGCCGATGTCGGCGGGACGGTCGACAGGCCGGAAATGCACGCCCTCGACAATCATGTCGGCGGTCAGGACGCATTCCGATCCAGGCCGTGGCGCATAGCGCGCGGCGTCGTCCAGGAGACCCATGGCTCCGAAGGATTTCTCAGCCAGCGGAGCGAAATAGCGGGCAATCAGTTCAAACTCGCCCGGAAGCGGCGAAATGCGTCTTTGCTCTGTCGGCAGGGTCATTCCGTGACCCGGCCGAACTCGGCCGGCCGCGTCTCGCGGGCGAGGTTGTCGAGAATGCCGTTAACAGCCCGCGGCTCCTCCCCGGAGAAGAACGCATGGGCGATGTCCATGTATTCGTTGATGATGACCTTCGCGGGAACGTCGGAACGCTCCATGAATTCGCAGGTCGCGCATCTGAGGATCGCACGCATGATGGTGTCGAGGCGCGCGAGCCGCCAGCCCTCGGCCAGCGCGGAATCGACCAGCGGGTCGATATCCCGCTGCCGCGAAACAACTCCGATTACGACCTGGCGGAAATAGTCCGTATCGGCTTCGGCGAGTTCCTCGCCGTCCATGTCGCCTCCAAGGCGGTGGGCCTCGAATTCGGCGATCACATCGCCCGCGTCCTTGCCTGACAGTTCAGCCTGGTAAAGCGCCTGCACGGCGGCCAGCCGCGCCGAACTGCGCCTGGCGGCACGGCTGTCGCCGCCACCCGCCGCGGCACCTGCGTTTGCTTGCCCGCTCATGACTTGCCCGCCGGGCTCATTCTAGCGCGGATCGAAATCAGCGACAGACAGGCGGCCACGGCGGCGGCCCCCTTGTTGCCCTTGTCCACGCTCGCCCGTTTCCATGCCTGCTCGCGGCTGTCGACCGTCAGTATGCCGTTGCCCACGGGCAGCGCGTGGCGGACGGACAATTCCATCAAGGCCCGGGCGGATTCTCCCGCGACTATGTCGTAGTGACTGGTCTCGCCCCGGATGACGCAGCCGAGGGCGATACATCCCTGATGCCCTCCTGCCCGGCCGATCCTGCGGGCGTCGAGGGCAATGGCCAGCGCGGGCGGTATTTCCAGAGCACCCGGTACCTGAATTACCTCGCAGGCGACACCGTTCGCGGTCAGTTCGGCCTTGGCGCCGTGCAGCAGCTCGTCGGCGATGTCGTCATAGAACCTCGCCTCGATAATCAGGACCGATCTGGGCAGGGGCGCCATGCGAGGTTACTCGATTGCCCGCTGACCGACGATGCCGAGGCCGTAGCCGTCGAGGCCGACCACCTTGCGCTGGGGAGAATTGCTGAGCAGGACCATGTCCCTGACGCCAAGATCGAGAAGGATCTGGGCCCCGATGCCATACTCGACAAGACGCTCGCCGGCATGATCGCGCTCCGCAGGTTTGTCCGTCGAAGGGAAATTCTGGGAGACTGCATCGGGGCGGGTTTCGCGGATCAACACAATCACGCCCCTGCCCTCCCGGGCGATGGCGCGCATCGAGCGGGCCAGCAAGTCGTGCTTGTGCTTGTCCACGCCGATCAGATCGTTGAGGGTGTTGCAGGCATGCATGCGCACCAGAACGGGCGAAGGACCGGAAAGGTCCCCCTTGATGAGCGCCACATGCTCCGACGCAGCTATCTTGTTGGAATAGACGCGCATGCGGAATTCTCCACCATGCTCGCTGACAATGGTTTGCTCGCAGACCTGCTCGACCAGATGATCGTGTTTGCGGCGGTATGCGATCAGGTCGGCGATGGCGCCGATCTTCAGGCCATGGAGCTGGGCGAATCCAACGAGATCGGACATGCGGGCCATGGTGCCGTCGTCATTCATGATCTCGCAGATGACGCCGGCCGGATTGAGGCCCGCGAGGCGGGAGATATCGACAGCAGCCTCGGTGTGGCCGGCGCGGACGAGCACGCCGCCGTCGCGCGCGACAAGGGGAAAAACGTGGCCAGGAGTGACGATATCGCCGTTGCCCTTGGTCGGATCGATGGCGACGGAGACCGTGTGCGCGCGGTCATGGGCGGAGATGCCGGTGCTCACTCCCTCGCGCGCCTCAATGGATACGGTGAAGGCGGTATGCAGACGCGACTGGTTGGTCGAACGGGGCATCATCTCCAGCTTGAGCTGTTTAGCCCTTTCCGATGTCACCGCCAGACAGATCAGGCCGCGGCCATAGCGGGCCATGAAATTGATCGCGTCCGGCGTCGCCATCTGCGCGGGGATGACGAGATCACCCTCGTTCTCGCGCTCCTCGGCATCGACAAGGATGAACATGCGCCCGTTGCGGGCGTCCTCGATCACATCCTCGATGGGCGAGATGTGATGAATGCTGGATTCACGGGGTGCGAGACTCACGACTTGCGTCCATTGGCTGTTGCCTCGCTGATCCTTGCCACATAGCGGGCCAGCAGGTCCACTTCCAGATTGACACGGTCGCCTGGCTGCCTCCCATTCCAGGTGGTTACCGCAAGCGTATGCGGTATCAGGGCGATGCCGAAGCTGTTCCCGGCCACTTCGTTAACCGTAAGAGAGGTGCCGTTGAGGGCGACGGAGCCCTTTTCGGCGATAAAACGGGCCAGATCGTCCGGGACTTCGAGCCGGAAGCGTATGGAACCGCCATCGGGCTCCCGGGTGAGAATAACGGCTACGCCATCCACATGGCCGGTGACCATGTGGCCTCCCATCTCGGATTGCAGGGTCAAGGAACGCTCCAGGTTGACCTTGCGGTCCTGGCGCCATTCGCCGAGGGTCGTCCTGGACAGAGTTTCGGGCGAGACGTCGACGGAAAACACGCACCCAGCCTTGCCGGCCGGCTC
>JBFWSL010000259.1:0-4838 GCA_050248375.1 Hyphomicrobiales bacterium | reverse complement strand
CGGGAAAGGCGACGCGGGGATGGTCAACCCGCTCGGCGACCAGCTTGCGCGATTGCAGCAGGTGTTCGCGGGCGGCAGCGGCAAGTAGCTGGAATCCTTCAACAATCACGAATGAAAAAAGCGCGGGAGTTCCCCGCGCCTTTTGCGTTTCCTGGCGCGCCGCGCGCGCCTTATGCGGCCGCTACTTGATGAAGCCTTCGTACTTCTTCTTGAAGCGGCTGAGACGGCCGCCGCGGTCGATCAGATGCTGGCTGCCGCCGGTCCAGGCCGGATGGGTCTTGGGGTCGATGTCCAGCTTCAGCACCTCGCCCTCCGATCCATAGGTCGAAAAGGTCTCGTATTCGGTGCCGTCGGTCATGACGACCTTGATCTTGTGGTAGTCGGGATGGATGTCTTTCTTCATGGGATTCTGGCTCCGGCTGGCGGCGGCCGGCGTCTGATGGACCGCGGCGTTCCGCAAATTTGGGCGAAGCTATAACCAAAGCGGCCCTCCGGGACAAGCGGTCAATGCCAAGGGGCCCGGAGGGGGTCAGGCCTGCTGGTCATGGCCGCCGCCCGCGGTCTCGAGGCCCAGATTGCGGGCAACCGCCTGCAGCAGGGCATGTTCCTCCACGGCCATCTCGCCATCGGCCGAGGCTATGGCCACCAGATAGCGGTAGACCGAGGCGCGGGCGTCGGCGTCCACGGTCTGCCTGAGCAAGGTGGCCAGCTCGCCCGCGCCCGGCAGCTCCCGGTGGCCGGCCACCACCTTGCGGAAGTCCGCCTCCCGGAAGCCGGTGAACAGCTTCATGCCGATCCGTGTCGCCAGGGCGATCTCCTCCTCGAGAATCCTGCGGTCGGCGGCGATCACGGTGGCGGCGAGGCTGTAGCACAGGCGCACGAGGCTGGAGGCCGCGCCGCCCGCGGGCAGGCCCGCCTCGCGCAGCATCTGCTCCACCCGCGCGGGGTCCTCGGTGACGATGAGGCTGCGGGCGACGCCATAGGCGAGGAACACCGGGTTTGTCGCGGCGGCGGCCGGCGATCCCCAGCCCCTGATCGCGGACCGGCCCGTCTCGCGCAGCAATTGCAGGCGGACGCAATCGGAGCAACCGGCGATCTTGCGCGCGCCGAAATGCTGGCCGAGGCCCTGCCCGCGCACATAGGGAAGCGTGGCGACCGAGGTGAGCGGGCGGCTGCCGCAATAGGGACACAGATATTCGGGGTCAGCCAGGTTGCGCCTCCACTGAAACCATGAATGCGGCGAATGCAGGAATGACTTGCCTCACCGCTGACCGCTCGGCATTGTGCCCGCCTGTTGGTTCGGGTGGGCAACGGATTCCAGTATCTTGCAGAATCCAGACGGAAAAAATCCCCAGGAGGAGAAGGCGAAGCGGCGCTCCCTGCGCCCGCTGGCGGCCATCTGGCCCTATGTGGCGCGCTACAAGGGAATGATGTTCGCCGCATTCCTGGCGTTGATGGTCTCCGCGCTCGCCACGCTGGCCATTCCGCTTGGCGTGCGGCGGATGATCGACCTGGGCTTCAGCGGCGACAACGCCGACCTGATCGACCAGTATTTTCTCGTCATGGGCGGCATCGGCCTGGTGCTGGCGGCCGGCAGCGCGGCACGCTTCTTCTGCGTCAACTGGCTGGGCGAACGCGTGGTCGCCGACATGCGCGAGGATGTGTTCACGCATCTCATGCGGCTGAGCCCGGGGTTCTTCGACCGGTCGCAATCGGGCGAGGTGCTGTCGCGGCTCACCGCCGACACCACGCAGATCAAGGCGGCGGCGGGAACCGCGGCCTCGCAGGCCCTGCGCAATCTCGTCGTGCTGGTGGGCTCGGTGACCATGATGGTGGTGACGAGCCCGAAGCTTTCCGCGCTGGTGCTCGGTGTCATCCCGCTGATCATGCTGCCGCTGATCGCCTATGGCCGGGCGGTGCGCCAGCGTTCGCGCGCCGCGCAGGATACGCTGGCGGAAGCTTCCGCCTTCGCCGGCGAGGCGATCACGGGCATCCGCAGCGTGCAGGCGTTCACGTCGGAGGCACAGGCGGCCTCGCGTTTCGCGCTGTCGGTGGAGAACGCCTTTGCCGCGGCGCGCTCGCGGCTGGTGGCGCGGGCGGGGCTTACCTGGATCGCAATCTCGCTCACCTTCGTCAGCGTGGTGGCGGTGCTGTGGTATGGCGCGCAGGATGTCCTGGCTGGCGAGATGACCGGCGGACTGCTGTCGCAATTCGTCATCTACGCATTGCTGGCCGCCGGTGCGGTCGGCGAACTGGCGGAAGTATGGGGCGAGGTGCAGCAGGCGGCGGGTTCGGCCGAGCGCCTGCGCGAGCTGCTGGACGAGACGCCCGCAATCAAGGCGCCGCGGCGTCCGCAGGCCTTTCCTTCCAGGCGGGGCGGGCGCGTGAAGTTCACCGGCGTTTCCTTCGCCTATCCCACGCGGGCGGGCGTCTCGGCGCTGAACAAGATTTCATTCGAGGTGAAGCCCGGGGAGACGGTCGCCATCGTCGGTCCATCGGGAAGCGGAAAGACCACGGTGTTCAACCTGCTGCTGCGCTTCTACGACCCGAAATCCGGCAAAATCGCCGTGGACGGGGTCGACGTGTCGAAGGCCGATCCGCGCGAACTGCGCAGGGGCATGGCGCTGGTGCCGCAGGACACGGCGATCTTCGACGACACGGCGGCGGAGAACATCCGCTTCGGCGCGCCTGAGGCGAGCGACGAGCAGGTGCGGGCAGCGGCGAAGGCGGCGCTCGCCCACGACTTCATCATGGCCATGCCGAAGGGGTACGGCACCATGCTCGGCGAGCGCGGCGTGACGCTGTCGGGCGGTCAGCGCCAGCGTATCGCCATCGCCCGAGCCATACTGCGGGATGCGCCGGTCCTGCTGCTGGACGAGGCGACCAGCGCGCTCGACTCCGAGAGCGAAAGCCTCGTGCGGCGCGCTCTCGACAAGGTCATGGCCGGCCGCACGACGCTGGTCATCGCCCATCGGCTCTCCACCGTGAAGAAGGCCGACCGCATCCTCGTGCTCGACAGGGGCCGCATCGTGGAGCAGGGCACGCACGCATCGCTGTTGAAGAAAAAGCGCGGCGTCTACGCGCGGCTGGCGGCGCTGCAGTTCAGCAACGGCGCTGAGACCTGACCTCGTGTCCCGGGCGCGGTGCGGGGCGAAGTCCCGCGCCGCAGAACCGGGACCCATTACGGACGTGGACCCCGGATCAGCAGCGCACCACTTCGTGCTGCGCCGCATCCGGGGAACGCAACGCGCTTCGTTCGCATAGCTGTGCGGGCGTTGTCAGGAGCTACCGCTCGGTCAGCTTCAGCTCGATGCGGCGGTTGCGGCGCAGGGACGCGTCGTCGCGGCCGGTGGACAGCGGCTGGTACTCGCCGAAGCCGGCGGCGACCAGATGCTGGGGCGAGACGCCCTGGTCGATGAGGCGCTTGACCACGGAGATGGCGCGCGCCGACGACAGCTCCCAGTTGGAGGCGAATTCCGCGCTGTTGATCGGCCGGGCGTCGGTGTGGCCGTCCACGCGCAGCACCCAGGCGAGATCCCCCGGAATCTGCTTCTCGAGCTGCTTCAGCGCCGCGCCCAGCTTGTCGATTTCCTCGATGCCGCGTTCCTTGATCTCGGCCGAGCCGCTGTCGAACAGGACTTCCGCCTGGAACACGAAGCGGTCGCCGACGATCTGGATGTCGTCGCGGGCACCGAGAATCTCGCGAAGCTGGCCGAAGAAGTCGGAGCGGTAGCGGGCCAGTTCCTGCACCTTCCTGGCCAGCGCCACGTTAAGGCGCTTGCCCAGGTCTGAAATCTTGGTCTGGCTTTCCTTCTCGCGCTTCTCGGTCGCCTCCAGCGCCTCCTCCAGCGCGGCGATCTGGCGCCGGAGCGCGGCGAGCTGCTGGTTCAGCACCTCGATGCGGGCGAGCGCCTCGGCGCCGATCTTCACCTGGTCGTCGAGCTTTCCGACCAGGCTGGAGGCGCGGCTCTCGGCGTCGGCGGCGCGGTCCTTCTCGGTGTCGATAATGGCGCGCAGGCGGCGGTTGTCGTCCTTCGAGTTGTCGAGCGTCGCCGACAGGGAAGAAACGCTGTCCTCCAGCGAGCGCTTGCCGGAGCGCTCCAGCGCGAGCAGTTCGGTCAGTTGCGCGATCTGCTTGTTGAGGAGGGCGAGCGCGTTGTCCTTGCTGGAGGATTCCTGCGTAACGAAATACTGCACCAGCATGAACAGCGAGAGCAGGAAGGTGACCACCAGCAGAAGGGTGGCCATGGCGTCCACATAGCCCGGCCAGAAGTCGGTGACGGCGTTGCGGCGGCGCAGGCGGGCCTGGCTCATTTGTCCTTGCCCCGGTCGGAAATCTTGGGCGGCACGCGGGCGCTGTCGGAGATGCGCTTGAGCACCTTGGCCAGCTCCTGCTGCTGCTGGGCCTGCTCGTCGGCCCATTCGCGCACCACCGCCTGCTCGGCGCGCATCTGGTCGATGAGCTTCTGCACGCCCTTGGCGAGGTCGCGCACGGCGGTGGTGGAATTGTCGCCGAGAACGCCCTTCTCGATCTTGTTGCCCATGTCCACGATGGCGCGCTGCATGTCGAGCAGGGCGAGGCGGACCTGGGGCTGGCCGCCGCCGGAGACGGTCTCGCCGAGCTGCAGCTCGGTGATGCCGGAGAGCCAGTCCTCCAGCTCGTTGTAGAAGCGGTTCTGGGCCTGGCCCGCCTGCAGGTCGAGGAAGCCGAGGATCAGCGAGCCGGCGAGGCCGAACAGCGAGGACGAGAACGCGGTCCCCATGCCCTTGAGCGGCGCTTCCAGCCCGGCTTTCAGTTCCTCGAAGATGACCACGCTGTCGGTGGCGCCGGTGTTGAG
>JBFWSL010000258.1:0-4872 GCA_050248375.1 Hyphomicrobiales bacterium | reverse complement strand
GGGGATATCGCCCGCGACGAGATTGTCGATGATCAGCTTCCCGGCCGCGTTGCTGATGGCATAGGGATACTTCCTGACCTCCGCATGGTCGCGGAAGAGCGCCTTCTGCTCTTCGTGCAGGGCGCGTCCCTGCGCCCGCTCGTCCGGCAGCAGCCTGGCGATGCATTCCCACAGCGTCAGCACGAAGCATTCGCGGATCACGCCCTCGCCGGGATGGGTCGCGGCAAGCTCGCGGATTTCCTGGACGAGGCGGAGATTCTCGGCCGTCTGCCCCTGCTCGCGCCTGCGCATCAGGTTGAGGGCTCCATTGGCCTGCAAGCGGCGCAGATCGGGATAACGCTGTTCCGACTGGGCAAGGGCGGCCAGCTTGCGGTAGTGCGCCTCCGCGCTGTCCCGGTCCATGGCGTCGCGGATGGCGTATTCGATGGTCCCCGCCCGCTTCACCACCTCCGGCACGGCCGACTTCCCTTTCAGCCAACCAAACATGCTCCGCTCCCGCTTCCCTGCAACGCTCCGCCCGGCGTCGGCGCCGTGGGACTGACGTGGGCAGAAGCGGCGGATTCGTCAACCCTTTCCCTTTCCCGCGCGCCGGGCGCCCGCGCAATCGGGGTTTGAAAGCCTTGGCGGAAATGCCTATCTAAGTCCCGAAACCGCTGCGATATGCGGCTCGGGCGGGAGCGGGATTTCGGTCATGCTGGTGTTGCGTATTCTGGGCGTGTGGTCGTTGCTGGTGGCGATGATCTCGCTCACCATCGACGGCACCAGGACCATCGCGGGCAGCGGCGCCCTGATTGTCACCAGCCTGGACGAGCAATGGCGGCAGCTGCACAGCGCGTCGTGGACGGCCGCGCGCGATGCGCTGACGGACATCCATCCCGCTCTGTGGGACGTAGTCTCATCGGGCGTTCTGGCGGTGCCGACCTGGCTGTTCTTCGGACTGCTCGGCATATTGCTCTACTGGCTCGGACGCCGCCGCACGCGCATCAATGTCTACAGCAATTGAGGGCTCCGCAGGGGCATCCCTGTCCTCCCGGGCCCGATGGAGTCGCCCATGAGGTTCTTCAGAAAGGCCCTGGAATTGCCGGCCGCCCACGAGGCCCTGCCCGGACGGCCCGAGGCCATCCCCACCGCGCGCAAGCATTTCGTCAGCGGCAACCCGCTGAAGGGCCCGTACCCGGAAGGCTTCGAGAAAGCGATGTTCGGGCTCGGCTGCTTCTGGGGCGCGGAAAAAGCGTTCTGGCAGATACCAGGCGTCCACGTCACCGCGGCGGGCTATGCGGCGGGCCTCACCCCCAATCCCACCTATGAGGAGGTCTGCTCCGGCCTGACCGGTCACAACGAAGCGGTACTCGTGGTCTACGATCCGAAACGGATCGGCTACGAGCAGTTGCTGAAGACATTCTGGGAAAGCCACGACCCGACCCAGGGCATGCGCCAGGGCAACGACGTCGGCACCCAGTACCGCTCGGGCATCTACGTGTTCTCGTCCGCGCAGCGCAGGGCGGCGGAAGCCTCCAGGGCGGCCTACCAGAAGGCGCTTGCGGGATACCGCAGCTCGCCGATCACCACCGAGATCGTGGACGCGGGCGCGTTCTACTTCGCGGAGGATTACCACCAGCAGTATCTGGCGAAGAACCCGCACGGCTATTGCGGGCTGGGCGGCACCGGCGTCGCCTGCCCGGTCGGAACCGGCGCGGCGGCGGAGTAGCCGCTGCCGAGTAGCCACGGCACGCTTCAGGCGAGATCGAGCGCGGCGCGCTTGAGGTCGTCCAGATCGACGACGTCGAGCGTCGCCTCGTGGGTGGCGGCCAGCACCACGCGCGGCTGCATGCCCGCGTCCAGCGCCTCCTTCCAGCGTTCGGCGCACAGGCACCAGCGGTCGCCGGGCTTCAGGCCGGGAAAGCCGAAATCCGGCTGCGGCGTGGAGAGGTCGTTGCCGCGGGACTTCGAGAAGGCGAGGAAGTCGGCGGTCACCTCGACGCAGACCGTGTGCAGGCCGGCGTCGTCGGGCCCGGTATGGCAGCAGCCGGTACGGTAGAAGCCGGTCATCGGCCGTATCGAGCACAAGGCCAGCGGCTCGCCGAAGACGTTGCGCTGGTAGTCCTCGTCCGGCTCTTCCTGTTCATGCATCGCGGTTCTCGCTCATCGCCATGTTGGCACTGTTCACCTGGACGGCCGTCAGGAGGGAGGCCGGGACGGCTTGCGCTCGGGCACGGGCGGCGAGCCCGCGTCCCGCGGCGTGGTCAGGCTGTTGAGCCAGGCCCGCGCCGGACCGGTCCGCGGGTTCGCCTCGGGCAGCGGCACGGCGGGCAAGGGCGCGGGGGCCGGCGGCGCGGCGGCGGCGGGCGCCGACGGGGCGCGCGCGGGCACGGGCGGCTCGCCCTGGAACGACGCCGGGACCGCGGCGGCGGCGCCGTCGGAGGCATCGAGCACGGCACGGCATTCGCCGGGCAGCGCCGCCATGGTGATGGGGGGCTTGGGCTTGGCGGGCTTGTCCGGCTTGGGCGGCGGCGGCTTGCGGAACATGGCGAACCAGTCATCGAGCGGCTTGCCGCAGCCGTCGCCGTCGGGCGGATCGTCCTGTTCCTTGCAGCCCGGGCTGCCGGGCGGACAGGAGATGCGCACATGGAAGTGATAGTGATGGCCCCACCAGGGGCGGATCTTCTCCAGCCAGGCGCGGTCCTTCCCGGCGGCGTCGCACAGCGCCTTCTTGATGGCCGGATGCACGAAGATGCGTGCCACTTCCGGATAGGAGGCCGCGCGCCTGAGCAGCGTCACATGGCCCGGCTTCCAGACCTCCGGGTTGATGGAGAAGTTGTCCTTGATCATGGAGACGGCGGAGATCTCCTCGCGCTCCTTCGGGGTGAGCGTGCGGTCGGGCATGGGCATCAGCCAGATGTCGGCGTCGAGGCCGATCTGGTGGCTGGCATGGCCGGTGAGCATGGGCCCGCCGCGCGGCTGGGCCAGATCGCCGACCAGCAGGCCCGGCCAGCCGTCCTTCGCCTGCGAATCCCGGGCGAGCCGCTCCACATAGGCCACGAGGGCGGGATGACCCCAGTTGCGGTTGCGCGACAGGCGCATGGCCTGCCAGGCGGGGCCGTTCACGGGCAGCATGGCGGCGCCGGCGAGGCAGCCGCGGGAATAGCTGCCGATGGAGCGCGAGGCGAGATCGGCCGGCGCCCGCTTGGCCCCGAACAGTTCCTTGGCGGGCTTCTCGGCGGCACCGGACGGAGATGCGAGGACGAGGCCGAACAGGGCGGCGCAGGCGACGCGGGCAAGGCGCAGGGCCGGCATGGGCAATCCCTCTGGCGTCCGCAAGGGAATCACGGGCGCGCGACAAATTACCATGAATTCTGGCGGGATTATGGGTGCGGGCGCGCTAGGCCCCGCCGCCCTTGGCCCTGGGGGCATCGGCCAGGCCGCCCTGCACGACGCCCATGGCGGGGGCGTCGGTCTTGCGGCGGGGCAGCACGGCGACGGTCATGCGGTTGCGGCCGCCGCGCTTGGACTCGTACAGTGCCTTGTCGGCCGCGTGCAGCAGCGCGTCCATGCCCCCGGCGTGCTGGGGATAGACGGCGAGGCCGGCGGAAATGGTGATCTGGTCCAGCACCTGGCCGGCGTGGATCAGCTCCGCGCCCTCGATCTCCGTGCGCAGGGCCTCCACGCGGCGCACGGCCACGTCCTCGGGCATGCCCGGGAAGACGAGCGCGAACTCCTCGCCGCCCAGCCGGCTGGCCACGTCGCCGGCGCGGGTGCGCCCCTGCAGGATGTTGCCGACCACCTTCAGCGCCGCGTCGCCGCCGTCATGGCCGAAGGTGTCGTTGAACTTCTTGAAATGATCGATGTCGAGTATGACCAGCGACAGCGGCTGGGAGGCGCGCTCGGCCCGGTGCATCTCGCGGCGCAGGGTCTCCAGCAGGTAGCGGCGGTTGAACAGGCCGGTAAGCGGATCGCGGATGGCCTGGTCCTGCAGGGTCTCGCGCAGGCGGATGTTGGCGACGGCGAGCGCCAGACTCTCGGCCACGGTGATATAGAAATGCACGCGGTCCTCGGACGTCAGGTCGTCGCCGGCGGAATCCTCCACCTCGCCGAGAACGCGCAGATAGAGCACGCCGACCGCCTCGCCCTGCGCCATCAGGGGCAGGCACAGATGCCATCCGCCCTTGGCCGCGTCGGTGTGGGCACAGGCGAGCGCGCCGTCGTCGCGGTCGACAAGATGCGGCCGGCCGCAGCGCAGGCTCCAGCAGTCGTCCGGCGGAAAGCTGGTCTCCGGGGCCTTGATCTTGCCCCAGGTCATGGCGGTCTCCAGATACTCGCCATCGGCGCTGGTCAGATAGAGCACGCCCGCGAGCCGCGGCGAGAGGCGCTGCAGCCGGGCGCGGGCGACGTTGCAGACTTCCTGAACGCTGTGGCAGGCCTGGAACAGGTGACCGACCTCGCCGAGGAAGGCCATGTCGCGGCGGCGGCCGGAGACGTCGCCGACGGCGCCGGTCCTGACCGGCCGCACGATGCGCGAGGGCGAGCCGAAGAGCCGCATGGCCGCGGCGGTGAAACGGGATTGCAAGTTGCTCATGGCGCTGCCGCCTTCATCGGGTGACGTGGTTGCACTCCAGCCTGCTCGACCCCGATCCTGCCGTTCCTCCCCTTTCCGAACCGCCAACCCGACCGAGGACATTTGAGTTAATTTTGGAGGCGGGATCCGGCTCCATCGCCCGGCCTTCCTTTCCTTCGTCATTGCCCCTTCTTCGTCATTGCCGGACTTGATCCGGCAATCCATGCGGCCTCGCCGCCACCGCTGCGGTGCGACCGGACCGCGGCATGGACCCCGGGCCAAGCCCGGGGTTTCGGAGACCGACGGTGGCGGCATGGACC
>JBFWSL010000257.1:0-4909 GCA_050248375.1 Hyphomicrobiales bacterium | reverse complement strand
GGTCGCGCTCATGGAAGAGGGCAAGACCGAAGAGGCCGAGCTGGCCCTGCGCGAGATCGCCGACGGGGGCCCGGCGGGATACCGGACGCTGGCGCGTTTCCGGCTGGCCGCGGCCAAAATCAAGTCCGGCGCGGCGGGTGAGGCCGTCAACGATTATGACGCGCTGGCCGCCGACAGCTCCATCGGCGACAGCCTGCAGGATCTGGCGCGCATCCGCGCCGCGACGCTGCGCATGGACGAGGCGGATGTCGACGAGATGAAGAACCGCCTCGGCGGCCTCGCCGATGGCGCGAGCCCATGGCGGCATTCCGCGCGCGAGTTGCTGGGCCTGACGGCGTTCCGGGCGGGCGACATGACCGAGGCCGCCAGGCAGTTCACGGCCGCCGCCGCCGATGCCGCCGCTCCGCCGCGGCTGCGCCAGCGCGCCGAAATGATGCTGGCGCTCATCAACAAGCCGGAAGAGGGCGCGGGCGCCGCGCCGAAGAGCTAGAGCGCGCGTCGTGGCCCGGGCGAGCGAACTTGCCGCGGCCGTCGCCGCCTGCTGCGTGGCGGCGGCGCTGCTCGCCGGATGCAGTACGGCCAAGGATCTGAACCCCTTCAAGAAGCCCGAGGAAATCCTCCCCGGCGATCGCATCGCGGTAATCAAGCCGGAAGAGAACTACCAGGTTGACCAGGCGGCGGCGCGCAAGCCCGTCGCCCTTCCACCCGCGACCCGCAATGCCGAATGGCTGCAGCCCGGCGGCGTGGCCTCCAACGCTCCCGGACATCTGGAGCTCAGCGGCGCCAGCCGCACGGCCTGGCAGGTGGACGCGGGAAGCGGCTCCTCCGACCGCGCCCGGATCATCGCCAGTCCGCTGGTCCACGAAGGGCGCGTCTACGTGCTCGACTCGAGCAGCAACGTCACCGCCTTCTCCGCCGCGGGCGGCGGGCGCATGTGGCGGGTCAGCCTGGTTCCCGAGGGCGAGCGCGGCGGTGGCGGCTATGGCGGCGGCATGGCCATCGACGGCGGCCAGCTCTACGTGGGCACCGGCTATGGCGTCGTGGTGGCGCTGAATCCCTCGAACGGCGCCACGGTCTGGACGCAGAATGTCGGCGTACCCATACGCACCTCGCCGACCGCGGCCAACGGCAGGGTCTTCGTGGTCAGCACCGAGGGACAGCTCTTCAGTCTCGACGCGGCCGATGGCAAGCAGCTCTTCACCTTCCGCGGCTCCCGCGAGAACGCGACCCTGCTGAACAACGTCTCGCCCGCCGTCTCCGGCGACATCGTCGTGGTTCCGTTCCCCTCCGGCGACCTGATGGCCTACAGGATACCGGAAGGCCGCCCGGCCTGGGTCGACTCCCTCGGCCGCTCCAGCGGCGGCGCGGCCGGCTCGACGCTCGCCTCCCTGTCGGACCCGGCCCGGCCGGTGATCGACAAGGGCATCGTCTACGCCGTCGGCCATGCCGGCCGCATGATCGCCGCCTCCGCCACCACCGGCGAGCGTGTGTGGACCAAGAACCTTCGCGGCACCCAGATGCCCTGGGTCGCCGGCGACACCGTCTTCGTCGTGGATACCGCCGGCAACCTGATGGCGCTCACCCGCGCGGAGGGCGCTGTGCGCTGGGTGACCCAGTTGCCCCAGAGCGGCCGCTGGAACGGTCCCGTGCTCGGCAGCGGCCGCCTGTGGCTCGTCTCCAGCCGCGGCCTGCTGGTCTCCGTCGATGCCGCCACCGGCCAGCTTGGATCGCAGACCAACCTCGACACCACCATTTTCATCGCGCCCATTGTCGCCGGTGGCCGCATGTATATCCTCACCGACGCGGGCCGGCTGCTGGCGATGGACTGACGGTCCCACGCGGCAACCCGGTCACTGTCAGGAGCCGGCGCGGGCCGGGCACCGCACATGCCTTTGGAAGTCGCCATCGTCGGACGTCCCAACGTGGGCAAGTCCACGCTCTTCAACCGGCTCACCGGCAGCCGCAGCGCGATTGTCGATCCCACCCCCGGGGTGACCCGCGACCGCCGCGAGGGCGAGGCCGCCGTCGGCCGCCACACCGTCACCTTCGTCGACACCGCGGGCCTCGAGGAAGCCGCGGCCGGATCGCTCGAGGCGCGCATGCGCGAGCAGTCGGAAACGGCCATCGCGCGGGCCGACGTGGTGCTGTTCGTCGTGGACGCCCGCACCGGCCTCACTCCGGTGGACGAACGCTTCGCCGCGCTGGTGCGCAAGTCCGGGAAGCCGGTGGTGCTCGCGGCTAACAAATGCGAGGGCCGCGCCGCCGAGGCCGGTCTTTACGAGGCTTTCTCGCTCGGTCTGGGCGAACCCGTCGCCATTTCCGCCGAGCATGGCGGGGGCATGGGCGACCTCGCCGTCGCCCTGGAACGCGCCCTCGGCGGGCTGACGCAGGCGGCCGCCGATACGCCGGAAGACGAAGCCGTGCCCGGCGACAGGCCCCTGCGCCTCGCCATCGTCGGCCGCCCCAATGCCGGCAAGTCCACCCTGGTCAACGCCCTGCTCGGCGAGGACCGCATGATCACCGGCCCCGAGGCGGGCATCACCCGCGACACCATCGCCGTGCCGCTGACGTGGAACGGGCACGACATCCTGCTGCACGACACCGCCGGGCTGCGCCGCAAGGCGCGCATTCGCGAGCGGGTCGAGAAGCTCTCGGCTTCCGACGCCATCAACGCCATCCGTTTCGCCGAGGTGGTGGTCGTCGTCATCGACGCCGCCATTCCCTTCGAGAAGCAGGATTTGCAGATCGCCGACCACGTCATCGACGAGGGCAGGGCGCTGGTTATCGCCGTCAACAAGTGGGACTCGGTCGAGGACAAGCAGGCCACGCTCGCCGAGCTTCGCCGCGAGGTGGAGCGACTGCTGCCCCAGGTGAAGGGCGTGCCGCTGGTGCCGCTTTCCGCCCTGCGCGGCTCCGGCCTCGACAAACTGATGCAGGCGGTGTTCGGCGTCTACGAACTGTGGAACCGCCGGCTTCCCACCGCCGCCCTCAACCGCTGGCTCGAGGAAGCGCTCACCCGGCACAATCCGCCCGCGGTCTCCGGCCGCCGCCTCAAGCTGCGCTACATGACCCAGCCCAACGCGCGCCCGCCCACCTTCGTGGTGTTCTGCTCGCGGCCCGAGAAGCTGCCCGAGGCCTACAAGCGCTACCTCGTCAACGGCATCCGCGAGGCCTTCGAAATGCCCGGCGTGCCCTTGCGCCTCAATCTCCGCAAGGGCAAGAATCCCTATGTCGGCAAGGACGAGTGAAAAGGACGGGTGAACATGGCCACGGAGGTTCTTTTCTACCATCTTGAGCGCGCGCCGCTGGAGCGCGTGCTGCCGGGCCTGCTGGAAAAGACCATCGAGCGCGGCTGGCGCGCCGTGGTGCAGGCGGGCTCGCCCGAGCGGCTCGAAGCCATCGACGCCATGCTGTGGACCTACCGCGACGAGTCCTTCCTGCCTCATGGCTCGGCGCGGGACGGCAACCCCGGACGCCAGCCGGTCTATCTCACCATCGGCGACGACACGCCCAACGGCGCCACCGTTCGCTTCCTCGTGGATGGCGCGGAAGCCGCCGACCCGTCCGCCTTCGAGCGCATGGTGGTGCTCTTCGACGGCCGCGATCCCGATGCCGTGGCCCATGCCCGCCAGCAGTGGAAGGCGGTGAAGGACGGCGGCTTCGACTGCACCTACTGGCAGCAGGGCGAGACCGGCCGCTGGGAGAAGAAGGCATGAGCGGCAAGCGGGGCGGGGACGAGGACGCGCTGCGCGAGGAAGGCAAGCGCCGCGCCGACGCCCTGCGCGAGGAATATCACAGAGCCGGCGACCCCTTCGGCTGGTTCGAGGCCTGCTACCGCTCCGCCGGCGGCGAGGCGGGGCTGGTGCCCTGGGGTCACGAGATGGCGCGGCCCGAGCTTGGCCAGTGGCTGGAGCGCCTGCCCCCGGAGCGCCGCAGGGGCAGGGCGCTCGACATCGCCTGCGGCCTCGGCGACAACGCCGCCCAACTGGCGCGCGCCGGATTCGACGTGACCGCCTTCGACATCGCGCCGACCGCTGTCGAGTGGGCCTCGAAACGCTTCCCCGGTCTCGGCATCGGCTGGCGGCAGGCGGACCTGCTCGACCTTCCGGCGGAGTTTTCCGGCGCCTTCGATCTCGTCAACGAGACCTACACCATCCAGGCCATCCGCCCGCCCCAGCGCGAGCGGGCCATCGCGCTGCTGCCGGGCCTCGTCGCGCCGGGCGGCACCCTGCTGGTCATCGCCCGCGCCCGCCATGACGACGAACCGGAGAACCCGCCGCCCTGGCCGCTGCTGAAGCGCGAGCTGGAACCGATCCTCGACGCCGGCCTGAAGGAGGTGTGCTTCGAGGACTTCATCTCCGAGCGCAAGGGCAGGGGCATCCGCCACTTCCGGGCCGAATACCGGCGCGGCTAGCCCGGCGCAGTCCCGTCCTTCTCCTTTCCTCGTCATCGTCGGACGGGGCCCCTTGCTCCGTGTCATACCAGGGCTTGTCCCCATTCCACCTCTCTTCCGGGCTGCGGGGCCAATGGGCCCCGGGAATAAATCCCGGGGCGACAGCAGAATGTGTGCCACCTGCACAGCCTCCATCGCCGGGCCTTGTCCTTTCCTCGTCATTGCCGGGCCCACGGGTCTTGCCTTCGGCAAGCCCGAGGACACGCCCGTCCGGGTGGCGGCGCGTGCGTTGCGGCGCGGCGCACTCCGCCACCTCCCCCTCGACGGGGGAGGTCGGACGCGGCCCGCCGCGTCCGGGTGGGGGTGACATACAGAAAGACCACCCCTCCCCGGTCCTGCGGACCGACCCTCCCCATCGAGGGGAGGGTGGGAGCCTGGCCGCGTCGCGCGTGATTCATCGTCCGGCCGCTCCGCGAGCGCCGGGGGCTCCATCCGGGCTGCGGTCCGCAGAAGAGG
>JBFWSL010000256.1:0-4919 GCA_050248375.1 Hyphomicrobiales bacterium | reverse complement strand
TAGCGCCCGCGTTCGTTTGCGCCTCATGCTTTGCGGAGAGGTGGCAGAGTGGTCGATCGCGCCGCACTCGAAATGCGGAGTACGGGTAACCGTACCGGGGGTTCGAATCCCTCCCTCTCCGCCACTTCAGTCCCTGAGTGGGCACTGAGTTTACGCCGATTTTTCCGGTAAGCGCCTGAAGCAGCCGGGTCTTCGATCCCATGATCCGAACCTCGCTGTCCGCGACCTCGACGCGCTGGGCGAACGCGCGCAGGTGGTCACGGCGATAACCGCCGCCTTCAAGGCGGATGCGCTGGCGGGCTGTCTTGGCAAAGGTGCGGACCATTTGCGGGGTGATGGCCTTGGAGCCGGAGTTGTCGAGCATGGCCTGGGCGCGCTCGGCATCGGCCTTCGCCTGATCGCGGATAGCCTTCAGGCCGTCGATGCGGTCTTTCAGGGCCGGATCGTCGATGTCGGCCACGCCCGCCTCAATGGCGTCGTAGAGCCGTTTCAGGCGTAGTTCCGACTCGGACGCGCGCTTGTTCAGTTCGGCGATGTGCTCGCGGCGGCGCTCGGATTGCTCCTGTCGCCGGTCGAGAACGCTGGCGAGGATGGTTTCAAGCCGCTCGGGCTGGAGAAGCTGATCTTCCAGATGGCGGGCGACAAGATCGTCCAGCTTGTCCATCGGCACCGCCATGCCCTCACAGGCGGTCGGCCCCTGACGCGCCTTCATGGAGCAGGCATAGTAGCGATAGCGCCCGCCCTTGCCGGTGCGGATGGTCATGGCCCCGCCGCACTTGGCGCAATGGATAAGCCCGGTCAGCATGGTCGGGCCGCTGATGACGGCGGAAGGGATGACTTTGGGGTTGCGAGCCTTCAAAAGCGCCTGCACCGTGTCGAACGTCTCCCGGTCGATGATCGGCGGCGCAGGAACCGTGACGATCTCGCTGACGGGTTTCAGCTCCTTGGTCTTGCTGCGCTTGTTGAACTCGTGCTCGCCCATATAGGTGCGACGGGTCAGGATGCGGTGGACCTGGCCGATGCCCCAGCGCCCGCCGTCGCGGGTGAAGATGCGGCGGCTGTTGAGGTAGGAGACGATGTTCTTGACGCCCATCTGGCCGGTCGTGCCGTCACCTTCCAGCGCCAGCCGGTAGATCAGCCGCACGGTGTCGGCGTGGAGCGGGTCGATCTCCAGCTTCTTCTTGGTCTTGGCCCCGCGCTGCTCGGCCGCGACGACGCGGTAGCCGATGGGTGGCAGCGAGCCGTTCCAGAAGCCTTGGCGGGCGTTCTCCTTCAAAGCCCGTATGACGTGCTTGGCGTTTTCCTTGGACTGGTATTCGTCGAACAGCGCCATGATCTGCCGCATCATGACGTGCATCGGATCGTCGCCCATCTCCTGCGTGATCGAGACCAGTTTGACGCCGTTCTTCGCCAGCTTGCGGACGTAGAACTCAAGCTCGAAATGATCGCGGAAGAAACGGCTGAACGAGTGAACCACCACCACGTCGAACGGCGCGGGTTTAGACGTGCCCGCCTCGATCATGCGCTGGAACTCTGGGCGGCGGTCGTTGGTGGCGGATGCGCCTGGCTCCACATAGGTTTCGACAAGCTGATAGCCGCGTGAGGCGCAATAGGCTTCGCCCTGCCGCTTCTGGTCGGGGATCGAAACATCATGCTCGGCCTGCCGTGCCGTCGAAACCCGCAGATAAAGGGCGGCGCGTAGCGGCACGGTCATGGGCGATGTCTCCTTCTCGAAAATGGTCCCGGCCCGAATCACCGGGCCGCATGGTCCCGTTCAGGCAGCCTTCTTCACGGGACGCGCGCGCTCGATCCGTTCGCGCTCCTTGGGCGTGTTCATCACCTCCCAAAGATCGTTGCGCCGCTGCACGTTGAGCCAGAAGTCTGGGCTGTTGCCGAACACACGGGCCAGAATCAGCGCCGTCGCGGCCGTCACGTTCCTGCGGTTGCCGCACAGTTCGTTGACGTGTTTGCGCTGGACGCCCATCGCCTCGGCGAGCGCCCCCTGCGTCAGCCCCATCGGCTCCATGAACTCTTCGGTCAGTATCTCGCCGACGCTCGCCGGCTTGCGCTTGGTGGTCAGCATGGTTTGCCTCGCTCTCATCGGTAGCTGTGATCGTCCAGATAGATTCCATCGGCCTCGCCGCGTTCACCATCCCAGCGAAAGACCAGCCGGTATTGCTTGTTGACGCGGATCGAGTGGAAACCTGCCAGATTGCCTTTCAGCTTCTCGAAATGGTTGCTGGGCGGCACACGCAAGTCCTGATCGGTCGTGGCGTCGTCAATCATCTGGAGTTTGCGGAACAACCTGGCTTCCAGGTCGGATGGGATGTTGCGGGAGTGGGCGTCGTCCACGAAGAAAGCCCGCAACCATTCATCCCGAAAGCCAGCGATCATTCCGTCCCTCCAGTCGTGAGTATATGTACCACACTATAACTCATATTGCAATGGGAGCGGTCAGCCCTCGGAACCGAACAACTCGTCGAACAGGTCGCCGAACCATTGCTCGAACACTCCGATCTCGGCCTCTGTGACCGGGACAGGATGGGGCCAGTCGTCGGTGACGGTCCAGGTGGAGAGGTCATGCTTGGGCGGCCTGCCGGGGAACGGCCACGGATAGCCCAACAGCGCCTCAAGCTGTTCCGATGCTGTCGGCGGTCTGGCACCTCTGCGACGCCGTGCTGTGCCTGCCCGGTCAGTCATCGAAGTCGAACTCGTTTCTCGGACGCCATGCGACGGGGTTGGCGACCCATCGGTCGATGTCGGATTCCCGCCAGCCCGCGCCGTTGACGCTGATCTTGATCTGGGGTGGGAACGTGCCCTCGGCGATCTTGCGGTAGATGGTAGACCGGGACATGCCGGTGCGGTCGCGGACGGTGTCCAAGCGAATGATACGGTCTGGTTGGCGCATGGCCGCGATGCCTCCTGCTGGCTGTTTGTGGGACTGCCAGGACAGGCAAAGGCAAGGATTTGTTGTTTTGCAATAGATAGTTAGCCGTCGTAGGGCTGTGGCGAAGAGGCGGCGGTAAATAGGACGGTTCTACAGCCCGAGACCCCGGCCCCGGCCAAGCCCGAACGTGAGGGTGAGGTCGCGGCCGACGCCCATCCCCGAATCGAATGAGATGCCGAGTTCCCGTTTGCGGCCCGCCAGAAGAGACTCCATCTGCGGATCGCGTTCCAGGCTGTGCGCCATATTCCCCATTTCCGTCCGCGCGGCCCGGTGGCCGGCATAGTCGCCCGCCGCATAGCGTTGGTCGCTGGCCCTGTGGAGGTTCTGCCACCGTTCCACAAAGCGGTCGGCGCGCAGGCCGGGATCGGTGCGTAGCTCGGTTTCCAGTTGCAGGGCGCGGATGGCGCGCCGCGCGTTGCCTGACGCCGCCTCCGTCGCAAGTTCCGGGTTCTTCTTGTAGGCTGCCTCGGCATCATGCGAGCCGTAGGGGCGCACCTCCTCGAACCGCTGGCGCGCCTCCTGCAATTCCCTGACCTGATCCGGGCCGGCCTTGCCGCCCTGCTCCTGCGCCGCGAAGACCGCATCGACGGCGCGGGCATGGCGGACGAGCGCCCGGCTACGGGCGCGACGCAACGCCGCCTCCGGGTCTTCCTCCACCTTCCTTTCCGGCCCCTGTCCGCCTTCGGCGGGCAGGCGCAGCCCGTCGAACATGCCACGCACCTTTTCAGGGACTTGGCGCACGATCTCGACAACCCGCTCCACCCGCTCGCGGAAGGTGATGCCGCGCCGCTCGGCGTAGTCACGGGCGGGTTCGTAGTCGCTCGCCATGTCCTTGGCGCGGTCGCGCGACAAGACGTTGATGAGCTTGTCCTGACTCGCGAAGTCGTCGCGGCCGTAATGCAGGTCCATGCCATCGCGGTGGCGCGAGAGGGCGACATAGCTGCCGTGGCCGTCCAGGCCCGGCGTCGCCAGGACATGGGTGCGGTCCACGGTCATGCCCTGCGCCTTGTGGATCGTCGCGGCATAGCCGTGGTCGATGCGATTATAGTCCTTTAGGTCGAACGCGACATCGCGGCCGTCGTCGGTGCGCACGGACATGCTCTGCGCGCTGACCTGCTCGATAGTCCCGAGCGTGCCGTTCTTCACCCCAAGGCCGCGCTCGTTAGCCAAGAACATCACGCGGTCGCCGGGGGCGAAGGTTCGCGCGCCCCGTTCGGCCGCGACGTGCACGTCCGCACCAAGTTCGCCTGCCTCGCGCATCCGGTCGCGGGCGGCTTCGTTCAATTCCCGCACTTCCGCATTGGTATGGGTGAGGATGATGCGGCTGGCGTCGGGGTTCGCCTGCCGCTCGCGGTCCCAGCGGTCGATCAGGTCGCTGCGCGCCTGTTCGCGGGTTTCAGCGGAATGCACCATGCCATGCTGCTCATAGACATGAATCGCATCGCCCGTTCGGCCGGTCGCCAGATCGCGCGTGGCGTCGCGCTGCCAATCCTCCCGCTGGCGGCGCACTTCGCTGATCTCGGCCCCGCCGTGGTGGTCGTGGATTGAACGGAACGCCGCGCCCGCCTCGATGGATTGCAACTGCTGCGGATCGCCGACCAGCACGACTTTCGCGCCAGCGTCGGCGGCATGGGATAGCACGCGCTCCAACTGCCGCGTGCCGACCATGCCCGCCTCGTCGATGACAAGCACATCGCGGGATGTGAGCATGTCACGGCCCTGCGACCAGCCATGTTCCATACTGGCGATCGTGCGCGACGCGATGCCCGATCCGCCTTCCAGATTCTCGGCGGCGATGCCGGACAGGGTCGCGCCGCGCACGGTGTAACCGGCATCCTCCCAAGTCTCGCGCGCCACACCCAGCATCGCGCTTTTCCCGGTCCCGGCATAGCCGACGACAATGCCGAGATCGCGCCCGTCCGTGACATGCGCCAGGGCGTCGGCCTGCTCGCCGGACAGGACAAGATCGCGC
>JBFWSL010000255.1:0-4937 GCA_050248375.1 Hyphomicrobiales bacterium | reverse complement strand
GGCGACAACTGCGCCATGACGGTGGAGCTGATCGTGCCGATCGCCATGGAGGAGAAGCTTCGCTTCGCCATCCGCGAGGGCGGCCGCACCGTCGGCGCAGGCGTCGTCGCGTCCATTATCGAGTAAGCGGCCTGCAGGAACAGGCCGTGGTGGCAGTGAGTTTAGGAGTGTAGCTCAACTGGCTAGAGCACCGGTCTCCAAAACCGGGGGTTGGGGGTTCGAGTCCCTCCACTCCTGCCAGGATCAGGGCCGGCGTTCGCGCCGGAAAGAATCGGCGGGGCGCGTTGGCGGCGACGGCCCGGAAAGAAGCTGAAGGATGGCAAGAACCAATCCGTTCGAATTCATGCAGCAGGTGCGGACCGAGGTGGCGAAGGTCACCTGGCCCACCCGCAAGGAAACCACCATCACCACCATCATGGTCTTCATCATGGTGGTGATCGCTGCGGTTTTCTTCCTGCTGGCGGATCAGGTGCTGAGCTGGATCGTCAGCTTCGTGCTGGGCCTGGGAAGCTGAAGCGGCGGACCGGGAAAGCGGGATCGGATCGATGACGAAGCACTGGTACATCGTGCACGCCTACTCCAACTTCGAGAAGAAGGTGGCGGACTCCATAAAGGAGCGCGCCGCCAGCGCCGGGCTCGCGGACCATTTCGAGGATGTGCTGGTGCCGATGGAAGAGGTGGTGGAAGTGCGCCGCGGCCGCAAGATTGCGTCCGAGCGCAAGTTCTTCCCCGGCTACGTGCTGGTGCGCATGGACCTGAACGACCAGACCTATCACCTGATCAAGAACACGCCGAAGGTGACGGGTTTCCTGGGAACGGACAACAAGCCGATCCCGATCAGCGACGCGGAGGCCTCGCGCATCCTGCAGCAGGTGCAGGAAGGCGTGGAGCGGCCCAAGCCGTCGGTCACGTTCGAGATCGGCGAGCAGGTGAGGGTGGCCGACGGCCCCTTCGCCTCGTTCAACGGACTTGTCGAGGAAGTCGACGAGGTGCGGGCACGGCTCAAGGTCGCCGTGTCCATTTTTGGCCGGGCGACCCCGGTCGAGCTGGAGTATGGCCAGGTCGAGAAGTTGTAAGGCCGGGCCGATTGCGGGAGGCCGTGCGCGGCGATGCCAAGCCGTGCGAAGCCGCACCGCAACCCCTTGGAAACGGAACCGCGAGGCGGTTCGGAAGGGCTAGAGAGAAATGGCAAAGAAGATTGACGGCTACATCAAGCTGCAAGTGCCCGCGGGGCAGGCGAATCCGTCGCCGCCCATCGGGCCCGCGCTCGGCCAGCGCGGCGTGAACATCATGGAGTTCTGCAAGGCGTTCAATGCCGCCACGCAGGGCAGGGAGCAGGGCTCTCCGATCCCGACCGTCATCACGGTCTACTCGGACCGCTCCTTCACCTTCGAGATGAAGACTCCGCCCGCCTCCTACTTCCTGAAGAAGGCGGCGAAGCTGAACAAGGGCTCCAAGACGCCCGGCCGCGACGTGGCCGGCAGCGTCACCCAGGCCCAGTTGCGCGAGATCGCCGAGGCGAAGATGGCGGATCTCAACGCGAACAGTGTGGAGCAGGCGATGAAGATCATCGCCGGATCGGCCCGTTCCATGGGCCTGCAGGTTCAGGAGTAGGGGCCATGGCGAAGGAAGGAAAGCGACTGACCGCCGCCCGCAAGGGCCTGGACCGCAACAAGCTGTATTCCCTCGACGAGGCGGTGAAGCTGCTCAAGGGCGCGGCCAGGACGAAGTTCGACGAGACCATCGAGGTGGCGATGAATCTCAGTGTCGATCCGAAATACGCCGACCAGATGGTGCGCGGTGTCTGCAACCTGCCCAATGGCTCCGGCCGTACGGTGCGCGTGGCGGTCTTCGCCAAGGGCGACAAGGCCGATGCCGCAAGAAAGGCGGGCGCCGACGTGGTCGGTGCGGAAGATCTGGCGGAGAAGGTGCAGAAGGGCGAGATCGATTTCGACCGTTGCATCGCCACGCCGGACATGATGCCGCTGGTCGGCCGTCTGGGCAAGGTGCTCGGCCCCCGCGGCCTGATGCCGAACCCCAAGGTCGGCACGGTGACGCCGGACGTCGAGGCGGCCGTGCAGAGCGCCAAGGGCGGCGCCGTGGAGTTCCGCGTCGAGAAGGCCGGCATCGTGCATGCCGGCGTCGGCAAGGCGAGCTTCACCGAGCAGGCCCTGCTGGAGAACATCAAGGCTTTCGCCGACGCGGTGATCAAGGCCAAGCCGTCGGGCGCCAAGGGGACGTACCTGAAGCGCATGGCGATCAGCTCGACCATGGGTCCGGGCCTGAAGATCGACCTGTCGAGCGTGCAGGGCGCTGCTGCTGCGGCGTAGGAGTGAATTGAAGAATTCCGGCGCGGGCGCGAGCCCGCTCCGGATCGGGACCGGACCGCAAGAATCCGGTTCCACCTGTCCGAGACTGCAGGTGCCGCTCCGGCGGCTTGATTCCCGGTTCCGGGAGCCAGCATAGACGGGAGACGAGCGGATGATCGCATGCCTGCGGGCGTGCCCTTGTTCGGTTCGAACCTCGCGCACCGCCGGTCGCCAGTCGCGGCCGGCACGAGTGGACAGGCAACTGAGCGCCGGAGTTCCGGTCTCGGCTTGCTGGCCGCGGCCGGAGTTACGGCAAGAGTGCAGCGCGATGCGGCAATGCAGCCGCACCGCAAACTGGAGAAAGCTGGTGGATAGAGCGCAAAAGCGTGAACTCGTTGAAACGCTTCACGACGCGTTCGCCGGCGCCGGCGTTGTGGTTGTCGCCCACTACTCGGGACTGACCGTTGCCCAGATGACGGACCTGCGTCGCAAGATGCGGGACGTCGGCGGCAGCGTCCGGGTGGCGAAGAACCGCCTCGCCAAGCTCGCACTCGAGGGAACCGATGTGAAGGGGATCACGGAGTACCTCCAGGGTCCCACTTGCATCGCCATTTCCGAAGACCCGGTCGCCGCGCCCAAGATCGCGGTGGATTTCGCCAAGGTGAACGAGAAGTTCGTCGTTCTTGGCGGCTCCATGGGTCAGACGGTTCTGGATCCCGCGGGCGTGAAGGCGCTGGCAAGCCTGCCTTCGCTCGACGAACTGCGCGGAAAGCTGGTCGGCCTGTTGCAGGCCCCGGCATCCAACATCGCCCGGGTGGTCAACGCCCCCGCGGCGCAGTTGGCCCGTGTGTTCGCGGCGCAAGGCAAGACTGGCGAAGCGGCGTGACGCTTTCGCATTCGTACAACCAGGTTTGAACCGAAGTGAGAGAGAAAAATGGCTGACTTGCAGAAGATTGTTGACGAGCTTTCGACCCTGACGGTGCTCGAGGCTGCCGAGCTGTCGAAGATGCTCGAGGAGAAGTGGGGCGTGTCCGCCGCCGCTCCCGTGGCGGTTGCCGCCGCCGGTGGCGCTGCCGCGGGCGCCGCCGCCGCCGCCGAGGAGCAGACGGAATTCACCGTCGTGCTGGCCAGCGCGGGCGACAAGAAGATCAACGTGATCAAGGAAGTCCGCGCGATCACCGGCCTCGGCCTGAAGGAGGCCAAGGATCTGGTGGAAGGCGCGCCGAAGCCTGTGAAGGAAGGCGTGTCGAAGGACGACGCGGCCAAGCTCAAGGCTCAGCTCGAGGGCGCTGGCGCGACTGTCGAGTTGAAGTAAGGCCCGGATTGGGGCCGGGGCCGGCATGCGCCGGTCCCGGCTTCGCCCCGGAACCGTTCCCCGGAGCGTCCGCGAGAGGCGGACTTTCCGGAGAGCCGTTCCCCGAACGAAGTGAGGACTTAGATGTCGGAACAGACTTTCACCGGTCGCAGGCGTTTGCGGAAGAAGTTCGGCCACATCGCGGAAGTGGCCGAGATGCCGAACCTCATCGAGGTCCAGAAGCAGTCCTACGACCAGTTCCTGATGGTGGAAGAGCCCAAGGGAGGCCGCGCGGACGAAGGTCTGCAGGCGGTGTTCGCTTCCGTATTCCCGATCACGGATTTCTCCGAGCGGGCCCAGCTCGAGTTCGTCCGCTACGAGTTCGAGCAGCCCAAGTATGACGTCGAGGAATGCGTCCAGCGCGGCATGACCTTCGCCGCGCCGCTCAAGCTGACGCTGCGCCTCATCGTGTTCGACGTCAACGAGGAGACCGGCGCCCGCTCCGTCAAGGACATCAAGGAGCAGGACGTCTACATGGGCGACATGCCGTTCATGACGTCCAACGGCACTTTCATCATCAACGGCACCGAGCGCGTCATCGTCTCGCAGATGCACCGTTCTCCGGGCGTGTTCTTCGACCACGACCGCGGCAAGACCCATTCGTCCGGCAAGCTGCTGTTCGCCGCGCGCATCATCCCGTACCGCGGCTCCTGGCTCGACTTCGAGTTCGACGCCAAGGACCTCGTCTATGTGCGCATCGACCGCCGCCGCAAGCTGCCGGTGACGACGCTGCTCTACGCGCTTGGCCTTGACGACGAGGCGATCCTGTCCACCTTCTACGAGACCATCATCCTGAAGGCCTCGAAGGAAGGCTGGCGCATGCCATTCCGTCCCGACCGCATGCGCGGCCTCAAGCCGACCACCGACCTGATCGACGCCAAGACCGGCAAGGTCGCCATCGAGGCGGGCCGCAAGGTCACCGCGCGTCTCGCCAACAAGCTGGCGCAGGAAGGTTTGAAGGAGCTGCTGGTCAGCGACGAGGATCTCGTCGGCCGCTTCCTGGCCGAGGACATCGTCGACATGAAGTCGGGCGAGATCCATGGCGAGGCCGGCGAGGAGATTTCCGAGAAGCTGGTGGAGCGTCTGCGCGAGCTGGGCCTCAAGGAAATTCCGATCCTCGACATCGACCACATCAACATCGGCGCCTTCGTCCGCAACACCCTGGCGGTGGACAAGAACTCCAACCGCGAGGAAGCGCTGCTCGACGTCTACCGCGTCATGCGCCCGGGCGAGCCGCCGACCCCGGAGGCCGCCGAAGCCCTGTTCCAGGGCCT
>JBFWSL010000254.1:0-4952 GCA_050248375.1 Hyphomicrobiales bacterium | reverse complement strand
GCACGGTGCTCGCTGCGAGCGCAGCGATTGTCATCAGGCAAAGTGTCTTGCGCATATTCGCTCTCTGGCTTCGAAACTTGGGGAGTCGATTTTCAATAGCATATCTGGGAACGATTGCGAACTCTCGCAAGTCGTTTTCCAACGCAGTGTCACATAATAGCCCTAGCGCCCCGGCTCGCGAATGAAAGCGACACACAATGCCGCGAGCAGGCATACGGCGACCAGGACGCCCAGCGCCGGGCGATAGGCGGCGGCATCGTAAATCCGCGTTCCGCCTTGCGTCCGGCCGTCCCACGAGAGGTCGAGAAGAAGGCCGATCAGTGGCTGAAACAAGGCGCCGGCGCCCGTGACCATGGCGTTGACGATGCCGATGCCGGTGCCGCTGAGGGATGGCGGGTGGCACTCCCTGATCAGCGCGAAGCAGCAGATCTGGGCGGAGCCGAAGGCGCCGGCGAGGAAACTGAGGACGGCGAGCGCGGCGACGGGCAGTCCTGGAATGAAAATCAGCGCGGCGAGCGCGGCCGCCTGCAGCAGCATGCCCGCGAGCAGGGGCAGGCCGCGGCGGCCGATGCGGTCCGACAGCCATCCCGCGACCGGCGCGCCGATGCCCCAGCCGGCGATCATCAGCGAGGTGATCGTGGCGGCCGCGGCCTTGTCGAGACCGTAGGCCACGCCGAAGAAGGGCACGCCCCACAGGCCGGCGAAAGCCAGCAGCGGGGCGGTGGCTCCCAGCCCCGCGATGGCGATGAGCCAGGTGGCGCGCGCGCGCATGACCCGCACCAGGCCCCGCAGCACCTGGGCGACGCCGCCCGAGCCGACGCCGCGGTCGCGCACGGTGGCGAACAGGGCAAGGGCGATGCCCAGGCCCGCGGCGGCCAGCAGCAGCATGGTGGTGCGCCAGTCCCAGGCTTCCACCGCCAAACGCAATGGCGCCTGGCCGGCGACGCCGCCCGCCATGCCGAGCGCCATGGCCAGACCGGAGAGCACGGCGAAACGGTGGGGACCGAACCAGCTTCCCGCCACCGCCATGGAGCCGGTGAGGCTGAAGGCGGCCGACGCGCCGATGAGGAAGCGGCCCGCGGTGACCGAGGCGAGCGTCTCGCCCATGGCGAAGAGCAGGCATCCGGCGGCGCAGAGCGCGGCGGCGATCGTCATGAGGCGGCGCGGGCCGAAGCGGTCGAGAAGCAGGCCGACGGGGATCTGCATGCCGGCATAGCCGTAGAAATACGCCGCCGACAGGTTGCCGAGCACGGCGGCGCCGACGGCGAAGTCGCGCATCAGCTCCTCCACCATGACGGAGGGAGAGACGCGCAGCACCCAGGCGTAGAAGAAGAACACCGCGGCGGAGAACCAGCCGAGCAGCGGCAGCAGGCGTAGGGGCTCACGGGCGGACACAGGCGCGGCGGTCATGGGTGCCCTTTCGCGGCGGCTCCCTCGGGGCGGGGGCGGCGATGATGGCGTGTCCGCGCCGGGCTGTCATCCCCGCCGGTGGGCGGTGCGAAAAACCTATTCCGGCTCGATGCGGATCAGCTCTCCGTCGGGCTCGTCGGTGAGCACGTAGAGATAGCCGTCCGGCCCCGCGCGCACGTCGCGGATGCGCTTGCCCAGCTCGGCCAGCAGCAGCTCCTGCCCAACCACTTCCGACCCTTCCAGGTCGACGCGGCGCAGATGGCGGTCCTTGAGCGCGCCCACGAAGAGGTCGCCCTTCCATTGCGGGAAGGCGTTGCCGTCGTAGAAGGCCATGCCGGAGGGGGCGATGGAGGGCGTCCAGTGCAGCAGCGGCGGCTCGACGCCCTGCATGGTCTTCTTCTCGGAAATGACCGAGCCGTCATAGTCGATGCCGTGGGTGACCAGCGGCCAGCCGTAGTTGGCGCCGGGCTTGAGGATGTTCACCTCGTCGCCGCCCCGGGGCCCGTGCTCCTGGGCCCAGACCTCGCCGGTCCAGGGATTGAGCGCCATGCCCTGCACGTTGCGGTTGCCGTAGGTGTAGATCTCCGGCAGCGCGTTGTTCTTCCGGTCCGCGAAGGGATTGTCGGTGGGGACGGTGCCGTCGCCGTGGATGCGGGCGATGGTGCCCTGGTGGTTGGCGAGGTCCTGGGCGCGCTGCTTGCGGCCGCGGTCGCCCATGGAGATGTAGAGCTTGCCGTCGGAGCCGAAGACGAGGCGCGAGCCGAAATGCTGGCCGCCGGTGAGCTTCGGCTTCTGGCGGAAGATGACCTTCACGTCCGTCAGCGCGCCGTCCCCGAACACGCCCCGCGCCACGGCGGTGCCCTGCCCTTCCGGCCCCGGCTCGGCGAAGCTGAGATAGACGAGGCCGTTCTCGGTGAAATCGGGATGCAGCGCCACGTCGAGCAGGCCGCCCTGGCCGACGGCGGCCACCTTCGGCACGCCTTTCACGGGAGGCGAGACGTCGCCGGTGGTGGAAACGACGCGCAGCCTTCCCGGGCGCTCGGTGACGAGCATGCGGCCGTCGGGCAGGAAGGCCATGCCCCAGGGATGCTCGAGGTCCTTCGCGACGACGGTGGCCTTATAGGCGTGCGAGGGAGCCTGCTGCGCGGCGAGCGGCGGCGCGGACGCGGCGATGAGGAGGAGGAACGGGAGCAGCCGTGCGATCATGGGTGCATATTGCCACCCCGCCGCCGCGCGGGGATTAAAACTCTCGTTACCCCCGCGCGCCGCACCCGGCGCCGGCGGATCACCTCGCCGGCGCCGGGCGGGCATGCAGGACCGGCCTGATACGCCGGACCGGATTGTCAGGCGGCCTGCCGGTTGAGCGAGCCCTCCGCAATCTTGGTCAGCTTGTTGTCCGCCGCGTATTCCTGGTCGAGATTCTGCTGCAGCAGGCGCGCGGCGTCCTTCAGTCCGAGCGTGCCGGCCCAGGAGACCATGGTGCCGTAGCGGGTGATCTCGTAATGCTCGACGGCCTGGGCGGCGGCGATCATGCCGGCGTCGCAGGTGTCGGGATCGCCCGCCTCCTTCATGATCTCCTTGCTCTCCTCCAGGATGCCGTTGATGGCCTCGCAGGTGACGCCGGAAGGCTTGAGGTCGAGCATGGCGAACACCTTCTCCAGGTTGGCGATCTGCTGCTCGGTCTCCTTCTGGTGATGCTCGATGGCCTGGCGCAGCTCGGGCGAATCCGCCTTCTTCGCCATGCCCGGGAGTGTCTTCAGGATCTTGTTCTCCGCGTAATACATGTCACGCAGGAAATGCTTGAACAGCGCTTCAAGGTCTTTCATCGGTATGCCTCACTGATAGGGATTTGCCGTGGGAGCCGCGGGAGCGTGGGGTCCGCGCGCGCTCACCCATCAATGACGGCGGGAGCGAAAGGTTCCGGGGCGCGCGCCCGGCGGGGCCCGGCGCCGCGCCCTCGCGGATATCGCCCATGGTGAAGCGCGGCTCGGGCGCGGGCGCCGGTCGGGCTTCCGGGTTTCGCGCGGGCGCGCTCTCCTTGTCCGCCGAGAGCAAGTTCCAGCCGATGAGTGCCGCCAGCATGACGACGCCGAACGTTCCCCCCGTGGCGCCAGCAAACGCCGCGGTCAGCGATGCCACGAGGCTACCGATCATCAGCACGCTGCCGATCAGGTAGGTCATGGTGTGCCTCCAATGCGAGAAAGGCCGGACGGCCAATCGTCCGGCCACGGAAAGCCAACGGCAGATTCGCCGCACGGTTCCCTTGCGGACACAACGCCTGCGCGGAGCGGCGGCGGCGGAAGCAGAGGGAACGAGGGCCCGGCCCGCACGTTGTCGGGGAAACGTCCGCCAGCGGAAGACGCGGACGGGAAGCAACGCGAAAGGAGGCAAGCCCATGAACCAGATCATCTATCTCGTCGGCCTGGTGGTCGTGATCGGCGTGCTGCTGTCGTTCCTCGGCATCGTGTGACGGGCCTCGGCATCGTGTGAGGCCTCGGCATCGTGTGAGGCGGGACGGAACCGCCGCCGCGCGCGGGCGTTCGCGAATGAGCCACAGCGTCACGCGAACAGGAGGTCCCCCATGCGACTCGCGCTCAGCCGGCCCAAGGACACCACCTTCCTCATCTCCGCCATCATCGCGGGCCTGACCCTGCTCGGGCAGGTGGTGGCGCTGCCCGTGTTCACCCATTACGGCTTCGGCCTGCTGCTGATCGCATGGCTGATCCTCGCCGCCGGCGTGCTGATGGACAATCTGTAGGGGGCAGTCCGGGGCTCCTTTTCTTTTTCGCCGTTGCCCTTTCGTCATTGCCGGGGCTCGTTCTTACGTCATACCGGGGCTTGTCCCCGGTATCTATTCCACCTCACCTTCGGGCTGCGAGGCCAATGGACCCCGGGAACAAGTCCCGGGGCGACGGCTGAGTGATAGGCGCGCACGTAGCCTGCATCGCCCGGCCGCTTCACAGCGCCGGGGTTTCAAATCCATTGCGTCCCCGTACCCCGCGACAGCGGGGACAAACCAATAGACGGCACCCCGCGACAGCGGGGACAAACCAATAGACGGCAGGGACGGCGCGAAGCACCGAAAAGCCGCACTCCTGCTTCGTCCAAAGGGCAGCCTTCCGGCGTCCGCGCACGGCGTTTTTTCGCGGCGGGTGCACGTCTCTCCACGCCGCCCCGTATTCCGGCGGCGCGGATATGCCTTTGGGGGCCGGGGTCGCCTAGTGCCCCGGGGTTGCACCGTCCGTGCTCCGGGTCGCAAGCTGCGTTACCGCTTGCGGACGGAAGCGCCGCTCCTTTCCCCACATGCATGGACGGTCCGGCTCCCTTCGCGGGGATGGGATGCGCGGAGTCTAAGGGCGGTTCGGAGAGCGGGGTGGGTTTTTTTGGCTCAGGCGATCAATCGGCTGATTTCCTCACGTAGAGGTCCTTCATCTCCGTGAAAACTGCGGATCATGGCCAGGAGAAAGCGCCTCGGCCTTAAACGTTTTAGGACGAGAGGATTGCCTGCCCGCTGGGCCAGAACTGTTGCAAAGATGAGCTGA
>JBFWSL010000253.1:0-4965 GCA_050248375.1 Hyphomicrobiales bacterium | reverse complement strand
GAACATGACGCGATCCCCTGCGGCGAAGCTGCGTTCGCCGCGCTCGACGGTGACACGCACATCCTCTCCAAGATCGCCCACCGCCCGCATCCGGTCGCGCGCTGCCTCGTTGAGTTCCCGCACCTCGGCATTGGTGTGGGTGAGGATGATCCGGCTGCTGTCGGGCGATGCCTGCCGGTCGCGGTCCCAGCGGTCTATCAGATCGTCGCGGGCCTGTTCGCGGGTCTGCGCTTCATGCACCATGTCACGCGCGTCATAGGCATGGATCGCCGCGCCGGTCCTGCCGGTCGCCAGATCGCGGGTGGCGTCGCGCTGCCAGTCCTCACGCTGGCGGCGAACCTCATGGATTTCGACGCCGCCGTGCCGGTCATGGATCGAGCGGAAGGCGGCACCGGCCTCGATGGATTGCAACTGCTGCGGATCGCCGACCAGCACGACCTTTGCGCCAGCTTCCGCCGCATGGGACAGGACGCGCTCCAACTGGCGGGTGCCAACCATCCCTGCCTCGTCGATAACAAGCACATCGCGGCTGGTGAGCATGTCGCGGCCCTGTTTCCAGCCGTGTTCCATGCTGGCAATGGTGCGCGAGGCGATGCCCGACCCACCTTCCAGATTCTCGGCGGCGATACCGGACAGGGCGACGCCGCGAACCTCATAGCCCGCCGCTTCCCAAGCCTCGCGGGCAACGCCAAGCATGGCGCTCTTTCCCGTCCCGGCATAACCGACGACAATGCCAAGGTCGCGCGCGTCAGTGACATGCGCCAGCGCGTCGGCCTGCTCGCCGGACAGGACAAGGCCACGCTGTTCCGCTCGGGCAAGTGCCGCCTCCCTGTCGGCGTCGTTCATTTCACGGCGTTCGCGCTCGGCCATCAGTTCCGCGGCGCGATGCAGGCGCTGTTCGGCTTCGATCATGTCGCGGGTGGTGAACCGATCCTCGCCGCGTCCATCCTTGCCTAGTTCGACCAGATCGGGCGCATTGCGCATCGCGCCCATGACCTCGTTGAACTGCTCGATGCCGTCGCTGTGGCGGTGCGCAAACATCGCCATGTCGCGGCGTGTGAAGGTCGATTGCTGATGTGTGATCGCATCCAGCGCAACGGAAGGATCGGCGATGATGCGCGCGCCGTTGTTGCGCGCGATCTCGCGGTGCATGTCGGCGCGGTCTGCGGCCTCGATCCCTTCGCCCTCGATCCGCTGCGCAGGCGCGCCGATCTGGCTTTGCGGCTCAAGCCCGATCCCCTGCGCCTCAAGGCTGCGGTGGTCGATGCGGGCATCTATGTCGAGTTCGGCCAGCCGTTCGTTGACATGCTCGGCCCATCGTTCCCGCCAACGCTCAACCATCTCCGTCCGGTTCCAGTCCCGCACCTTCCGGCCGAACCCGTTCTCATCCACGCTGCGCATGGTGAGCATGACGTGGGCATGGGGCTTCGGCATCCCGTCCTCGCCGATGTCCCAATGCACATTCAGATCGGCGATCATGCCCTGATCGACAAATTCCGACTGCGCGAAGTCGCGGGCCAACTCGATGCCCTGCGCCTGCGTCATCTCGCGCGGGATGGCGAACTCGACTTCACGGGCAAGCTGGGCGTCCTTCCTGACCTCGAACGCCTCCACATCGTTCCAGAGCCGTTCGCGGTTGGACCATGCCGCCGGCGCGTTCTCCGGCAATAGCACCTCGGAATGAACGACACCGCGCTTGTTGGAAAAATCTTGCACGCGGTCGATGCGTTCATCGCGCATCCGCGAGGCCGAGCGGTAGGCGGCGGACGCCACCGCGCTCGATCCGGCCTTGCGGCCAATGACCTTGACGTGAAGATGATAGATCGCCATCGCGATCAAGCATTGCCACGGCGAAGCGGACGTCGGAACGACGTATAAGCGCGCCCTCCCTCGAAAAAATCTCGGGATGGACCGGGCCGTGCCAGACCGTCCAGGCAACAATACTGCGTTCTGTCGTCTGTGCAACTATCCTTACCGCATCAACAGCTTATGGAGGATACAATGCGCAAGCCACGGGACTATGACGCGGAACTGAAGGCGCTGGAAGACAAGGCGCGGGAACTCAAAACCCGCAAGGTGCAGCAGCTTGGCGAACTGGTGATCGCCACGGGTGCCGATGCGCTCACCGCCGAGGAACTGGCCGGTGCGCTGGTCGTGCTGGCGGAAACCACCGATGCCGGAAAGAGGGAGGCGTGGGCCAAGCGCGGGGCCGCGTTCTTTCAAGGAAAGTCGCGGCGATCTGCACCAACGCCTGACCGCGACATTGGCGGCGCGGCAACGCAATCGGGCGGCGCGCAACCGGCATCAGGCGGCGCGGGCGCGACATGACATGCGGATGTGGCAAGTCGAGCGCCGCAAGCGAACGCGACATCTGATCGAACTCGGCGGTCTCGTCGTCAAAGCCGGGATCGTGGAACTGACCGGCGATGACCGTGCCATGATCTACGGCGCGATGATCTGGATAGCCGAAAAGCTCAACAGCGAGGACGGCGAACACGCGCGCGGCGTCTGGACAAAGCTGGGAAAGGTGGCGTTCGAGACGGATCGTTCGCCAGACGTGCATGACAGAACTCAACCGCAGCAGGATCGTGCGTGACCGATGGCGGGCGGCGCGAAGACCTCACATATCGCAGCGCCGCCCGCCATCGCGCGGCAGCGCCGCGCAGGTTCAGATTTTCTGTCCTCGCTGCCCTTGGCAAAAAGAGCTATTTCGCCCTAAATGGCGCAACTGTATGTCACGGGATTCGAGCATGAAAACCATGTCTGCACGCGAAGCCAAGAACGGTTTCGGCCTGATGATTGACACCGCACGCGCAGCGCCTGTGCTGATCGAGAAGCATGGGCGTGGCGTCGTTATCGTCATGTCGGTGGAAGAATATGAGCGGCTGTCCCAGCTGGCGGATGGTGCGACTAAGGAGAAGGGGAAGGTCGTGGAGGTATCAAAGCGTGTCTAGAAAACCGCGCGCGCTCGCCGGGATTGATAAATCCGCGAAGAACGCAGGGGCTGCGACCGCCACATGCTGCTAGCTTCGATGACAGGTTGCCATTCATGAATCTGATAAAGTCAAAGAAGCGCGTTGCCGATCACGGGGAGGTGTTCACGCCGCCTTGGTTGGTCGAAATTATGCTCGATCTCATCAAGGGCGAAACCGAGCGGATCGACGCTCGCTTTCTGGAACCTGCCTGCGGCAGCGGGAACTTCCTCGTCCCCGTCCTGCAACGCAAGCTGGCCGCTGTCGAAACCAAATTCGGCAAGTCCGCCTTCGAGAAACGGCACTATGCGCTGCTGGCGCTGATGTGCTGTTACGGAATCGAATTGCTGCCGGACAATATCGCCGAGTGCCGCGCGAACATGCTGGAAGTGTTCGCCGAATATCTCAATCTGACGGACGATGCGGATGAGACGTATCGCGCGGCGCTCTTTGTGCTGTCCCTCAATCTTGTCCACGGCGACGCCATGACCATGCGCGACATGAACGGCGCGCCGATCAGCGTGGTGGAGTGGGGCTATCTCGGCAAAGGCAAGTTTCAGCGGCGGGATTTCCGGCTCGATGTGCTTACCGGCGCGGCAAGTTTCAGCGCCGAGGATTCGTTGTTCTCCCAGCTCGGCAGGCACGAGATTTTTACCCCCATCAAAGTATATCCGCCGATGACGCCGTGTGATCTGGCGGGATTTGCCAGCGGCGAGACGGGGGATGCTGCATGAACGAACAGGCGGGATTTACGCTGCGGGGGCGCAATCCCGACGTTCTGACCTGCATTGCCAACCTCTCGAACGACGAGGTATTTACACCGCCGGAATTTGCCAACCGGATGCTGGATACGCTGGCAGAGGCGTGGGCAGCGCGGAACGACGGTGCGAATATCTGGGCGGATAGCACGGTCACGTTCCTTGACCCGTTCACCAAGTCCGGCGTGTTCCTGCGCGAGATTACCACGCGCCTGATAGCAGGGCTGGCGGATGAAATCCCCGACCTGCAAACGCGGGTCGATCATATCCTCACTCGGCAGGTGTTCGGCATCGCCATAACCACGCTCACCAGCCTGCTGGCGCGGCGCAGCCTCTATTGCTCGAAACACGCCAACGGCGAACATTCCGTGGCGCAGAGCTTTGCCAACGACGGCGGTAATGTCTGGTTCGAGCGCACCGAACATTCGTGGCAGAACGCGAAATGCGAGTATTGCGGCGCACCACGCGCGCTCTTTGACAGGGGGCCGGAGCTGGAAAATCACGCCTACGCCTTCATCCACACCCACGACATAAAGGCTCGCGTCGGCGAGCTGTTCGGAGCCGATATGCAGTTCGACGTGATTATAGGAAACCCGCCCTACCAGATGACCGGCGGCGCAGGCGGCACCAGCGACTCATCCATCTACCATCTGTTCGTGCAGCAGGCGTTCAATCTTGAACCCCGCTTCGTCAGCATGGTCGTTCCCTCGCGCTGGATGGCGGGCGGGCGCGGCATGGACGAGTTCCGCACCGAAATGCTGTCGTCCGCCAAACTGGCGGAGATCGTCGATTTTCCCGTTTCCAAGGACGTGTTCCCCGGCGTCGAGGTGAAAGGCGGCATCTGCTATTTCCTCTGGGAAAAGGCGCATACGGGCCGCACCAACGTCACCACCCATCGCGGCGAGGAAGTGATTGGCCCTGTCGCCCGTGATCTTGGCGAGTTCGACGTGTTTGTCCGCGACCCGCGCGCGGTCGATATTTTGCATAAGGTGCAGGCGAAGACCGAGCCGTCCATCATCGAGATTCTGACCGGCGATACACCGTTCGGCATCGCAACGAACTTCGATGGCTACGGCGATGCCACGAAGCCCGGCGACGTTGCGCTCCATTTGGTGCGTTCGGGCAAGCGGTTCGTTGGCTATATGCCGAGGGCCAACATTCGCAAGAACGCGCACCTCATAGACCAGTGGAAGGTTCTCACCCCGAAAGCCGGTTCGGATGGCGGGCAGAAGATT
>JBFWSL010000252.1:0-4966 GCA_050248375.1 Hyphomicrobiales bacterium | reverse complement strand
CGACGCCAACGGCGTCATCGCCCAGGGGGAGCTGAGCTATTCGGGCGTGGACATCCGCCGTGCGACGCCGTCCATCATGGGAGACATCAGGGGGCGGGAGATTTCCATGATCTTCCAGAACCCGCGCGCCGCCCTCAACCCCATCCGCAAGATCGGCAGGCAGATCGAGGACGTGCTGCGCCAGCATGGGCTCGCCACCATGTACGACGCGAAGGAAAAGGCCATCGCCGCGCTCGACCTGGTCCGCATCCGCAATCCGCAGGAGCGCTATCACTCCTATGCCCACGAGCTTTCCGGGGGCATGTGCCAGCGCGTGGTCATCGCCATCGCGCTCGCCTGCCAGCCCAAGCTTCTGATCGCGGACGAGCCGACCACCGGCCTCGATGTCACCACCCAGAAGGCGGTGCTTGACCTGGTGGTGGAGCTCACCGCCGAACGCAACATGTCCACCATGCTCATCACCCATGATCTCGGTCTGGCCTCGGCCTATTGCGACCGCATCGTCGTCATGGAGAAGGGTCGGGTGGTCGAGAACGCGAAGGTGAAAGCGCTGTTCGCCAGGCCCGGGCACGCCTACACCCGCAAACTCATTCGCGCGACGCCACGTCTCGGCGTGAGCATCCGCGACCTGCTGCCGGAGGACATGACCCCTACCGCCAGGCCGAAAGGCAGGGCGGCTCCGGTCAGCAGGGCCAGATCGCCGAAGGCGGCGAAGAAGAAGCCGCTGCTGACCATCCGCAACCTGACCAAGGACTTTCCGCTGCGGGCGAAGGGCAAGGGCCTGCGTGGGCTGCTGCCCTTCGGCCGCGAGACGGAACAGGAGGCGCCGGTCTTCCGCGCCGTGGACGACCTGTCCCTCGACATCGCCTGTGGCGACAGCGTCGGTCTCGTCGGCGAATCGGGTTGTGGCAAGTCCACCACGTCTTCCATCATCATGCGGTTGCTCGACCCCACCTCCGGAACGGTGGAATTCGATGAGATCGATATCGGCAGTATTCCGGCGAAGGACTTTGCCACCTCGCGCTATCGGCCGCTGTTGCAGATGGTTTTCCAGGACCCTACCGATTCCCTCAACCCGCGTTTCACCGCCCGTCAGTCCATAGCCGATCCGATCCTGCGCATGGGACGCCCGGAGGAAAAGGCGTCGGCGGACACCATGACCGAAAGGCTGGCCGATCAGGTCGGCCTGCCGCGCGGTCTGCTGGACCGCTTCCCGCACCAGCTTTCCGGTGGCCAGAAGGCGCGCGTCGGCATTGCCCGCGCAATAGCGCTATCGCCCAGGCTTTTGGTGCTTGACGAGCCGACGGCGGCGCTGGATGTCTCTGTGCAGGCAGTGGTGCTGAACCTGCTGCAGGACCTGAAGACGGAGCTGAATATGAGCTATCTCTTCGTTTCGCATGATCTGAATGTGGTCCGGCTTCTGTGCGACCGCGTGGTGGTCATGCGCGGCGGCCGTATCGTCGAGCAGGGAAATGCCGGAAAGCTGATGTCGAAGCCTTCGGACGCCTATACGCGTTCGCTGCTGGAGGCCATTCCACATCCCCCGGCCTGGAACGCATGACCCGGTCGCTGCTGACCATCGAAGCCCTGCATCGGGACTATGCAGCCGGGAAGCCGGCCGGCGACGCCGTGCGGGAAGCCTTCGAGCGTATCGCCGAGGTCGATGACCCGGGCATTTTCATCCATCTGCCGCCGGCCGAGTCCGTGATCGCCGAAGCCGAGGCGCTGGGAAGCTTCGATCCGGAAACCAGGCCGCTCTGGGGCGTACCCTTCGCGGTGAAGGACAATATCGACGTGGCCGGCATGCCCACCACCGCCGCCTGTCCCGCATACGCCTACCGGCCCGGACAGGATGCGGAAGTGGTGCGTCTCCTGCGCGAAGCTGGCGCCCTGGTGATCGGCAAGACCAACCTCGACCAGTTCGCCACCGGTCTCGTCGGCACGCGCACGCCTTATCAAATACCCCGCAACGCCCTCGATCCCGAACTTGTGCCCGGCGGTTCGAGTTCCGGCTCGGCCGTGGCCGTGGCGCAGGGCATCGCCGCCTTCGCGCTTGGCACGGACACGGCTGGCTCTGGCCGCGTGCCCGCGGGCCTGAACGGCATCGTCGGGCTCAAGCCCAGCCTGGGTGCGCTCTCGACGCGGGGCGTCGTACCCGCCTGCCGCACCCTCGACTGCGTCTCCATATTCGCGACAAGCGTCGAGGATGCGCGCGCGGTGCTCCATGTGGCTGCGAAATTCGACCAGGGCGATCCCTATTCCCGCCCATGGCAGCCGGCCACGCGGGCCGTGTCCCGCGTCGGCGTGCCACGGCCCGCGGACCGGCAGTTCTTCGGCGACAGCGCGGCGGAATCCGCCTTCGCGGCGACTATCGACGGCATAGCGTCAACCGGCGCCGGGATCGTCGAATTGCCCTTCGAGCCTTTCTACCAGGTGGCGAGGCTCCTTTATGAGGGGCCCTGGGTCGCGGAACGCTACGCGGCCATCGAGAGTTTCCTCGCCTCCAACGAGTCCCAATTGCATCCTGTGACCCGCTCCGTCATCCTGCAGGCGAGGGGCATCAGTGCCGCCGACGCTTTCAAGGGGCTCTACCGTCTGGAGGAACTCAGGCGTGAGGTCGCGGCGCTGATCGACGGTGTGGACCTGCTCTGCGTGCCCACCGCGCCGACCTGGTACACGCTGGAGCAGAACCTCGCCGACCCCATAGTCACCAATTCCAATCTCGGCACCTACACCAACTTCGTGAACCTGCTGGGCTTGTGCGGCCTGGCCATTCCCACCGGCACGCAGGCCGATGGCCGTCCGGCGAGCGTCACGCTGCTCGCGCGCGGCGGCCTTGACGACATGCTTTCCGGCTTCGCCGGGCAGATGACGGGCGGCGCGCCTGTGACCGCCCCGCGTCCCGCGCGTTTGCACAAGTCCTCCGGCATCGAGATCGCCGTGGTAGGCGCGCATCTCACCGGCCTTCCCCTCAACCGCGAGCTCACCGAACTCGGCGGCGCCTTCATTCGCACCGTACGCACCGCCTGCGACTATCGCCTGTTCGAGTTGCCTGGGGCCAATCCGCGCAAGCCCGGACTGCTGGAGGTGGCGGGAGGAAAGGGCCACGCCATCGAGGCGGAGATCTGGGCGCTCTCCGCGGAGGCGTTCGGCCGCTTCGTCTCGCGCATCCCCGCGCCGCTGTGCATCGGCACGATCCGCTTCGGCGACGGCTCCAGCGCCAAGGGCTTCGTGGTCGGAGACGAAAGCGTGCGCGGCGCCCGTGACATCTCGTCCTTCGGCGGCTGGCGCAACTATATGGCCCGGCAAGAGGACGCGCCTCGGGAAGGCGTGGCCTAGACCACCTCGCGTACGGCTGTCCGCACGATCTTCATATGGCTGGTCATGTGCTCCTGCGCCGCCGCGCCGTCACGCTTCAGGATAGCCTGCACCACCCGGTCATGCTCCCGGTAGGACAGGTCGAGCCGTCCCGACGCCTCGAACTGCGCACGCCGATAGGGCGCCACCCGCCTGCGCACATGCCGGGTCAACTCCTCCAGGAAGGAGTTGTGCGTGCCCGCATAGATGGCGGCATGGAACCGGGTATTGAGCGGGTAGTACTCCTCGATGCTGCCGGAGTCGGCGGCGATGCGCGCCCGTTCGTGGATGGCAAGCAGCCCGTGGTGGTCCTCGGCTGTCATGTTGAACGCGGCCTCGCGCGCGCAAAGACCCTCCATAGCCGCCATGACCATGAACATCTCGTCCAGCCGCTGGTCCGTGATGGTGGCCACCACCGCGCCGCGATGGGGCCGGGCGTCGGCGAATCCCGCGGCCTCGAGCTGGCGGATCGCCTCGCGGATCGGGGTGCGCGAGACGCCGAAACGGGTGGCGAGCGTCATCTCGTCCAGGGCCGCGCCGGGCGACAGGCGCCCCCTGGCGATGTCTGTCGCCAGTTCGTCCCGGATTCGTTCAGACTGGGTTCTTCTGGTTGCCACGGCCTTGCCCGCCGATTCGCTTAAGCTCAGATAGCTTCACCTGAATCCACGATTGTATGCAATCCCGCCGTGGCCGGTTTGGCCATTTCCCGGCGGGCCTCACGCCATTGGGATTGGACTTTGGCAGGCCGCATTTGCGACCGTTGCAATATTATTCCTGAAAGGATGAGGAGGCGCGGCTCATGGCGAAGCTCAACGTCAACGGCAAGACGGTGGAGGTCGAGGCGGACGGCTCGACACCGCTTCTGTGGGTTCTGCGGGAGTATCTGGACCTGACCGGCGCCAAATATGGCTGCGGCATCGCCGCCTGCGGCGCCTGCACCGTGCACGTCAACGGCGAGGCCCAGCGCTCCTGCGTGCTGCCGCTGGACGCGGTGGCGGAGACGGACAAGATCGTCACCATCGAGGGGCTTTCCCCCGATGGCTCGCATCCGGTGCAGAAGGCCTGGGCGGAACTGGACGTCCCCCAATGCGGCTACTGCCAGACCGGCATGATCATGGCCGCCGCGGCGCTTCTGGCGAGGACGCCCAAGCCGACCGACGCCGACATTGACGCGGAGATCACCAATATCTGCCGTTGCGGCACCTACCGCCGCGTGCGCGCGGGCATCCACCGCGCCGCCGGGCAGAAGGCGTAAGGGAGGCAGGCCATGACGAAAATCGAACTGACACGCCGCGGGTTCGTCGCTGGCGGCGCAGCCGCCGGCCTCACGCTCGGCTTTCACATACCGTTGAGCCTGGATGCCGCGATGGCCCAGGCGGGCTTCCCCGACGAGATCAACGCCTGGGTGGTGGTGAAGCCGGACGAAACGGTCATCATCCGCATTGCCCGCTCCGAGATGGGCCAGGGCTCCCTCACCGGCCTCGCCCAGCTCGTGGCGGAGGAACTGGAGTGCGACTGGTCCAGGGTGACCACGGAATACCCCACCCCGGCCACCAATCTGGAGCGCGGACGGGTGTGGCAGAGCTTTTCCACCGGAGGCAGCCGCGGC
>JBFWSL010000251.1:0-4967 GCA_050248375.1 Hyphomicrobiales bacterium | reverse complement strand
ACTTCTGGTGGCAGTGGCCATGCAGAAGCACCTGGCGGTCCTGGTTTGTCTGTTTTGGGAATTCGAGCTTCAGGCGTCTGGCCTTCTTCTCCTCCAGCAGGAATGTCTCGATGAGCCTGGAGCTCCTGGCGAGCTTCGCCGACTCCTCGCCGGGCAGCATGGAGACCACCTCGTCGCGCAAGGCGAACAGGCAGCTCGGCTCCAGTCCGACGACCGGGTGTCCCGCATCGAGGTGAGGCTTCAGCGCCGCGAGCAGGCGGCGGGCCTCGGCACGGGCCTCATCGACCAGGCCGGCGGCGAGGAAGGTCTTGCCGCAACACAGCGGCCGGCCTTTTCCCGACGCGATGTGGACGCGGTAGCCGGCTCCGGCGAGGACGCGGATGGCGGCGCGGACATTCTCGGGATCGAAGGCGCGGTTGAAGCTGTCCACGAACAGCACCACGGGACGGCCGCCGGCGGGACCATAAGGCCCCGCATCGCGGAAGGCGTCCATGCGCCAGCGGGGGAGACGGCGTCTGGCGGAAAAGCCGGTGAACCTCTCGCCGATCCAGCGCGCTCCGGGAAGCCAGTTGCGCATATTGAGCAGGGGAGCGGCGTAGCGGGCGAGCGGCGCGTAACGTGGCATCCAGGCGACCAGCCTGTCATGCAGGCTGACGCCGTGCCTGCGCGCGCTGGCGTGCAGCACCTCGATCTTCATCTTGGCCATGTCGACGCCGGTGGGGCATTCGCGGCGGCAGGCCTTGCAGGAGACGCAGTATTTCATCGTCTCCATCATTTCCGGCGAAGTCAGCGCCTCCGGTCCAAGCTGTCCGGAAATGGCGAGGCGCAGGGTATTGGCGCGCCCCCGCGTCACGTCGCGCTCGTTGCGGGTTACGCGGAAGGAGGGGCACATGACGCCCGCGTCGAACTTCCGGCAGGCGCCGTTGTTGTTGCACATCTCCACCGCGCCCTGGAAACCGCGTCCGGCGCCTGTGAAACCCGGCCAGTCGAGGGCCGTCCCGATTTCGGGCACATGGTAGTCCGGCTTGAAGCGGAACAGCGTGCGGTCGTCCATTTTCGTGGGCCGCACGATCTTTCCCGGGTTCATCCGTGCCTTTGGATCGAAGCGGTCCTTGACTTGCTCGAAGAGGCGGACGGTCCTGGCTCCGTACATGCTCTCGTGGAACTCGGAGCGGACCAGCCCGTCGCCATGTTCGCCGGAATGGGCGCCCTTATACTCGCGCACAAGCTCGAAGGCTTCTTCCGCGATGGCGCGCATGGTCTGCGCGTCCTTCTCCAGCTTGAGGTTGAGGACGGGGCGGACATGCAGGCAGCCGACTGAGGCGTGGGCGTACCATGTGCCGCGTGTGCCGTGCTTCTCGAACACGTCCGTCAGCCGTTCCGTGTAGTCGGCGAGGTGCTGGAGAGGGACGGCGCAGTCCTCGATGAAGGAAACGGGTTTCCCGTCGCTCTTCATGGACATCATGATGTTGAGGCCGGATTTGCGCACTTCCCAGATGGCCTTCTGGAAGTCGGCGCCGATCGCCTCGACCACGGCGTTCCTGTGTCCGAGGTCGCGCATAAGTTCATCGAGCTGCTTCAGGCGGCGGACATTCTCCACCTGGTTGTCCTCTGCGAATTCGCACAGCAGCACCGCTTCCGGTTCGCCCTTCACGAAACGGTCGAGGGTGGGGCGGAACATGGGAATGTCGCGGGCAAGCTCGATAAGCGTGCGGTCGACCAGCTCCAGCGCAACGGGTTTCAGCTCGACGATGTGCTGGGCGGCCTCCATGGCCTTGCGGAAGGTCTTGAAGTGACAGGCGCCGACCGCCTTGTTCTTCGGCAGGGGCGAGAGCTTCAGGTCGATCTCGCTGGTGAAGGCGAGGGTGCCTTCGGAGCCGACGAGCAGCCTGGCCAGATTGACCGGTTCGTCCTCGCCCGGCACCAGCGCGTCGAGATTGTAGCCGCCAACGCGGCGCGAGACGCCCGGATAGGCTCCGGCGATGGTCTTTCTGTGCTTGCGGCCGAGCGCGAGCAGGTCGCGCATGAGGTCCGCCACCGGCGAGGGCTCGTTGATGCGGTCGATGCTGGCAGGGGCCTCGCCGAAATGCGCTTCGGTTCCATCGGCGAGTATGGCGTCGATGGCGATGACGTTGTCGCGCATGATGCCGTAGCGCAGCGAACGGGTGCCGCAGGAATTGTTGCCGGCCATGCCGCCTATGGTGGCCCGGCTGGCGGTGGAGACATCCACCGGAAACCACAGGCCATGCCTTTTCAATTGAGCGTTCAACTGGTCGAGCACGATACCGGGCTGCACGCGGCAGGTCCGGGTCTCGGGATCGACCGCGAGCAGGTTGCGCAGGTATTTCGAGAAGTCGATGACGAGGGCACGGCCGACGGTCTGGCCGCTCTGGGAGGTGGCGCCGCCGCGCGGCAGCACGGGAACGTCTTCTTCCGCCGCGATGGCGATGATGGCGGCGAGGTCCGCGGTGGTTTTCGGTATGACGACGCCGAGCGGTTCGATCTGGTAGATGGATGCGTCGGTGGAATAGCGGCCGCGGGTGAAGCGGTCGAACAGGACTTCGCCCTCGATTTCGGCACGGAGGCGGCGTTCGAGGGCACTCATGTCACTTGACAGGGAAAGTGCATTCATAATTCAATATTACAACTGTGAAAAGCAGGGCAGCAAGCGGGCCCGCAGAGTCCGTCCCGAAGCCGGGACGGTGGGGCTTGGCTCGGCTGCATATAGCAGTCTTCAGGGAGGCTTGCAGTAATGGCGAGAACGGCGGGACGTCATTTCCTTCAGATACCCGGACCGTCGCCGGTTCCGGATCGCATCCTTCGCGCGATCGACATGCCGGTTATCGACCACCGTGGTCCCGAGTTCGGCCAACTCGGAAAACGGGTTCTCTCCGGCATCAGGACAATTTTCCAGACCAGGAATCCGGTCATCATCTACCCCGCGTCCGGTACCGGCGCGTGGGAAGCGGCGCTGGTGAACACCCTTTCGCCGGGCGACGCGGTGCTGATGTTCGAGACCGGCCAGTTCGCGACCCTGTGGAAGGGGATCGCCGACAAGCTGGGCCTGAAGCCCGAATTCATTTCCAACGACTGGCGCCGGGGAGCGAACCCGGAAGCGATCGAGGCGCGGCTGAAGGACGACAAGAGCCACACCATCAAGGCCGTGTGCGTCGTCCACAACGAAACCTCGACCGGCGTGACCTCGCGCATCGCCGAGATCCGCAAGGCCATCGACAATGCGGGCCATCCCGCGCTGCTGATGGTGGACACCATCTCCTCGCTGGCCTCGGTGGACTACCGCCATGACGAATGGGGCGTGGACGTCACCGTGGGCGGTTCCCAGAAAGGCCTGATGTTGCCTCCGGGGCTATCGTTCAACGCGGTCAGCGACAAGGCGTTGAAGGCTTCGGAGTCCTCGACGCTGCCGAAGGCCTATTGGGGCTGGCAGGAGATGCTGGCGGCCAACGAGCGGGGCTATTTCCCCTACACGCCGGCGACGAACCTGCTCTACGGCCTTGCCGAAGCCATCGACATGCTGCTGGAGGAGGGGCTGGACAATGTCTTTGCCCGCCACAAGCGCCATGGCGAGGCGACGAGGCGGGCCATCCGGGCCTGGGGCCTGGAAATCCTCTGTGTGGAGCCGAAGGAGTATTCCCCAGTTCTGACCGCGGTGCTGGTGCCGGGCGGTCACGACGCCGACGCCCTGCGCAAGGTCATCCTTGAACATTTCGACATGTCTCTGGGCGCCGGCCTCGGCAAGGTCGCGGGCAAGATTTTCCGCATAGGACACCTCGGCGATCTCAACGATTTGACCCTGCTGGGCACGCTGGCTGGCGTAGAAATGGGACTAGGTCTCGCCGGCATTCCGCACAAGTCGAGCGGTGTGCAGGCGGCGATGGACTACCTCGGCGGCAAGACCGAGGGCATGGCGGGTGAAAGGCTGGCGGCAAGCTGCTAAGTCTGTCACATTCGGTTCAATTAAATGAGGGCAGGGCGTCCTGACCCCACCCCATAAAACCTAAGGGAGGACTACCGATATGCGTAAGTTGTTCACATTCCTGGCCGGTGCGGCGCTCACCGCGCTGCTGGCCGGGCCGGTGCAGGCGGAAACCGAGCTGAAGCTCGGCCATGTCGGCAATCCGGGCTCGCTCTATGAAATGGTGTCCCAGGAGTACGCCAAGCGCATCAACGAGAAGCTGGCGGGCAAGTACAAGGTCGTCGTGTTCGGCTCGAGCCAGCTCGGTCCCGACAAGGACATGATGCAGAAGCTGAAGCTGGGCCAGATCGACCTGAGCCTGCCGTCCACCATCATGTCTTCGGTCGCGCCCGAATTCGGCGTGTTCGAGATGCCCTATGTGATCCAGGACCGTCCGCATATGAAGCGGGTGAGCGACGAGCTGCTGGATAGTGTGTTCCAGCCGGCGGTGAAGGCGAAGGGTTACCGCATCCTCGCCATCTGGGAGAACGGCTTCCGGCATATCACCAACAACGTCCGGCCGATCAACAAGCCCGAAGACCTCAAGGGCATCAAGCTGCGGACGCCGAAGGGCGAGTGGCGCGTGAAGATGTTCCAGGCCTATGGCGCCAACCCGACGCCGATGGCTTTCTCGGAAGTGTTCACCGCCCTGAAGACCGGCGTTATGGACGGTCAGGAGAACCCCTTCGTTCAGATCCACAGCGCGAAGTTCCAGGAAGTGCAGAAGTACCTGTCGCTGACCGGGCATGTCTATTCGCCGGTATACCTGGCCGCGGGCGAGGACAAGTTCTCCAAGCTGCCGCAGGACGTTCAGAAGCTGCTGACGGACACCGCCCGCGAGCTTCAGGCCTGGGTCTACACCAAGGCCGGTGAGTTGGACGAGTCTCTGTTCACGGACCTGAAGGCCAAGATGGAAGTGAATACGCCCGACAAGGACGCTTTCATCAAGGCGAGCGGATCGATCTACGAGGACTTCGGCTCCCAGGTGAAG
>JBFWSL010000250.1:0-4985 GCA_050248375.1 Hyphomicrobiales bacterium | reverse complement strand
TGCTCACCGGCGGGCGCGGAAAAATGTCCTGAGCAGTTCCGCGGCGCGGGCCTCGCCGATGCCGCCATAGACCTCGGGCGCATGATGGCAGGTGGACTGGTCGAAGATGCAGGGCCCGTGATCGACGCCGCCGCCCTTGGGGTCCGGCGCGCCATAGTAGAGGCGGGCCAGCCGGGCGAAGGAGATCGCCGTGGCGCACATGGGACATGGCTCCAGCGTCACGTAGATGAAGGCGCCGGTCAGGCGTTCGCTTCCTGTTTCCGCGCAGGCCTGGCGGATGGCCAGCAACTCGGCATGGGCCGTGGGGTCCTTCAGCTCCAGCGTGCGGTTGCCGGCACGGGCGAGCACTTCGCCCTGGCGGGTGACGATGACGGCGCCGACGGGCACCTCGCCCCGGGCGGCGGCGGCCTGGGCCTCCTCCAGCGCCAGGTCCATGGGCGTGGGCGGCGCTTCGATGGAAGAGCCGGACTTGCCGGAGCCCAAGGGTTCTGCGACTTTGCGCGCGGTCATGGGGTGCGTGTGCCCCAAGCGGGGAAAGCGGTCAAGTGACGGCGAAACAACGGCAAAAGGTGCCCACGCAGGTGGAGCGCGAGACCATGCGCATCGGCAAGGCGATCGCGCGGGCGGGGCTGTGTTCCCGCCGCGACGCGGAACGCTGGATCGAGGCCGGGCGGGTGGCGGTCAACGGGGAGACGCTGACCAGCCCGGCGCGGGTGGTCGGGCCGAAGGACACCATCACCGTGGACGGCAAGCCGCTGCCGGCGCTGGAGCGGCCCCGGCTGTGGCGCTACCACAAGCCGAAGGGCCTTGTGACCACCCACCGGGACCCGGAAGGGCGGCCCACAGTGTTCGACGCGCTGTCGAGAGAACTTCCCCGGATCATCTCCATCGGCCGGCTGGACGTGAACACGGAAGGGCTGCTGCTGCTCACCACCCATGGCGGACTGGCGCGGCACCTGGAACTGCCGGCGACGGGCTGGCTGCGGCGCTACCGGGTCCGGGCCAGGGGCAAGGTTGCCCAGGACACGCTGGATGCCCTGAACAAGGGCGTGGAGATCGAAGGCATACGCTATGGCGCCATAGACGCGCGGCTCGACCGGCAGCAGGGCGCGAATGTGTGGATGACGCTGGCGCTCCGGGAAGGCAAGAACCGCGAGGTCAAGCGCGTGGCGGCGCATCTTGGCCTGGAGGTGAACCGGCTGATCCGCATCTCCTTCGGTCCCTTCCAGCTCGGCGACCTCAAGGAAGGCGCGTTCGAGGAAGTGCCGCCGCGCATCCTGGGCGACCAGCTCGGGCCGGAACTGGCGAAGGAGCTTGGCCTGCCGCCACCGAAGGACGCGGCGAAACCGGTGAAGCCGAGGCGCAGGCGGCAATGAGGATCGTCGCGGGACGGTTCCGGGGCGCCCGGCTGGCAGCCCCGAAGGGCCAGGAGACGCGGCCCACCAGCGACAAGGTGCGCCAGGCCCTGTTCAACATTCTCCGGCATGGCGTGGAGGATTTCGAGCTGGAGGGCGCGCGGGTGCTCGACGTGTTCGCGGGCACCGGCGCGCTAGGGCTGGAGGCGCTGTCGCAGGGCGCGCGCTTCGCGCTGTTCATCGACAGCGACGCCTCGGCCCGCGCGGCCATCCGGCAGAATGTGGAAGCCCTGTCGCTCACGGGCGAGACCAAGATATGGCGGCGCGACGCCACCAGCCCCGGACCCGCCGGCACACTCGACCCCTTCGACCTGGTCTTTCTCGACCCGCCCTACGGCAAGGGGCTCGGCACGCAGGCGCTCCCGGCGCTTCGCGAAGGCGGCTGGATCCGGCCGGGCGCCGTCTGCGTGCTGGAGGAGCGCGCCGACGCGGAAATGTCCGCGCCGGAAGGTTTCAGCAAGATCGACCGGCGGCGCTATGGCGACACGCAGGTCCTGATCCTGCGGGCGGATTGATCGCGATACGCCTTTCCCCGGGTTTCGCTTCGCTCCACCCGGGCTACTTGCTACTTGCCGGCTCAGGGACTCACCGCTTCGCATCCTCCTCCTTGCGGGCGCGCCAGAAGTCGAGCTCCTGCTTGCGCAAGGCACCGGCGCAGTCGCCGCCGCAGTCGAGCCATGAGCCGCCGGGCAGTTCCACTTCCCAGAAGGTGAGCCTGCCGCGCTGGACGTGCCGGGTGCGCGCCTCGGCGCGCTTCGCGGGATCGTGGGCGCTGACGGCATCCACCTTGCCATATTCGAGCACCACCGAGGGCGGACCGTAGACCGCATCATAGAGGCCGAAGGCGCCGACGCCGATGACGGCGACGATCACGAGCCAGCCCAGAAGACGGACCATGGGCCATTCCCTCTCAGCGCCGGCCGAACAGCTTCTCGATGTCGGCGAGCTTCAGTTCAACATATGTCGGGCGGCCGTGGTTGCACTGGCCGGAGCCGGGCGTGGCCTCCATCTCCCTGAGCAGGGCGTCCATCTCCGGGCCGGACAGCCGCCGCCCGGCGCGCACGCTGCCGTGGCAGGCGATGGTGGCGCAGACGTGGTCGATACGTTCCTTGAGCGTGCCTGATGTCCCGGCTTCGGAAATCTCGTCGGCGAGGTCGCGCACCAGACCGGCTATGTCGGTATCGCCCAGAAGAGCGGGCATCTCGCGCACCGCCACCGCCGTGTCGCCGAAGCGCTCCAGGACGACGCCGAAGCGGGCCAGTTCGTCCGCCTGCGCCGCGAGCGCTTCCGCCGACGTTTCGCCAAGCTCGACCACCTCGGGGATCAGCAGCATCTGGCGGGCGACGCCGCCGTTGCCGATAGCCCGCTTCAGCTTTTCGTAGACAAGGCGCTCATGGGCGGCGTGCTGGTCAACGATGACGACGGAGTCCGCGGTCTGGGCGACGATATAGGTGTCGTGGAGCTGTGCCCGGGCCGCGCCGAGCGGGTGGCCGGCGTCCTCGGCTACGGGCGCGGCGTCGCTGGCGCGGGTGTCGCCGCTGGCGGCATCGAGACCTTCCAATGGCGCCTGAAAGTCCTCGGAGAAGCCCATGGGGGCCGGCGCGGCACGCATCGGCGAATAGCCCGTCGGGGAATACCCCTGGCGCGGCACGGCCCGGGTCATGGCGCGCTGGGCGAGCGTGGAGGCGGCGGAGTGGCCGGCCGCCTCCAGGGCCTGGCGCAGCGCGCCGACCATGAGCGAACGGATGCCGCCGGCGTCGCGGAAGCGCACCTCGGCCTTGGCCGGGTGCACGTTCACGTCCACCTCCCGGGTGGGCAGGTCCAGGAACAGCGCCAGCATGGGATGGCGGCCGGAAGGGACCAGGTCGCCATAGGCGGCGCGGACGGCCCCGGCCAGCAGCTTGTCGCGGACGGGCCTGCCGTTGACGAAAAGGAACTGCATGAGCGCGTTGGCGCGGTTGAGGGTGGGCAAGCCGGCGAAGCCCTGCACGCGGGCCCCTTCCCGCTCCGCGTCGAGGGCGACCGCGTCGGCCATGAATTCCGGCCCCATGATGCGGGCGAGCCGTTCCAGCACCGCCTGGCGGTCGCCGGGCATGACGGCGGGCAGGCGCAGCACGTTGCGCTCGCCGCTGGTGAGCGTGAAGGCGATCTCGGGATGGGCCATGGCCAGCCGCTTGACCACGTCGGCGATGGCCGCCTGCTCGGCCCGCTCGGACTTGACGAATTTCAGCCGCGCGGGCGTGGCGTAGAACAGGTCGCGCACCTCGATGCGGGTGCCGGGATTGAGCGCGGCGGGACGCAGCCCGGATTTGCGCCCTGCCTCCACGCGCAACTCGTAGCCCTCGCTGCCGCCCGCCGCCCGCGTCTGGATGGAGAGGCGGGACACGGCGCCTATGGAGGGCAGCGCCTCGCCGCGGAAGCCAAGGGTGGATATGGCGAGCAGGTCCTCGCCCGGGAGCTTGGAGGTGGCGTGGCGCTCCACCGCGAGGACGAGATCGTCCGGCGGCATGCCGCAGCCGTCGTCGGTGATGCGCAGCAGCGAGAGGCCGCCCCCCTGGGCGACCACGTCGATGGCGCGCGCGCCCGCGTCGATGGCGTTTTCCACAAGTTCCTTGACGGCGCTGGCCGGGCGCTCGATCACCTCGCCGGCCGCGATACGGTTGATCAGGGAGGGCGGAAGCTGGCGGACGGTCACGGCGCGTCTCCCGGGATCACCCCTTGAGCCGTTCCCGCGAAAGGCGCTTGCACAACTCCACCGCCGGCTGTCCGAAGGGGTCCACACCGAGCAGGCGCCCGGCGAAGATCGTCTCGATCATGAAATGCATCATGAGCCCTCCGAGCGCCGATTCGTCAAGCACGTCCATGTCGAGGGTGCGGACCGGCCGGCGCTCGGAACGCAGCGCCTCGGCGATCGCCTGCTGCTGGGCGTAGACGAGGTCGCCGGCCTTGCGGCCAGACAGATAGTCCGCCCCGGCCAGACGCGCCAGGTCGGGCTCGATGACAGGACCGGTGCCGCCGCAGCGGGTGCGCACGAGCGTGACCAGATGCTGGCGGGGGCCGTCGAGCAGCATCTGCAACTGGGAATGCTGGTCCACCGGACCCAGCGCAGCGACGGGCGTGGTGCCCTTGCCGTCCTTGCCGAGGCTTTCGGCCCAGAGCTGGGAGAACCAGTGGGCGAAGCGGGACAGGCGGTCGGTGTAGGGCATCAGATACTGGATGTTGACGCCCTGTTCCTTGGCCAGGCCGACCGCGACCGCGGCGCCAACGGCGGAGGCATGATCGGCCGCCCCGTCCGCGGCCAGCAGCGCATCGGTGACGGCCTTCGCGCCCGCGCGCAGCTTGTAGGGGTCCAGCCCGCGCGCCATGGCAGGCAACAGGCCCACATTGGTGAGGGCGGAGAAGCGGCCGCCGATTTCGGGCGAATGGTCGAGGCAGGGAACGCGGTAGGATTCCAGCACGGCCCGCAGACCGTAGGTGGCGCCGGGGCGGGCGGGCTCGGACAGCCCGAGAAAATGGCTGGAGACACGGTCCACAAGCCCGGCGGAACGCAGGGCAGCGAAGGCGGACAGG
>JBFWSL010000249.1:0-5028 GCA_050248375.1 Hyphomicrobiales bacterium | reverse complement strand
TCCTGCTCCATCTCGGCCTGGCGGCCCTCGACCTTGTCCTCGGCCTTCCTGCGCTTGGCCTTGAAGATGGAGTTGAACTCCTTGTCGCTCGCCTTTTCCGCCGTGACCGGCATGTCGGCCACCAGCGACCTTGCCTCCTCGAGCAGCTTCTTCGCCTCGGCGTTCGGCTTGTCCTTGAGCTTCGCCTCGGCGTCCTGGATTGCCCTGGTGGTGTCGCGCAGCTCGTCGAGGCGGTAGGTGACCATCACGTCGAACAGGGAATTGACCACGTTGTAGCGGCTCTTCGACAGGTCCAGATCGAACTTGACCGCCGCGCCGATGGAGCTGTCCTTGAACGGGTTGGGGAAGCCCTCCGGCGCCTTGGCGTAGGTGGCCGGATTGACGGGCAGGCGCATGATTTTCGGGTCGAGCAGCACTTGCTGCCCGTCCTCGGACATCAGGAATTCGATGAACGCGGCGGCGGCTTCCTTGTGCGGCGCGTTCTTGACGATGGCGATGTTGGCGGGCACCAGCGTCGTCACCGGCGGATACACGAAATCGACCGGGAAGCCCGAAGCCTTCGACGAGAAGGCGAAGAAGTCGATGACGATGCCATAGCCGAACTGGCCGGAGTTGACGCCGTCTGGCACGCCGAAGCTGCGTTCGGAGACGGTCTTGAAGTTGCCCGAGATCTCCTTGATCAGCTTCCAGCCCTTGTCCCAGCCCTCGCCCTGCAGGATCGTCTCGACCGTCAGGTGGGTGGTGCCGGAACGCGACGGCGAGCTCATGCCGACATGGCCGTGATAGACCGGCTGCGCCAGGTCGTCCCAGGTCTTGGCCACGGGCAGCTTCTTGGCCTGCACGTAGCGCGTGTTCCACATAATGCCGTAGCCCGAGGCGGCGAAGCCCTTGTAGTAGCCGTCCGGATCGTTGATCGGAAAGGCGCCGACCTTCTCCGGGATGCCGGTCACCTTCAGGTCGTATTTCTGCAGCAGGCCGTCGCCCTTGAGCACTTCGAAGGCGTCGGGCGCGGAGGCCCAGAACATGTCGGAGGTGTTGTTGCCCGCGGTCTCCTGGAGGTACTTGATGCCCGCGGTGGTGTTCTTCCTGAGCATCTCGACCTTGACGCCGGGGTGCTTGGCCTCGAAGGCCGCCTTGATCGTATCGGTGGTGTCCGGAGGATAAGAGGTCACGATGACCAGCTTGTCCTCCAGCGCCTGTGCCGGCGTCCCCGCCAGCAGGGCCGCGACAGCCATTCCCAGCATGGCAACGCGCCGGGTCATCCTGAAAGACGTCGTTTTCATGGAATTTCCTCCCAATCGAGCAGGCCCATTTCCTGGGTCGTTAGGACAAATCTTATACTCAATTCGCATGAGGGGAAGGGTCTTCGGTCCGGTCGTCCCGGGCCGCGCGGCCCTCAGCACTCCAGCCCGGCGCGGGCCTGCTCATAGGCCTCGCTGGCCGCGAGCCATTCGTGTTCGGCCGTCTCCAGCTCGCGGGAGAGCAGGCCCCGCTGGCGGGCGAGTTCGGCGGCTTTTTCCGGATCGGCCCGGTAGAGGGCGGAGTCCCCGAGCGCGCTGTCCATCTTCGCCAGCGTCGCGGCGATCGTCTCGATGCGCTTCTCCAGCGCCTCGGTCTGCTTCTTCAGTGGAGCGATCTCGCTGCGTCTGCGGGCCGCGAGGCGGCGTTCCTCCTGACGGCTGGCGCGGGAGAGGGGCGCGGCGGATTTCTCCGCCCGGCCGGCCCGGCCCGAGCCGCGCTCCGCCAGGCATTCGGCGCGGTAGCTTTCCATGTCGCCGTCATAGGGTGTGACCGTGCCGCCGCGCACGATCCACAGCCGCTCCGCGCAGGCCTCGATCAGGTGGCGGTCGTGGCTGATGAGGATCACCGCGCCCTCGTAGGCGTTGAGCGCGTGGATCAGCATCTCGCGGCTGTCCACGTCCAGATGGTTGGTCGGCTCGTCCAGGATCAGCAGGTGGGGGCCGTGGAAGGCGGCGAGCGCGAACAGCAGCCGCGCCTTCTCCCCGCCGGAGAGTTTCTCCGCGACGGTATCGGCGGTATTCGCCCCGAAGCCGATATGGCCGAGCCGTGCCCGCTTCTGCGCTTCGGTGGCGTCCGGCATCAGCGCCGCGATGTGGTCGTAGGGCGTCATGCCGCCGGCCAGCTCGTCGAGCTGGTGCTGGGCGAAATAGCCGAACTCCACCTTCTTCGAACAGCGGCGGTGCCCGCCCATCGGCTCCAGCCGCCCGCACAGCAGCTTGGCGAAGGTGCTCTTGCCGTTGCCGTTGGAGCCGAGCAGACCGATGCGGTCGTCCACGTCGATGCGCAGGCTGAGATCGCGCAGGACGGGCTGCCCGGGCTCGTAGCCGACGCTCGCTCCCTCCAGCCGCATCAGCGGGTTGCCCATGCGCTTCTGCGGGTCGGGAAACTGGAAGGGCGGCACGCGCCCCTCGATCTCCTCCGCGATGGGCTGCATCTTCTCCAGCATCTTCACCCGGGACTGCGCCTGCCTGGCCTTCGACGCCTTGGCGCGGAAGCGGTCCACGAAGGCCTCCAGCCTCCGCCGCTCGTCGTCCTGGCGCTTCTTGAGCTTGAGTTGCAGCCGCTGCTTCTCGCGCCGCGTCTCCTCGAAGCTGTCGTAACCGCCGGCGTAGAGCGTCAGCTTGCCCTGCGACAGATGCAGGATCGCGCCCACCGCCTTGTTCAGCAGGTCGCGGTCGTGGCTGACGATCAGCACCGTCTCAGGATAGTTGCGCAGGAAGGTCTCCAGCCAGAGCGTGCCTTCCAGGTCGAGATAGTTGGAGGGCTCGTCCAGCAGCAGGATCTCCGGCGCGGCGAACAGCGCGGAGGCCAGCGCTACCCGCATGCGCCAGCCGCCCGACAGCGCCGCGCAGGGGCCGGCCTGCTGCGCTTCCGAAAGCCCCAGGCCGGAGAGGATGGAGGCTGCCCGCGCCGGGGCGGAATGGGCGCCGATGTCGCCGAGGCGGGTATGGATTTCCGCGATCCGCGCCGCGCCCTCCGCCGTCTCGGCCTCCGCCATCAGCCGCGCCCGCTCCGTGTCGGCGGCCAGCACCACCTCCAGTGGCGAGGCTTCTCCGCCCGGAGCCTCCTGCGAGACGATGCCGATACGCGAGGTCTTCGGCGTGCGTATGGCCCCGTCGTCGGCCGCGATCTCGCCCGCGATCAGCCGCAGCAGCGTGGTCTTGCCCGCCCCGTTGCGGCCCACCACGCCCACCTTGTGCCCGGACGGAATCCCGGCCGTGGCCTTGTCGAGCACGACACGGCCTTCGATGCGGTAGGTAAGGTCGTTGATATGCAGCATGGCTCACAGGTCGGGTACGGGCAGCCCTGATAGCATGCGCGGCGAGGACCCGGAAACAGGCTCCGCGCATGTCTTGCGGGCATCGGAAGGGCCCGATATAAGCGCCCCGAACTCTCGCGGACATCTCAATTTCGGAGCCTGACCCAATGGCCATCGAGCAGACCCTTTCCATCATCAAGCCGGACGCCACGGCGCGCAACCTGACCGGCAAGATCATCGCCAAGTTCGAGGAGGCGGGCCTGCGGGTCGTCGCCCAGAAGCGCGTGCGCTGGAAGAAGAAGGACGCCCGCCTGTTCTACAAGGTCCACAAGGACCGGCCCTTCTACAAGGACCTGGTGGAGTTCATGACTTCCGGCCCCATCGTCATCCAGGTTCTGGAAGGCAACAACGCGGTGGCGAAGAACCGCGAGGTCATGGGGGCCACCAACCCCAAGGACGCCGCGCCCGGCACCGTCCGCGCCGAATTCGCCGAGAACATCGAGCGCAACTCCGTGCACGGCTCCGACAGTCCGGAGAACGCCAGGAAGGAGATCAAGCTCTGCTTCAAAAAGGCCGAGATCGTCGGCTGAACGGAGCTTACCGCCCTTTTCCGAACATCTGGAGACGGGCGTCCCGATAGCCGCTATCCTCAGGGCCCCGCATCCTTCAGGACGTCGGCATGGACGCCCGTATCTCCATAGGCCATTCGGTCTGCCCGCATGACTGCCCCTCCACCTGCGCGCTGGAGGTGGAGCTGCTGGACGACCGCCGCATCGGCCGGGTGCGGGGCGCGAAGGACAACAGCTACACGGCGGGCGTCATCTGCGCCAAGGTGGCCCGCTACGCCGAGCGCATCCATCATCCCGGCAGGCTGCTGCGGCCCCTGCGCCGCAAGGGCGCCAAGGGGTCCGGCGAGTTCGAGCCCGTAAGCTGGGACGACGCCCTCGACATCACCGCCGAGGCCTTCCTGAAGGCGGAAGCCGAATATGGCTCCGAGGCGGTCTGGCCCTACTACTACGCGGGCACCATGGGCCTGGTCATGCGCGACGGCATCAACCGCCTGCGCCACGCCAAGGGCTATTCCCGCATCTTCAACTCCATCTGCGTGCCGCTGGCCCAGGCCGGCATCGTGGCGGGAACCGGCAAGCTGATGGGCCCGGACCCCCGCGAGATGGCGAAGTCCGACCTGGTGGTCATCTGGGGCACCAACCCGGTCAGCACCCAGGTCAACGTCATGACCCACGCGACCGCCGCCCGGAAACAGCGGGGCGCCAGGATCGCCGCCGTCGACGTCTATCGCAACGGCACCATCGAGCAGGCCGACATCCCGCTCGTCATCCGGCCGGGAACCGACGGCGCGCTCGCCTGCGCCATCATGCATGTGCTGTTCCGCGACGGTTACGCCGACAGGGACTATCTGGCGCGATACGCCGACGACCCCGCCGGGTTCGAGCGGCATCTGAAGACCCGCACGCCCGAATGGGCCGAGGAGGTCACCGGCCTTCCCGCGCGGGAGATCGAATCCTTCGCCCGCCTCATCGGCCAGACGCCGCGCACCTATATCCGCGCCGGCTACGGCTTCACCCGTTCGCGCAACGGTGCGGTCAACATGCACGCGGTAACGTCCATCGCCACGGTGACCGGCGCCTGGCGCCACGAGGGCGGCGGCGCGTTCTTCGCCAACAACGGCATCTATCACTGGGACAAGACCATGATCGAGGGCCTCGACGCCCTCGATCCCGCCATCC
>JBFWSL010000248.1:0-5068 GCA_050248375.1 Hyphomicrobiales bacterium | reverse complement strand
AACTCGCTTGGCGCATCCCGCCTGCAGGTCTTCTGGCACGTCGTCATCCCCGCTGCCCTGCCGTCCATCGCGGCGGGCCTTGCCATCGGCATGGGCGTCTCCTGGTTCTCGCTCCTGGCGGGCGAGATCATCTCCGGCCAGTACGGCATCGGCTATTTCACCTGGAACGCATATTCGCTCATCAACTATCCCGACATCGTCGTCGGCATGCTGGTGATCGGGTTCCTCGGCATGGCCTCCACGTTCACCGTGCGCCAGATGACCCGCCCCTTCCTCAAATGGCAGACGAGGTCCCGCTGATGGAGGCGATGCGGACCATACGTTCGGCCGTCGGCGAGCGCTTCCGGCTCTGGCTTGCCGTCACCTTCGGCTTCGTCATCCTTTACTACGCCGGGATGATGGTCGCGCTCGTCGTGCGCTTCGGCAAGTTGCCCAACTACGTCACCTTCTACGACTGGATCGGCAACGTCGCCTGGATCATCGAGAGCACGCCGTCCTACAGCGACATGATCTCGATCATTCTCGACGAATGGCTGGTCGAGATCGGCTTCATGAATACCGACTTCGGCACCGGCATCTCGGAATGGAGCATGACCGTGATCCCGCCGAAGGTGCTGATAGCGCTTGCCGCCGGAGCGCTCATGGCCACCGGCGTTGTCCTGCTCCTGCGCAAGCGCTCATGCGAGGCGGTCACCCTGCGCAGCGGCGGCGGCGCCGTGGGCGCGGGCACGCTTCTCGTCATCCTCTCCAACGTCACCATGAGCTGGGTGGTGTGCTGCGCCACGCCGTCCTGGATCGTCGGCCTCGCCATGCTCGGCATGGGTGTCGCCACCGCCAACGCGCTCGAGCCGCTCGGCTTCTGGATCAATGCGGGCGGTTTCGCGCTGCTTGCCGCTTCCATTCTGCTGCTCGCCCGCGCGCAGGTCGCCGCGCCGGGGAAAAGCTCCGGGGAAAGCACGGCGCCTTCGCCAAATCTGGGAGAAAGTCATGCTTAGCCAGGTCGTGAAGCTGCGCGAGGTCGTGCCCGAGGGGGTGCTGGCAAGGTCCGGCACCGGCGGCAAGTCCGCCGCCGAACGGGGACGTATCGAGATCGACAACGTGTCCGTGCGGTTCGGAGAGGGGACGGATTCGCACCTTGCCGTTACCGAGACCACGCTTGAGATGCGGCCCGGCGAATTCGTCTGCATCCTCGGCCCGTCCGGCTGCGGTAAGTCCACCCTGCTCAACAGCATCGCCGGCTATGTGAAGCCGACGCACGGGCAGGTGCGCGTGGACGGCAGGAAGATTGCGGGCCCTGGCCCCGATCGCGGCATGGTCTTCCAGCAGTATTCCTTGTTCCCCTGGAAGACCATCCGCGAGAACGTCGCCTTCGGTCCAAAGGTCGGCGGCGCCACTTCGGCCGCGGCCGAGAGCGTCGCCAATACCTTCCTGAGCATGGTGGGCCTGACCAAGTTCGCCGATCGCTACCCGGCCGAGCTGTCGGGCGGCATGCAGCAGCGCGTCGGCATCGCGCGGGCGCTGGCCAACTACCCTTCCGTTCTGCTCATGGACGAGCCCTTCGGAGCGCTGGATGCCCAGACGCGGCTGATGATGCAGGAAAGCCTGCTCGGTATCTGGAGCGAGTTTCGCATCACTGTGGTCTTCGTGACGCATGACGTGGACGAGGCGGTGTTCCTCGCCGACCGCATCCTGGTGATGAGCGCGGCTCCGGGACGCATCATCGAGGACATGGCGGTCGATCTCGAGCGCCCGCGCGATCCCGGCATCGCCACCTCGAAGCGCTTCATCGACATCAAGAAGCACTGTCTCGGCATGATCCGGGCCGAAAGCCTCCGGGCCTTCGAACAGCAGAACAGGTGATGGCGTCATGATGCGACCGGCCGGACTGGTGATGGCCCTGCTCGGGATTGCCCTGCTGGCGGTCTCGTGGCCGTCCGATGCGTCCGCGGAGCTTGACGTGCGCAACTATAAGCCCGGCAAGCCCGTCGCGGGCTTCGCGCTTGCCGATCACCGCAAGCGGCCGTTCACGCCGGAGAGCTTCAAGGGCAAATGGACCATGGTCCTGCTGGGCTATACCCACTGCCCCGACGTCTGTCCCTTCACGCTCAACAATCTCGCGGTTGTCCATGAGCAGTTGAAGAGCCAGCTCACCCCGGATTCCCTGCCGCAGATCGTCTTCGTCGGCGTCGATCCCGACCGCGACGCCGCCGTCATGGCGGGCTACATCACTCATTTCGATCCCGACTTCCTCGGTGTTACCGGCGAGTGGCCGCAGATCAGGATATTCGTCGAGGCGGTCGAGGGGTTCGCGCGCCTCGACAAGAAGAAGCCCGACGACGAAGGCTATCTCGTCCGCCATTCTTCCCGCGTCAGCATCATAGATCCCGATGGACGCATGGTGGCGCAGGTCAATCCGCCCTTGCCGCCCGCCGAAACGGCCATGTTCGTGGCCGGGCTGATGCGCGCGCACCGCAAGGAATCCGCTCTCGCCAGATAACAAGGACAGAACATGATCATGCGTAGTCTCGACATTCGCTCCCTTCTCACGGCAGCCATTCTTGGGGCCTGCATCATGATGGCTCCAGCCGCCCGCGCCGGGGGGCTGGAGGTCAGGGATGCATGGATCGGCCTGGCGCCGCCGGTCATGAAGGTGCACGCGGGATACTTCACCGTGATCAACAGCGGCGGTGCCGAGCGTCACCTCGTCGGTGTCGAAAGCAGTGCCTATGGCAACGCCATGCTCCATGTCTCCCGCGAGGTGAACGGGGTGGCGACCATGGAGCATGTGCATCGCGTCACGCTGTCGCCCGGCAAGACGGTGACCTTCGCTCCCGGCGGCCTGCACGTCATGCTGATGGGGCCGAAGCAGACGCAGGTCGAGGGTGCCTCGGTGCCGATCATGCTGGTCTTCGAGGACGGGGAAAAGGTGCCTGCCACCGCGACCGTGCGCAGGAGCGCCGCGGGCGCAGGCGGTATGGATCACGGCGGTCATGCGGCGCACCAGCACAAGGGCATGTAGGGCGATGGCGGCGGCCCTCACCATGGCTGCCTTCGCGGCGGCACCTGCCGCCGCCGACATGGTGGATAGCTCGGGCATGGCGCCATGGGAGCGCTGCGCCCTGTGCCACGGACTGGACGGCATCAGCCGCATGTCGAAATTTCCGCGTCTCGCAGGCCAGCGTCCCGAGTACATCCTGCGGCAGGTCGGCGATTTCCGCGACAGGCACCGGGTCAATGACGGCGGCCAGATGCAGGACACCGCCACCGAGGTGAGCGAGGCCGAAATGCCGGCGGTCGCCAGGCACTTCGCGGACTCGCCCGCGCCCCGGCCCATCCTGCGGGATATCGGTCCGGAAGCCCGCGCCCGCGCCAGGACACTCTACGAGGAAGGCGACAAGGCCGCGGGCCTCGCCGCCTGCAGCCAGTGCCATGCGCCGGTGGTCTTCGGACCTGTCACCGGACCGCACCTGACCTCCCAGCATCCGGAATATCTCGCCAAGCAGATGCGCGACTACAGGTCGGGCGGGCGCGGGAACGACCGTACCGGCGAGATGCCGCGCATCGCCGCCAGGCTCAGCGATGCCGAGATAGACGCTCTGGCCGCCTACATCGCGGCCCTGCCGAGGGAAAGCATGTGACCAGCGGAGGACGCGCCATGCATGCACTGATCGAGCTGGACGACGTCGGCAACCGGCCGGTGGAGCACTCTGCGGTCTCGGCCATCTACCTCACCGAGACCCTTTCGGAACTGAACGAGGGCGCGGGCTTCCTCGATCGCCTCAGCCTGGCCGAGATCAGGGAGGTGCGCCGCGTGTCGGTCGCCCTTGCCATAGAGCCTGGCGAGAGCGCCTTCATGCAGGGCGAGCCGCACAAGGGCATCTACCTGATCGAGAGCGGCCGGATAAAGACCTATTACACCGGCCCCACCGGCAAGGAGATCACGCTCGCCTACTGGCCCGCAGGCCACTTCGTCGGCGGCCCGGAAGTGTTCGGCGGCGGCAATCACATGTGGTCGGCCATCGCCATGCAGCCTTCCCGGCTGCGCTACATGCCCGGGCCCGCCATACGCGCCCTTGTCGAGCGCATCCCCGCCTTCGCCGTCGGTCTCATCGAGGGCCTGGTGTCCAAGGGCAAGTGTTACTCGGCCCTGGTGCAGATGCTGGGCACGCGCTCCGCGTCCGAGCGGCTGGCGCAACTGCTGCTGATTCTCGCTCGCCTGCACGGGCGTCCGGAGGGCGACTCCCTGGTGGTGGACCGCGAGATCACCCACGACCAGCTCGCCCATATCATTGGCTCCACGCGCCAGTGGGTGACCAACACCTTGACCCGCTTCCAGCGCAAGGGGCTCATCACCATCCGCCGCAATGCCATCGTCATCCACCGCCCGGAGCTGCTCACATGCGACCATCCGTAGAGGCCCGCGCCGGAGCGGGTCCCGCCGCCATTCGCAACTTCGGCTTCGCCGCCAGCGCCGGCCTGATACTCATCGCCTATGTGATTTTCATGCTGAACTATCCCGGAACCGGCCATCGGTCGGCCTATCCCGATCCCGTAGGCATCTATGCCGTGGCCATGCCTGCATATCTCCCGGCGACGGCGGCATCCCTGCGGGTCGGCATTGAGAGCACTGCGGATCCCTGCCCGGGGACGACGCCTTATTTCGTGCGCACGGTCGGGCCCGGACGCTGCCGCAATCTGCTGGCGCGCTGGCCGGGCGCTGTATCGGGATCCGGATTGGATGGGGAATGCCGGTATTTCTATTCGAGCCTGGACGCGGCGCGGCAGGGCAGGGATGTTGTTCACGTCGCGTCCGGCGGGCGCTGTCTCACCGCGCGCAAGGACGTGGCCGGTCTCGAGCCGGACCTATCCCGCTAGCCGGGCGGCCACAGGACCGGGCGGTCGCAGGACCGGGCGGCCTCGGCCGCCCGGCAGCCATGCATCCTCGCCCCGCTTACTGGATGACCTCGAACCCTTCGAAATTCGGGTGACCCAGCGTCATGCCGTCGGAAGTGTTGCCGGCATTGGCGTGCGCCTTGCGGAAGGCGTCGGACTTCGTCCAGTTGTTGAA
>JBFWSL010000247.1:0-5102 GCA_050248375.1 Hyphomicrobiales bacterium | reverse complement strand
TCCGTATTGGATGGAGAGCCTAGGCCGGAGGTCAGGCCGCGTTGATCTCGGTGTCGAACTCGATGCCGGGGTCGGTATCGCACTTGACCTGGTCGCGTCCGCTCTTCTTGGCGGCATAGAGGCAGCAGTCGGCGCGGTGGACGAGCTGGTCGACGGTCTCGCCGGGCTTGTAGGCGGCCAATCCGATGGACACGGTGATGTGGCCGAGGCTCTCGCCGGTGGACTTCTTCACCAGTTCCTTCGACTTCACCGCGTTGCGAATGTGCTCCGCGACGGTAATGCCGGACTTCAGCTTGGTCTTGGGAAGGATGACGGCGAATTCCTCGCCGCCGTAACGCGCGGCATGGTCGCGGCCCTTGATGACGGTCTTGACCATGCGCGACACGAGACGCAGCACCTGGTCGCCGGTCTGGTGGCCGAAGGTATCGTTGAAGCTCTTGAAGTGATCGATGTCCAGCAGCGCCAGGCAGAGCGGATCGCCGGTGTCGTTGGCCTCGAGGATTTCCATGTCGAGAAGCTGGTCGAAGCGCTTGCGGTTGCCGAGCCCGGTGAGCTGGTCGGTCATGGACTCCGCCCGGCTCTGCTCCAGGCTCTGGTGCAGCTCCTCGATCTGCGCCTTGGATTCCGCGAGGCGGCGCTCCAGGCGCGCATTGTGCTCGGCCATGTCGTTGGCCACCTGCACCAGGGTTTCGACGGCGCCCTTGAGTTGCGCCGGCGTCTTGATGTCGTGGAGCTGTTCCTTGACGCCCTTCAGCGAAGTTCCATAGAGGCCCGTGCGCTCTGTCGCCGCCTCGATCACCGAGACGATCTCGCCCAGTTCGTGGGCCATCTGGTTGCTCAGCGGCCCGAGCTTGGCCTCGTTATAGGGCGCGATGTAGGTCTGGTAGAGGGTGTCGGCTTCCTTCTGCGGCAGCCGCGACAACTGCGCCACGATCTTCATCAGGGCCGTGGACAACGACTTGTTGTAGCCGGCGGCGAAGGCGTAGCAGAGCTCGTAGTTGCGGGGGATGGCAGGCGAGCGGAATTGCTTGAGATAGCTCAGGCTGCGTTCGCCCAGAGCAATTGTTCGCTCGAAATCGTGTTCTTCCACCATGTCCCGCCCTTTTCGCGCTTTGGCGCATCCCCCGATGGCCGGCTGGCTTGCCCAAACGCAACACTGGAATACGGGTGCGATTCGTTCGCACCCGCATCAGCAGAAATCACTCTGACTGACGGCGGTTAACGAAAACTTGCCGGCTTCGGGGTCACTCGGCGCTGGTGCGCGAGGGCCGCATGAGGAAGGCGGGGACGTGGTCGCCGAGGCCGCGAACGGGCTTTCCCTGGTCGGACTGGTGCCGATCCTGGCGGTCGCGGCGGGAATTGTCGCGCCGGCGCGAGCTGTCGCGGCGGTTGCGGCTCTCGCCCTCCTGCGGCCGCGGAGCCGCCGTGGCCTGCTTCTGGCCGTTATCTCCGGCCGGAGCGGCCTGTCGCTTGTCGCGGGGCGGGGCGTCGTGATCCTGGCGCGGCGCGGCATCGCGGGGCTGGCTTCCGCCGCCGCCGCTGCGCTTGCCACGGCGGCGCCGGCCGCCGCGCGGGGACCTGCCCTGGCGCTCCTCGCCGGAGCGGGCTTCCGACTGGTCCGGAGGCCCTCCGATCCACTCGATGTCGCTGCGCACGAGGTCCTTGATCGCCTTGAGCGCCTGCATGTCGGCGGGCGTCACCAGCATCGCGGCGAAGCCCTCCTTGCCGGCGCGGCCGGTACGGCCGATGCGGTGGACGTAGTCTTCCGGATGGTGAGGCACGTCGTAGTTGAAGATGTGACTCACGTCGGGAATGTCGAGACCGCGGGCGGCCACGTCACTGGCGGCGAGGAAGGTGATGTCTCCCTTGCGGAAGCCGTCCAGGGTGGCCATGCGTTCATGCTGGCCGAGGTCGCCGTGCAGGGCGGCGGCATTGAAGCCGTGCCTCACCAGCGATTTGTGGATGATGGCCACGTCGCGCTTGCGATTGCAGAAGACGATGCCGTTGCGAACGTTCTCCATGCGCAGGAGTTCGCGCAGGGCCGCGCGCTTCTCCTTGGGATCATTGGGAGAGAATTTCAGCCGCTGCTTGATCGAGGCATTGGTGGTGCTCGGCGGGGCGACCTCGATGCGTTCGGGCGATTTGAGGAAGCGGTCCACGAGGCGCTGGATTTCCTTGGGCATCGTGGCCGAGAAGAAGAGGGTCTGGCGTCTGGGGGGCAGCAGGCTGCAGATGCGCTCGATGTCGGGAATGAAGCCCATGTCGAGCATGCGGTCCGCCTCGTCCACCACGAGGATCTCGATGCCGGTGAGCAGCAGCTTGCCGCGCTGGAAATGATCCAGCAGGCGGCCCGGGGTGGCGATCACGATATCGGCGCCACGATCCAGCTTGCGGTCCTGCTCGTCGAAGGAGACGCCGCCGATCAGGAGCGCCACGGTGAGGCGGTGCTCGGCGCCAAGGCTCTCGAAGGCTTCCGCCACCTGCGCCGCCAGTTCCCGCGTAGGCTCGAGGATGAGCGAGCGGGGCATCCTTGCCCGGGCGCGTCCGCGCTCGAGCCGGGTCAGCATGGGCAGTACGAAGGAAGCGGTCTTGCCGGTGCCTGTTTGCGCGATGCCTAGGACGTCCTGGCCTTTCAGGGCTACCGGTATGGCGTTGGCCTGGATAGGGGTGGGCGTCGTATAGCCGGCGGTCTCGACCGCCTTGAGGGTCTTCGCGCTAAGACCGAGTTCTGAAAATGTCATTCAACACGCTGTCTGGGCCGCGCCGCGCACAGTATAGGCGGCTCCGACGGCCTTGTTTTCCACGCCAATTTTACACGATTCGAGGCGCGTTTATGCAGCGGACATAGGGTGCAGGGGCCTTATTGTCAAATGGCCGAAAGGCGAAATGCCCTGTTTTCGGGCCTCCGCGCCACTGGGCCGCATGCGGGCGGGTGCGGACGAACCGCACCCACCACAACAAGAAATCCCTGTAAGTCTCTTATTTTTCTACGGAATATTTCCCAGGAGCGGTCGCCACGGCAATGATGGAAATGTCCTTGTCGGCGACAGGGTCGTAAGAGGAAATCGACACTTTCGCTTCGTTGTCCTTCTCCGCCTCAATAAACACGAAGGCGTTCTGGAGCTGCTGCTCGCGCACTTCCTTGATGGGCAGGGTGGACACGACCTTGGGGGCGCCGGTCTTCTTGTCGAAGGCCACCCACTGCACAAAGACGTGGGCGGCGAAAGTCTGTCCCTCGTGGCCCATGATGACCATGGCCCGGTATGTGCCGCCGGTATCGTCGGCGGCCCAGCTTCCGCCCGAAACCACTTCGGAGATCTCGGGAGGGAGGCCCTCGGCGATCTTGTCCGAATCGGCGGCGCCCGCGCCGGAAGCCACTGTTATCGCCAGTCCCGCCGCGAGGGCGACCGTCGCCAGTCTGTTCATGAGAACCTGCCTTTGTTGAAAGAATTCAACTGTGAGGCAAAATATAAGGTGCGTGCAACGGAATTACAGCGGGGAAGCGTATTTCCATGACAGAGCGTGAGGAACCCCGGCCGCCGGACGTACCCGATGCCGGGCCCGATGCCGGGCCCGATGCCGGGGATGACAAGGCCGGCGTGATCATGCATCCCCCGGTCCTGATGCTCGGCGGGCTGATCGCGGCATGCCTGCTGGAATCGATGTGGCCGCTGGGGCCGGGCCCGTTCGGCGGCGGGCTGAGGCCGGCCCTGATCGGGCTCGGCATATTCGCCATCGGCGCGGCGATCGTGTTCTACTGCGCGGTGCTGTTCGACAGGGCGGGGACGACGATCCCGGTTCACCAGCCAACCACGGCGCTGGTCATGCATGGACCCTATGCGGTTTCGCGCAATCCCATCTATCTCGCGGTGATCCTCGCCTATTGCGGGCTGGCCATCGCGGCGACCACCCTGTGGGCCTTCCTGATCCTGCCTGGGCTGATCTACGTGCTGACCCACGGCGTCATCATGCGCGAGGAAGCCTATCTGGAAGAGAAGTTCGGCGATCCCTACAGGGAATACCTGAAGCGCGTGCCGCGGTGGCTGTGACGCCGCGATGCGGGAGCGTCAGATATCCAGGTCCTCGGTGGTGGCGAACTCCGCCCGCTCCTGAATGAAGCGGAAGCGCGCCTCGGCCTTGTTGCCCATGAGTTGCTCGACGGCCCGCGCGGTGGCCGTCTTTTCGTCGTCGGCCAGTTCGACGCGCAGCAGCGTGCGCGTGGCGGGGCTCATGGCGGTTTCCTTGAGCTGCTTCGGCAGCATTTCGCCGAGCCCCTTGAAGCGGCTCACCTCCACCTTGCCCTTGCCGTTGAAGACGCTTGCCAGCAACTCGTCCTTGTGGGCGTCGTCGCGGGCGTATTCCGTCTTTGGCCCCTGGGAGAGCTTGTAGAGCGGCGGCACGCCCAGATAGAGGTGGCCGTTCTCGATCAGCCTGGGCATCTGCCGGTAGAAGAAAGTGATGAGCAGCGAGGCGATGTGCGCCCCGTCCACGTCGGCGTCGGTCATGATGATGACCTTGGCGTAGCGCAGGTCCTCGTCGCGGTAGTGGGTTCCCGTGCCGCAGCCGAGTGCGAGGATGAGGTCCGCCAGCAACTGGTTCTGGGCCAGCTTGGCGGAGGTGGCGTTGGCCACGTTGAGGATCTTGCCGCGCAAGGGCAGCACCGCCTGGGTGGCGCGGTCGCGGGCCTGCTTGGCGGAACCGCCGGCGGAATCGCCCTCGACGATGAAGATTTCCGTGCCCTCGGCCGAATTGGCGGAGCAGTCCGCCAGCTTGCCCGGCAGGCGCAACTTGCGCGCGGCCGTCTTGCGGCTGATGTCCTTCTCCTGGCGGCGGCGGGCGCGCTCCTCGGCCCGTTCGACGACCCAATCCAGCAGCCGGTTGGCGTGGACGGGACTCGCCGTGAGCCAGTGGTCGAAGGCGTCGCGGACGGAACTCTCGACGATGCGTGCCGCCTCCACGGTGGCCAGGCGGTCCTTGGTCTGGCCCTGGAATTCGGGGTCGCGGATGAACACGGACAGCATGGCGCCGGCGGAGCCCATGACATCGTCGGCGGAGATCTGGGCGGCACGCTTGTTGCCGGCCAACTCGCCGTAGTTGCGCAG
>JBFWSL010000246.1:0-5130 GCA_050248375.1 Hyphomicrobiales bacterium | reverse complement strand
CTTGTGCCGCATCAGCCGCTGGACCGAGCTGTCGATCACCGCCAGTGGCGTGCGGAATTCGTGCGACGCCATCGATACGAACTGACGCTGCATCTCGTTCAGCTCTTTTTCCTTGGACAGCGCCGCCTCGAGTTCGGTTGCCTTCACCTTCAGTTCGGCGGTGGCCTGCTCGACACGGCGCTGCAGGTTGTCCTTCTGGCCGCGCAGCAGCGCATCGGCGCGCTTCTGGTGGGTGACGTCCTGCGACACCACGAACATACGCGGCTCGCCGCGGACCGTGACGTATTCGCCCGCGATGACCACATCCAGCATGCGGCCGTCCTTTGCCCGCATGCGCGCCTCGTATCCGCGCACCGAACCCTGCGCCTTGAGCAGCTTGACGAAGTGCTGCCGCTCTTCCTGGGATTCCCAGACGCCGAGGTCGAGCACGGATTTCTCCGACGCGTCATGGCGGGAGTAGCCCAGCGTCGCGACCCAGGCGTCGTTGACGTCGTAATGCTTGCCCGTCTCCGGATCGGAGATGGCGAACATCGCCGGCACCGCATGGAAGGCTTTCACGAAGAGCTCCTCGCTCTTCTTCAGGTCGGCGTCGGCCTTCTTGCGCTCGGTGATGTCCACGTAGCTGGTGACAAAACCGCCCTCGGGGATCGGGAAACCGCGGACCTCCAGGATGGTGCCGTCCGGCCGCTCGCGCTCGAAATGGTGCGCCTCGAACTTCCAGGCGAGCTCCATGCGCTCGCGCACCTGCTGCTCGATGTCGCCGGGACCGTATTCGCCGCGCTCCGCGTTGAAGCGGAAGAACGCCTCGAGGTTCGCGCCCACCGCGAGCCTGTCCTGCGGGAACCCGAGCATTTCATAGAACTGCTGGTTGGCCATGAGCAGGTTGAGATTGCCGTCGAAGATGCTGATGCCGCCCGGGAAATTGGCGATCGTCGCGCGCAGGATATCCAGCGTGCGGCTGCGCTCGGTGATGTCCTGCGCCAGCGACAACAGCCGCGTCTCGCCCTCGAACTCGAACAGTTCGCCCGCGACCAGCACCTCGATCTGCTTGCCCGACTTGGTCACCCACTTGCCGTAGAAGTCGCGCACCGAGCCGTTCTTGAGCACCAGGTCGATGAACCGGCGGCGCTGGGCCTTGTCCACCCAGATGCCGAGCTGATGGGAGGACTTGCCCTTGACCTCGTCGAGATCGTAACCCAGCGTCGAGAGGAACGCGTCGTTGACGTCGTAGAGCCGCCCTTCCACCGGCGTGGAAATGGCGAACGCCGCCGGGCACGCCTGGAAGGCCTTGGTGAACAGCTCGTCGCGCTTGCGCAGCGTGGCGTCCGCCTCGACGCCGGCGGTGATGTCCTCATGGGTGGTCAGCCAGCCGCCCCCCGCCATCGGCTGATGGCAGATCTCGATGGTGCGCCCGTCGGTGAGCTTTTGCAGCTTCACCGCCCGCTTGCCCGAGCTCACCCACTTCATCCGCTCCTCGATGTAGGCCTCGGGGCTTTCGCCCGCGAAAAGTCCCTTGCCGATGCGGTACTGGAGAATTTCGCGCAGCGAGGTGCCGGGCTGCAGCAACTCCGGATCGAGCCCGTAGATCTCGGCGTAGCGCTGGTTGGAGACGATGAGGCGCTGGTCGGCGTCGAACAGGCAGATGCCTTGCGACATGTTCGCCAGCGCCGCGTTGAAGCGCTCGTTCTGGTCGACGAGTTGCTTGTCGCGCCTGAGCAGCATGGCGTTCTGCTTCTGCAATGCCTCCTGCGCTGCCTTGCGCTCGGAGATGTCGGCCACCATGCACTGGAAGGTGGGCTTGCCCTGCCACATGGTCGGCGTGGTGCGGAACTCGCACCAGACCTTCGAGCCATCCTTGCGGACGCACTGCACTTCGTAGGCGGCCGGCGCGAACTTGCCGGTGCGCCGCGCCGTGTGGTAGCCGCGCAGGCGCTCCACCTCTTCCGGCGCGATGACGTTTTCCACGCGCACCAGGTCCAGCACTTCCAGATGACAGGAATAGCCGAGGCAGTCCGCCAGCGACTGGTTGGCGAACAGGATGTCCCAGTCGTCGTGGATGAATATGCCCTGGATCGATCCCTCGATCAGGTTGCGGAACTGCTTCTCACTGGCTTCGAGCGCACGCCGCGCCTTCACCTCCGCGGTCTTGTCGGTGCCCATGCCGACATAGCCGATGAACGACCCCTTCCGGTCGAACACGGGCTTGCCGCTGATACGCACATGGCAGATCTCGCCCCGCGTCGCGAAGTCGAATTCGAAGTCCCGGAACTGCTTGCGGCTCTCCAGGTTTTCCCTGTGCTTCCGCCAGTGTTCGGATTCCGGGTCGTAGCTGGCGACCTCGAACCGCGTCTTGCCGATGATCTGTTCCGGCGCGAGGCCGAAGGTCTCGAAGAAACCCTCCGAGATGTAGGAGAAGCGCAGGTCGGCGTCCATCTCCCAGAACCAGTCCCCGGAGACTTCCACGATATCGCGCAGGCTGGCCTTTTGCCGCTGGCCGGACAGCGCGGCAAGGCCATCGCGCAAAGGCGCCACCAGACCTGCAACAGACTTCAGCAAGGCAGACTCAACCCTGTACCTGGAACCGGAAACTCACGGCTCCCAGCTTAGGCAGCAAATCTTTTTGCAGCATTAAGACTGCCCGCCGGCGAATTGAGCCCGGGCAAGGGCGCGCGGCGTGAGAAATGGCGGACTCGCGCGGATTCACGCGGGCACGGGCAACCGGTGGCGGCTCGCGCCGCCACCGCCGTCCGAGGTATTGGTTAACCGGGCGTTAGTAGCCCCGGCCGCCGCCGTAATAGCCGCCGCCACCGCCGTAGTAGCCGCCGCCCCCATAGCCGCCGCGATAGCCGTAGCCGCCACCGTAGCCGCCGCGATAGCCGGGCGGCTGGTAGACGTAGTTCGCCGGGCAGACGGCCTTGTCGTAGCCCTTCACGTGCGTGAGCCAGGCCGGCGAGGGCGCGAAATCGGTCGCGGTGATCTTGCCGAAGTGGCCGAAGGCGCGCAGCGAAAAGTCCGACTGCGGGCCCCAGATGCCGTCGAGCGCGCCGAGATAGCAGCCTACGCGGTGCAGCTCGGTCTGCAGGACAAGCACCAGTTCCTGCGGGGACAGGGCCTCAGGCGCAGGTGCCGCGGGCACCACGGCAACCGCGGGTGCGGGCGCCGCCGGAGCGGCTGCCGCGGCCGGAGCCGCCGGAGCCGCCGGTGCCGCCGGAGCCGCGGCGGCAGGGGGTTCCGCCGGCGCGGGCGCCGCCGCGGCCGGTTCGGCCGGCTTGTCGGCCGCCACCTTGGTTTCGGCCTTGTCCTTTAATTCTACCTTGGGTGGCAGGACGGTTGCGGGCTCCACCGCCACTTGCCTGGTCTGGTCGCCTTGCGCGGCGACGGGTCCCGCCAGGGCAAGCGCAACCGCGCCAGCTCCCGCCGAAACCAGCAGAATTCTGGGAATTCGGGTCATGGTGTCCTCCTCGGATCGACCCCCGGTACGCAAAGGATGGGAATGCGCGCGTGAAAGGTCAATGCCATGACATCAATTGGGGCAGATTCCGGCGCATTGCGGCATTTCTGGCCGTTCCCCCGGGGTTGAATTGGCGCTAACTAGGGTCCCCATGACAGCCGAAACCCTGGAAACGTCGCCTCCGTTGCCCGACGAGGCCACCCTGGAACACCGCAAGGCAGCGGCGCGGGGCTGGTTCGAGGAGCTTCGCGACGCCATATGCCTGGCGCTCGAACGCATCGAGGATTCCCTGGCCGGACCCTATTCCGATCGCGAACCCGGCCGTTTCGTCCGCACCCCCTGGAACCGGAAGGATCATTCCGGCGCCGACGGCGGCGGCGGCGTCATGTCGATGCTGCACGGCCGCGTGTTCGAGAAGGCCGGCGTGCACACCTCCACCGTCCACGGCGAGTTCGCCCCCGAGTTCCGGACCCAGATTCCCGGTGCGTCGGAGGACCCGCGCTTCTGGGCGTCCGGCGTCTCCCTCATCATCCACCCCCACAATCCGCATGTGCCCGCGGTGCACATGAACACCCGTTTCGTGGTGACGACGAAAGCCTGGTTCGGAGGCGGCGCCGACCTGACGCCGGTGCTCGACCGCCGCCGGGTGCAGGACGATCCCGACACGCGCGACTTCCACGCCGCCATGAAGGCCGCCTGCGACGCGCACGCCCATGTGGACTACGGGCATTACAAGCAGTGGTGCGACGACTATTTCTTCCTGAAGCACCGCGGCGAACCGCGCGGCATCGGCGGCATCTTCTACGACTACCTGTCGAGCGGCGAGGAGGCGGGCGGCTGGGACGCCGACTTCGCCTTTACCCGCGATGTCGGCCGCGCCTTCCTCAAGGTCTATCCCGAGCTGGTGATGCGGAACTTCAACATGGAATGGGCGATGAAGGACCGCGAGGAGCAGCTCGTGCGCCGCGGGCGCTACGTGGAGTTCAACCTTCTCTACGATCGCGGCACCATCTTCGGCCTGCGGACCGGCGGCAACGTGGACTCCATCCTGTCCTCCATGCCTCCCGCCGTGAAGTGGCCGTGACGCTGCGATTTACCTACAATTTTACTTGTCAAAGCGCCCGCGTGGGCCCATATCAGAGCCACCGGCGCGCCCATCGGCGCGGACTCGGATTGACCGGCGAAGACGTATCGAGATTTCGACGACCTTTCCCGAAAATTCTGAGGTGGCCGAGAATTCCCGTTGGGATTCTGGGTCCGGTTTGACTTGAAACTGAAACGGGAGAGGATTTTTCCCCGATGCGCGTTAACGGCACTGTCAAGTTCTTCAATCACTCGCGTGGCTTCGGCTTCATTGCCCCCGAGAGCGGAGAGAAGGACGTTTTCGTCCACATCACTGCCCTTGAGCGGTCCGGCCTGCCGGCCCTCGATGAAGGTCAGAAGGTTACCTTCGAGATCCAGGATGACCCGCGCGGCCGCGGCAAGCAGGCCGCCAACATCCAGCTCGCCCAGTAGTCTCGCCCGCGAGGCATTGGAATGACAGGCCGCCGGACGCAAGTCCGGCGGCTTTTTTTCGCGCGTCAACCGCGACCCACGAACGGCATCTTCGTCGCCATGATGGTCATGAACTGCACGTTCACCTCGAGCGGCAGGCTGGCCATGTAGACCACCGCGCTGGC
>JBFWSL010000245.1:0-5261 GCA_050248375.1 Hyphomicrobiales bacterium | reverse complement strand
TTGAGGCATCGATGCCCTCCACGGCGGCTTCGGGAAAGCGCTCCACGAGCTCTTCGGTGGAATTGCCGGGACCGCAGCCCAGGTCCACGGCACGGCCGGGCGACAGGTTCCTCACCGCGTTCAGCAGGTCGCGGGCCGGACGGGTCCGTTCATCCTCGAAGCGCAGATATGGTCCGGCGGACCAGTCCATGAAGCGGCACCTCAGCCAATGCGGGGCTTACTAGCACGCGGCCGGGCCATCCGTGAAGGCGGCCCTTTCTCACCATGGAAAACCAGCCGCATTCTGGTTTAGCCTTGCAATCCCGCAACCCATCCAGGTGGCCCATGAATATCGACTTCTCCACCCTGATCTGGATCGCCTTCATCCTGCTCGCCCTGCAACCCCTGATGATGGGCCGCTGGTTCACCGTCCGCCGGCTGCAGGCCATCCGCGCCATAGAGAAGGCCCATGGCACCCGCGTCATCACCATGATCCACCGCCAGGAGAAACGCAGCCTCTTCGGCTTTTCCGTCACCCGCTACATCGACCTGGAGGATTCCCAGACCATCATCGCCGCGATCAAGGAAACCCCGGACGAGGTTCCCATCGACCTCATCCTGCATACGCCGGGCGGCCTCGTCCTCGCCGCCATGCAGATCGCGCGCGCGGTGGAGGCGCATCCCGCCAAGGTGCGCGTCTTCGTGCCGGTCTACGCCATGTCGGGCGGCACCCTCATCGCGCTGGCGGCGGACGAGATCGTGCTGGGAGAGTTTTCGGTGCTTGGTCCCATCGATCCCCAGATTATCGGATTGCCCGCGGCCAGCATCGTCGCCGCCCGCGACGCCAAGCCTGTCGACAAGGTCTTCGACCTGACCCTGGTGCTGGCGGACGTCAGCGAGAAGGCGCTTGCCCAGGTCAAGCGGGGCGCGGTGGAGCTTCTCACCCCGCGCATTCCCCTCGACAAGGCGCGAGGCATCGCTGACAAGCTCGCCGGCGGCCACTGGACCCATGACTATGCGCTCACCGCGGCGGAAGCGGGCGAGATCGGCCTGCCGGTGAAGGTGGGCATGCCCCTGGAGATCATGGAGATGATGAAGCTCTATCCGCAGCCGGTGCAGAAGTCGGGAGTGGAGTTCCTGCCGATCGACGTGCCGCGCCCACGCAGCTATTGAACCAATGTGCGGGTTTCCCAGCCGCGGCTGTTGCATTAACCTGTTGTCAAAGGGACACGAATTGGGGGAACGCATGATCTTTCGACTGTTCGCGGCTGCTCTGGCCGCCATGATGCTCGCCGGACCGGTCCACGCCGGCGAGGTTCAGGAACTCGCGACGAAAGCCGAGGCCGAAGTCGGCTCGGGCAAAGGCGCCGACGCCATCACCACGATGCGCGACGCCCTGCTGACCGTGTGGGACAAGTCGCCCCTGACTTTCACCAACGCCTTCACGGTGCAGGAGAAGGCGAACGGGTTTGGCCTCTACAAGCGCCGGGCCGACGGTCCCTACCAGCTCAAGGAACCCATTCTCATCTATGCGGAGCCGGTCGGTTTCGGCTGGCGCAAGGAGGGGGAACTCTACAATTCCGACATGGTCGCCGACTTCGTCCTGCACAACGCCGAGGGAAAGGTGCTTGGCGGCCAGAAGGAATTCGGGAACTTCAAGGTCTCCAGTCACGTCCGCAACACCGAGTACTTCATCAATCTCCGCTACAATCTGACCGGGCTGCCGGCGGGAAAATACGTCATCGTGAGCACCATCAGGGATCTGGTGGCCGGCAAGTCGGGCAGCTTCGAGACGCCATTTGAAATCCGGTGATCCCTCCGGCGGGGCCGATGCGCTGCGCCGCGCTCACGGTCTTACGCGCCTCATAAACGCCGCCGGCTCGTTCACGCCCGCCGGTGTGTCCCGCTCCCCGCCCGCCGTACGCGAGGCGGTCGCCGCCGCGCTCTCCGACATGTTCGTCATCGAGGAAATGCAGCAGCGCGCCGGCGCGGCCGTTGCGGCATGGGCGGGCGCGGAAGCGGCCGCCATCACCCATTGCGCTTCCTCCGGCATCACGCTGGCCATCGCCGCGGCGATCGCCGGAGACGACCCCGCGCGGGTCGCCGCCATGCCCGATACATCCGGTCTCGCCACCAGGGTGGTGCTTCCCGCGGGCCATGCCGTCGATTACGGACACCCCATCGTGCAGGACATCCGTCTCGCGGGCGGCACGCCCGTCCTGGCGGGCAGCGAAAGCGGCTGCACTTCCCGCGATCTGGAAACCGAGCTGAACGCGCCGGACGCCGCCTGCCTCCTGCTGGTCTCATCGCGTCTCGTGCGCGGCGCTCCGCTAGACCTGTCCGCGGCTGTCGCCACCGCCCACGGCGCCGGCCTTCCGGCCATCGTCGATGGCGCGGCCCAGGACATGCGCATCCCCGAGCTGCTTGCCACCGGCGCGGACCTGCTGCTGGTAAGCGCGCAGAAATATCTCGCCTCCCCGACGGCGGGCCTCGTCATCGGCAGGGCCAGGTGGGTGGAGGCCGTGCGCGCGCACGAGGCTGGGATCGGACGCGCCATGAAGCCCAGCAAGGAAGCCCTTGCCGGCGTGCTGGCGGCCGTCGCGGAAAGACGTTCGCTCGACATGGAGCGGTGGCGGGCGGACCAGGCGGCAAAGGCCGCCCGGCTCGTGGATGCCGTCGCCGGGCTGACCGGAATCCGCGCCGAAGCGGTTCCCGATCCGGCCGGAATGCCGTTTCCACGCGTCCAGTTGACCGTCGAACCGGCGGCGGCGGGCATGGACGCATCGGCTCTCGCCGCCGCGTTGAGACAAGGCGACCCGGCCATATGGGTCATGCAGCACAAGCTGGCCGAGGGGCGCATCCTGATGGAGCTGGTGCAACTCACTAGCGCGGAAATCGACGAGATCGCCCGCAGGCTCGCGGACCTTGTCCCGCGCCCCTCGTGACGGGCCAACCCCGCTCCGTGACGCAACCGCCCCGGAACTATTGGCAGACCTGCGCGCCGGACGTGCAGATATAGGGCGCGATCACCCCTTCCCAGCACTGGGTATAGGCGGTCTTCGATACAAGGTCCGGCTTGAAGAAGGCCTCCTTCGGGACGTCGGAGCGAATTGAGGGATTGGGGGTCGCCTTCTTGGCGCTGATCCTGGTCTTGGACCGGCTCCAGCTCTTCATGGCGATGAATTCCTTGATGTAGCCGGCAAGGCCCGATCGCGACCCCTCGATGGACTCCTCTTTCGTGGTGGCGCTACGCGTGTAGGACACCACATAGCAACTCTTGCCATGCTCGTAATAATAGGGCCGGCCCGGCCCCAGAAGTCCTGCCGTCGCCGGCCCGGACATCAACACGACAACGCTCGCGAACGCCGCGCAGGCCAACATACCTCGACGCATCTCTTCCTCCTCCATTCCCTCTTGAAGCGATAGGTATTGTAGCAATGATGCCGTGATTCTTTCGCCTGCCTAGACTTCGGCCGGCGCCCCGGACTTGCGGTCGTAGCCGAACCGCTTGAAATAATCGGCCCAGCGCGTCCGGAGCTGCGCTTCCTTGGCCGGATCGGTTTCATAACGGTTGGTCTTGTAGTCGGCGTTGGACGCCAGATATGCGTCCACTTCCTTCTCCGCCCTGCCGAAATCGCCAAGGCCGAGATCGCCGTAGATGCGCCGCATGACGCCCTTCGGGTCCGCCACCAGTTCCTCGTAGGTGATCTCGGTGAGATGGCCTTCGGGGATCAGCGGCCTGTCTTCTTCATACCGCCGGTGCAGCACCTCGAAGGTGTCGAGCACATAGTCCTCGAGCCAGTCTTCGGCCTGTGGCGGATTCTCGATGCCCTGGATCGACAGCATCGTGCGCCACAGCCGCATGGTCGATGCGTATGTGATCAGCGGGTCGCGCGCGATATGCACGAAACGCGCATCCGGATACAGCTCCAGAAGCGCGCGCACCCGCGCGGTGTTGGTGGGGGACTTCATCACCAAGGGCTTTCCCGCCACATACGAAACCCGCTTGAGGAACCATGCCATCCCCTCTTTCCAGCGCGCCTTGTCCTCCGCGGGCAGATCGCGCAGGTCGAGATGGGAATGGTCCACGGGACCGCGGCGCGGCAGCGCCCACGAGAAGTAGATGGAAGGCAGCCCCATGTTGCACAGGGCGAACTCCTCCTCCTGCGGCTTGTCGTGGCCCACATCCACGTTGTCCTGCGGCCGCTTCTCCGGCAGCGTCAGATGAAACCACAGGCGCGCCACCTTTCCTGTAAGCAGGAAGTGGTTGGGAAAGAAGCACTGGTAGGTGGTCGGGTGGCCGAATTCGGGATCGCAGGCGAACAGATCGTGCAGGTAGGTCGTTCCCGTCCGCCAGTGCCCGAGCACGAAAACCGGCGGCTGCGTGATCTCGTGATCGCGGACCTTGCCGCCGTAGATGGCCTCCGAGAGACGGTAGAGCAGCGAATTGAACGGCGTCATCAGGGTGACCGCCGCCACCTGGACGAAGCAGTTGGGCGTGATCCGGAAGCCGTTCCTCTTCAGCAGTTCGAACCACGAACCGATCCGCATTCCGTACCAGAAATACAGCGCCATTCCGGCGTACTTCTGGCGGCCGAAAAGCGTCTTGCCGCCTTCCTCTCGTCCGGGGTTGCCTTCCTTTGTAACGAAGGTCTGCGTCACAATGCGCTCAGTCCGCCCCTGTAGGCGCCCGCGGCCGCGCGCGCCGGTTCCTCGGCGGACTCCTCTGCCAGACCATCGACGAAATCGGCGAAGTAGCTGCTGAGCAGGCGACCCTCGGGGTCCCATTCCGCGCGGGCGCGAGCGAACTCCTCGAGCCGGCCGCCGAACGCCTTGCGCACCTGCTCCGCGGTCAGATGCTTGGTCTGGTTCAGCATCGGATAGCCGTCGTTGTCGCTGCAGAAGCGGTTATAGGCCTTCAGGAACTCGTCCCATCCGGGGCCGCCTGTGGAGACCGGGTCGATGCTCACCACATGGGCGTCGATGGAGTAGGACAGCAACGCGCTCTGGTCGCGGGCGATGCGATAGCCCACCGCCGGCAGGTCGCAACGGAAGCCGGTCTCTTCCGCGTAGTCATGGCAGAAGCGGAAATACGATTCCAGTATGTCGAAATACCGCCGTTCCTCGAACGACCACATGCTGAACACGTAACGCACCGGCCCCGGATCGTCCGGGTAACGGATGATCTGGGCGTTCGAAACCAGGTGCGGACCGTGCACGAACCAGGACAGCCCTCGACGCATGATCCTGTGCAGTGCCCGCAACAGCCCACGCTGCACCGC
>JBFWSL010000244.1:0-5279 GCA_050248375.1 Hyphomicrobiales bacterium | reverse complement strand
CATCGACCTCGCCTTCTCCCGCCGCGGCCTCGCCAAGTTCGAGGTCATGGGCGCCGATGCCCGCGGCACCTGGCACGCCGCCGCCGAATGGCTGGGCCTGGAACTCAACGTGCCCGAGGAATGCGAGACCACCTATCGCTGCCGCGACCAGGCGCTGCTGCTCGCCCGCGACAGCGCCTCGCTCGGCCTGCAGGGCGAGGCCTCCGCCAGCATCGGCCCCGCCCGGCTCCCCTGAGACCGGCGCGGACCGCGCAGCGAAACCCCGGCGAAGGCCGGGGTCCAGCAACATATGCCACCGGAGTCCGGACCGCCGTGGACCCCGGGTCAGGCCCGGGGTTTCGGAGCCAGAAGCTCGCGCAAGAAAAAAGAACCCGAAACCCCGGCGAAGGCCGGGAGCCAGCAAGAAAGCGCAACGGGTAGCAAGGCGGCATGGACCCCGGGCCTTCGGTCAGCCCGAAAGCGCCGCCTCGATCAGCTCCAGGGCTTCCGGGGAATCCCATTCCGCCGGGCCGGTGAGCCGTCCCAGTTCCCGGCCGTCCCTGCCGATCAGGACGGAGGTCGGCATGCCGAAGGCCTTCACCGCCGTGCCGATCTTCGTGGTCTCGTCGTGATACAGCTTCAGCGACCTGATACCGTTGCGCTCCAGGAAGGCGCCGGGATCGCCCACCTTGTCGATGCTGACCGCCACCACCTCGAAGCCGTCGCCGCCGAGCCTGGCCTGCAGCCGGTCGAGCGAGGGCATCTCCTTGCGGCAGGGCGCGCACCAGGTCGCCCACAGGTTGAGCAGCACCACCTTGCCCTTCCAGTCGGCGAGCGTGCGGGTGGCTCCCGATCCGTCCTTGAAGGTCAGTTCCGGCACCGGCTGCGGCTCAGCCCGCGCCACGAAGCTGGTCAGCTCGCCCTTGGAGAAGCCGGCCAGCGGCCCCTGCGAGGCCCCGGTGCCCGGCCGCTCCGCCGTTTGCGATGGCGGGACACCGCCGTTGCCTTGCAGGGCCATGTTCACGTATACCGCCCCGAAGCCCGCGCCCAGCGCCAGCACCGCCGCCGCCAGATAGAGAGGCCAGCGGGAGGTCCGGGGCCGTTTCTTCGTCTGCGTATCGCTCATGGTTCCTGTCCGGGAAGGCTCGTCATGGCCAAGAAGATCATGACCAACACCATGTGGGGTGGCCGTTTCGCGGCCGGCCCCGCGGAAATCATGGAGGAAATAAACGCCTCCATCGGTTTCGACAACCGCCTCTTCGCGCAGGACATCGCGGCATCGAAGGCGCATTGCGCCATGCTGGCCGAGACGGGGATCATCGCCCGGGAGGATGCCGAGAGCATCGACAAGGGTCTAGACACGATTCTGTCAGAGATCGAAAGCGGCCGGTTCGAATTCTCCCGCGCGCTGGAGGACATTCACATGAATGTCGAGTCGCGCCTGAAGGACATCGCTGGCGCCGCCGCCGGCCGCCTGCACACCGCCCGCTCGCGCAACGACCAGGTGGCGACCGACTTCCGTCTGTGGGTGCGCGACGCCATCGACCGGCTGGACGCCGGGCTCGCCCGTCTGCAGCGCGCGCTGGCCGACAAGGCGCTCGCCCATGCGGCCACCGTGATGCCGGGCTTCACCCATCTGCAGACGGCGCAGCCGGTCACCTTCGGCCATCACTGCCTCGCCTATGTGGAGATGATCGCCCGCGACCGCGGACGCTTCGCCGACGCCCGCAGGCGGCTCAACGAGTGCCCGCTGGGGTCGGCGGCGCTCGCCGGCACCTCCTTTCCCATCGACCGGCACATGACCGCCAGCGCGCTCGGCTTCGACCGCCCCACGGCCAATTCGCTCGACGCCGTTTCCGACCGCGACTTCGTGCTGGAGATGCTCGCCGCCGGCGCCATCGCCGCCATGCACCTGTCGCGCCTGGCCGAGGAGATCGTTATCTGGTGCTCGGCCGGTTTCGGCTTCGTGCGCCTCGACGACGGCTTCACCACCGGCTCCTCCATCATGCCGCAGAAGCGCAATCCGGACGCGGCCGAGCTGGTGCGCGCCAAGACCGGGCGCGTCTACGGCGCCCTGCAGGGCCTGCTCGTGGTCATGAAGGGCCTGCCGCTGGCCTATTCCAAGGACATGCAGGAGGACAAGGAGCCGGCCTTCGACGCCATCGATTCCCTGTCGCTGATGATCGAGGCGACGGCGGGAATGGTCGGCGCCATGGAGCCCGACGCCGCCGCCATGAAGAAGGCGGCGGGCGCCGCCTATTCCACCGCCACCGACCTCGCCGACTGGCTGGTGCGGACGCTCGGCATGCCCTTCCGCGAGGCCCATCACGTCACCGGCCGCATCGTGGCGCTGGCCGAATCCGCCCGCAAACCCCTGTCGAAGCTGCCTCTGGAGGCCATGCAGGGCGTGGAGCCGCGCATCACCGGGGACGTGTTTTCCGTGCTCAGCGTCCAGAACTCGGTGAAAAGCCGCACCAGCTATGGCGGCACGGCGCCATCAAATGTCCGCAAAATGGCGAAAGGCTGGATAAAGCGGCTGGAAAGGGAAGCCCGGGCGGGCTAAAAAGAGCCAGAGCGCCGCAGGTTCGAGGGAATTCGGGGCACGGAATGCTGACCGGTCGCATGACATTGGCGGTTGCCGCCCTGGTGGCGGTCTCGCTCGCCCTGACGGCGTGCGGCCGCAAGGGTCCGCTCGAGCGTCCGCCTGCCGCCAAGGCCGGCTCCGAGACGCCGCGCACCGCCGACGGCAAGCCCGACCGGCCCTTCATCCTCGACAAGCTGCTGCGCTAGCGCGGCGACCCGGCGGCCGGCCCATGCACCATTTCGCCTATAAGGGCGGCGTCCTGCACGCCGAGGACGTGAGCCTTGCCCGCATCGCGGACGAGGTCGGCACGCCCTTCTACTGCTATTCGACCGCCACCCTGGAGCGCCACTACGAGGTCTTCTCCGGCGCCTTCGCCGGTTCCGACACCCTCATCTGCTACTCGATCAAGGCCAACTCCAACATCGCCGTCATCGCCACCCTGGGCGCGCTCGGCGCCGGCATGGACGTGGTCTCGCAGGGAGAGCTGCGCCGCGCCCGCGCCGCCGGCATTCCGGCCGCGCGCATCGTCTTCTCCGGCATCGGCAAGACCCGCGAGGAGATGGCCCTGGCGCTGAAGGAAGGCATCTACTCTTTCAACGTGGAATCGGAGGCCGAGCTCGACGCGCTCAGCCAGACCGCGGGGGCCATGGGAGCCACCGCCCGCGTCGCCTTCCGCGTCAACCCCGACGTGGACGCCAGGACACACAGGAAGATCTCCACCGGCAAGGCCGAGGACAAGTTCGGCATCCCCTATGGCGACGCCCGCGCCCTCTACCGCAAGGCGGCAGCGTTGCCCGGCGTCTCGCCCTGCGGCGTGCACATGCACATCGGCAGCCAGATCACCGACCTCTCTCCCTTCCGCACCGCCTTCGGGCTGCTGCGCGACCTTATCGGCGAACTGCGCGGGGACGGCCTGAAGATCGAGTTCGTCAACTTCGGCGGCGGCCTCGGCATTCCCTACCGCGCCGACGAGCCGCCGCCTCCGCACCCCGACGACTACGCGGCCATCGTGCGCGAGGAGATGAAGGGCCTCGACTGCCGCCTCGTCTTCGAGCCCGGACGCATGATCGCGGGCAACGCCGGCATCCTGGTTTCTCGCGTGCTCTACATCAAGCAGGGCGCCACCAAGCGCTTCACCATCGTCGACGCGGCCATGAACGACCTCGTGCGCCCGACCCTCTACGACGCCTGGCACGAGATCTGGCCGGTGGAGGAAGCGCGCGCCACGGAACCCGCCGCCGTCACCGACGTGGTCGGACCCGTCTGCGAGACCGGCGACTACATGGCGCTCGGCCGCGACCTGCCGCGCCTGCACGAGGGCGACCTCATCGCCGTGCTGACGGCGGGCGCCTATGGCGCGGCGCAGTCCTCCGCCTACAACAGCCGCCTGCTCGTTCCCGAGGTCATGGTGAAGGGCGGCGAATACGCCGTCATCCGCCCGCGCCCCACCTACGAGGCCATGCTCGAGGCCGAGCGCATGCCCGCCTGGCTCACCAAAGCGTGATGGCACCCGCCGCCCGCGGCGGCGGTTTTGTGTCAGCGCCCCGCAGAATTCTGTTCGATGGCCACCGGGCGCATGTGATAGCCTTTGACTCATGAAGACATCCCGCCGCAAGGGCGCCGAGACGCCCGTCGACGACAGGGCAGGCGCCATCGCCACGGCGCTGCTCGACCGCAAGACCGCCCGCGCCCGCACGGTCCTGCTGTTCGAGCGCGTGTGGCGCGCGCTGCTGCGCCCCTTCTCCGTCGCCGGCCTGTTTCTCGTCCTGTCGCTGTTCGGCGCGTGGGCATACCTGCCCCCGCTGGCCCACCAGGCGGCGCTGGCGGTCTTCGCCCTCGCCTTCCTGTGGTCGCTGGCGCCGCTGTTCCGCATCGACCTTCCCACCCGCGAGGAAGGGCTGCGGCGGCTGGAGAAGACCTCCGGCGTCGCGCACCGCCCGGCGAGTTCCTATGAGGACGCGCTGCCCGCCAACGCCACTGCCGACCAGCGGGCCCTGTGGGAGGAGCACCGCCGCAGGATCGCCGCCAGCCTCGCCCGGCTGAAGTCCGGCGCGCCCCGTCCTCGCCTCGACATTCTCGATCCGCGCGCCCTGCGCGCCGCGCTGCTGCTGGCCATCGCCGTCGGCTTCGTCAGCGCCGGCAGCGACACCCCGCGCCGGCTGGCGGAATCCCTGCGCATCGCCGCCGACCCGGTGACGCTGGCGCGCGCGCGCGTCGATGCCTGGGTCACGCCCCCGGTCTATACCGGCAAGCCGCCGGTGGTGCTGGCCGACGGCGCCCAGTCCCAGGAGGTCCGCCGCATCGAGGCGCCGGTGAAGAGCCTGCTGGTCATCCGCATGGCCGGGCCGAAGGCCGCGCGGCCCGCCGTCACCATATCCGGCGCCGGGGGCGGCAAGCCCGAGGCGCTCGCTCCCGTCTCCGAGGACGACCGCACCGCCGAGTTCAAGCTGACGCTCGACCGCGACTCCACCGTCGCCCTGCGCGCAACCAGCCATTCCCTGTCCACCTGGCATTTCGAGCTGATCCCCGACAAGCCGCCGGTCGCCTCCTTCTCCGAGGAACCGGGCCCCACGCCGCGCGGCGCCCTGCGCTTCGGCTTCAAGGTCGAGGACGACTATGGCGTCACCAGCGCCCAGGCCCGCATCGAGCTGGACGAGCCGACCGCGGAGGCCGACGGCGGCAAGCCCGATCCGATCCTGCTGCCGCTGACGCTGCC
>JBFWSL010000243.1:0-5314 GCA_050248375.1 Hyphomicrobiales bacterium | reverse complement strand
ACGAGACGTATCACATCTTCACGGGCGCGGGCTCCGTATGGCCGGAAGCCTATTATTACGGCATGTGCATTCTCGAGGAGATGCAATGGATCCGCACACGCCCCGTCCATGCAGCAGATTTTTTCCATGGCACCCTGGAGCTGATAGAGCCCGGTGTCAGTGTCTTCGTGTTCAAGGGCGAGGATGCTTGTCGCCCGCTGTCGGACCGCGTTGAGAATTTCGCCAAGCGCTACACGAACCGCGTGCGGGTGCTTGACGCTGCCGCAGTGGAACTGCCCGGCATCTCGGCCCATGTTCGCAGCCTCATTTCTCCCGCTGTGCTTGCCACCTTGCTTGAGCGGCTGAGCGCGCATCTCGAAGTGCTGCGCAATCATCCGCTGACCACGCGCCGCTATTACAAGCGCGTGGAATACTAGAAACCAAAGAGGAAGGAGACGTCCATGAAATCTACATTGCGCATGATCGTACTCACCGCGGCGGCCTTGCCGACTCTGTGTCTTTCGGCAGGCATCAGCTTCGGCGCGTCGGAGGTCGTTACGGCCGATCCAGATGCCAAGGTCGAGTACAGCGGAACATTGTCGATCCTTACCAAGTTCGGCTTGCAGCAACTTTCACCCTATTTCGTTGATCGTGCGCAGGAATATGAAAAGCTCCATCCGGAGGTGAAGATCGAGCTTATCCAGGAAAGCGACGACAGCGTGAAGGGTAAGACCAAGACACTGGTCGCGTCCAACTCGTTGCCTGACATTTATTTCACCTGGACGGGAAGCTGGGGCGGCAATTTCGTGCGCGGCAATCGCGCCGTCGATCTGAGCCCGGTGATCGGTCCCGATACCGAATGGGGTAAGACGCTTGCTCCCGCTGCCGTCAAGGCCTTTGTCTACAACGGCAAATATTTCGGAATCCCACTCTATCTTGATGCCAAGTTCATGGGCTACAGCAAGCCGGCCTTCGAGAAGCTCGGTCTCGGCGTGCCGAAGAATTTCGAGGAACTGCTGGCGGGCTGCGACAGCATCCGCAAATCCGGCCTGACGCCTATTTCTTTCGGCAACAAGGAAGCTTGGCCGGCCGTTCACTACGCAGGCCAGCTCCTGGCCTATAACGTGCCGCAGGCAACGCTCGAGAAGGACTTCGAGCCAGCCACTGCAACCTATGATGATCCGGGCTATGTGGAAGCGCTGAAGCAGTTCAAGGCGTTGATCGACCGCTGCACCGATGGCGCCGCAACCAACGGCACATCCTATGCCTCGGCCCTGCAAGCGCTGACCAATGGCCAGTCGGCCATGTATTATCAGGAGATCATTGAGTTCGACCAGGCGGCGACCGCATCCTCGGCGCTGAAGGTTACCGATTTCAGCTTCTTCCGCCTGCCCGTGCCGGAGGGCGCGAAGGGCGACCCGCAGTCGATCGAGGGCGCTCCCGAAGGCTACATGATCAGTTCGGCCTCGAAGAACATTCCGCTCGCCATCGATTTCATGAAATTCGTAACCTCTGCGGAAAATGGCAAGGTGCTTTCGGCGCCGCCCTATGGCCAGCCCAGCGCGACGATCGGCGGCGCTTCCGAGGAAACCATGAATCCCTCGGTTGTGGCAGGCCTCAAGGACATCAGTGCAGCCAGTTACCTGATGCCTTGGCTTGACACGGCCAACGCGCCGGGTGTGGCGGCTGCCTGGCTCTCCAGCCTTCAGGCCCTTGTCGGCGGCACGATGACGCCGGAACAGGTGATGGATGCGGTGCGGCAGGCATCTGCCGCCGCCAAGTAAGCGGTAATGCCAGCGGACCCGGACACGAAGCCCATGAGCTTGGCCATGGGTGCTTCACTCCGGGTCCGCCTTCGCCATCTGCTCTCATTTCGCTGGGTGGCGCTGGCGGTCATTCTGGTCGGATGGTTCGTCTACTACCCCATCGTCGACAACTTCTTCGTCAGCACCACCGATGAGGACATTTTTACTGGCGAGGTCCGCCATGTGGGCCTTGCGAATTATGGGAGGCTCCTGAACGATCCGATCGTCTGGGATGCGTTATGGAACAATTGCCTCTATGCGGTGATCTCTGTCGTCTTCCAGGTCTTTGGCGCCTTCCTGCTCGCCGCGCTGATCGAAGGATTGGCTTATGAAAGACTGCGTCGATTCTGGCGTGCCATCTATTTCGTGCCCTCGGCCATCTCCATCACTGTAACGGGGCTTCTCTTTTATTTCATTTATCAGCCGCAGAGCGGTCTGCTGGATGCGGCGATGAAGAGCCTGGGACTTGGACAGTTCATCGTGCCTTGGCTCGGCAACGAACGGACGGCAATCCACGCCATCATTGCCATGAGCCAATGGCAGGGCTTCGGCTATTCGACGTTGCTTTTCGCCATCGCCATCCAGAAAATTCCACGCGAACTCTACGATGCTGCCATTGTTGACGGCGCCGGAGCTTTCACGCGCCTTTGGCACGTCACCTTTCCGATGACGCGCGAAATGACAGGCCTGATGATCATCATCACCGTCACCGGCGCCTTCCAGGTGTTCAACGAGGTCATGGTGATGACAGCGGGTGGCCCCAACAACAGCAGCCAGGTGCTCGGCACATGGCTCTACCAGCAGGCCTTCACGCAGAACAATTTTGGTTATGGCGCGGCCATTGCCGCCGTCATCTTCGTAGTGACGCTGCTGACCGGCGCAGCGCAGCTTTGGTATACGCGGACGCGGAGGGTATATCTGTGACGTCCGCCGGCCTTTCCTATCACAGGAAGCCTGCGGGTTTCTGGGATGTCATGGGCCAGACGTTCCTGCACGCCTTCCTTGTTTGCCTCGGCATTGTGGTCGTCTATCCGCTGGTCTGGATGGCGCTTAACGGCTTCAAGGACAATGCGCAGATCTTCGGCGATCCCTTTGCGCTTCCGCGAGCATGGTCATGGGGCAACTACGTGCAGGCCTGGAACCAGGGCGTGCGGAACTACGTGGCGGTCAGCGCGCTGGTGACAGTGGCGTCGGCCATCTGCACGGTTTTCATCAGCGCCTGGGCGGCTTATGGGCTGAGCCGCACAAAGATGCCGGCCAAGCCGCTGGTCGTGGGCTTCGTGCTTGGCGGCCTGATGCTCAGTCCGACGGTCGCCGTGATTCCGCTGGTGAAGATGCTGCAGGCACTGGGCCTCTACAATACCTATTGGGCGCTCATCATTCTCTACACGGCTTTCCGCATACCCTTCACGACATTCCTCATTCGTGCCTACATGCTGGACCTGCCGCGCGACCTCGACGAAGCCGCGACCGTGGATGGCGCGAGCGAAGGGCAGGTCTTCTGGCAGATCATTCTGCCGCTATGCAGACCCATTATTGTGTCCTGCATCCTCCTCCATGTCCTCTTCGCCTGGAACGAATATCTCTTTGCCATGATCTTCACCAATGGAACGGAGATGCAGACGCTTCCCGTAGGCCTCACCTCGATCATGGCGAAGCACGGAACGAACTATGCCATCGTTTTCGCGGCGATGACGATTTCGGCGTTGCCGATCGTTATCACCTTCTTCGCCGCCCAGCGCTACTTCATCCGCGGGCTGGCCGAAGGCATAGGCAAATAGACGTGTCCCAGGCGGAGACGAAACCTGGCGGCCATCGAACCTCATCTGGATCGGAATCGCGCACAGTCATGACGAAACTTTCGCCGAAACTTGTCGCCGTGGGCGACAATTGCCTCGATGTCTATCTTTCCAAGGATGTGCTGACGGTGGGCGGCAATGCGTTGAATGTCGCGGTCCAGTGGCGTCGTCATGGTTGGGAGTCACGCTATTTTGGTGCCGTCGGCAATGATGAGGAAGGCGATATCGTCCTGGCGGAACTTGGCAATGCGGGGTTTCCACCTGCGGATGTGGAGCGCCGTGGGGGCGATACGGCCGTTACATTCTTGCGCGACGACAATGGCGATCGCACTTTTCTTCTGGAGGCGTTGGGCGTGGGCGGGAACTACATGCCCGATTCCGCACGTTATAATGTGATCGCTGCCGCGAGCTGGGTGCATCTTGGCACCAATTCCAATGCTGATCTCGTGCGCCGCCTGATAGCTGACGATGTTTCCTTCAGCATCGACATCTCGACAGCACATTTCGCGTTGCCGCTTGATAATGTTCCGCTGGTTTTTGCGTCAGGTTCCGGCCATGCGGATATGCCGATCGAGGATCTGTTCCAGCATCTGCGGAAGGCCGGAATGCGTCAGCTGGTTGTGACCTGTGGAAGCGAGGGCGCCTATTTTGACGACGGACGCGAAATTCACCACGCGCCCGCGACGCTGGTGGATGTCGTGGATACCTGTGGTGCCGGCGACAGCTTCATCGCGACATTCCTCACCGCCTATCACTTCGAGAAGCGCGGCGCGGTGGAGGCGCTGCGCAGGGCCTCGGCAGCAGCGGCGCAAACCTGCCTGCATCTCGGCGGCTTCCCGCAAGAGCCGCATCCTGTTTCGCGGGCGCTTCTCGCCAAATATGCGGATCATATCGCGCCGGTGCAGGGAGTTTGAGCGTGACGGCGCTTCGGTTGCGGCAACCGGCAATCGCCGCTCCATCCGACCGGTCCTTTTGGCTGCAGGACATTCACGCTGAAGCCGCCACGCAGCCGCTTGACGGCAGCATGCAGGCTGACATTGCCATAGTTGGCGGCGGGTTCACCGGTTTGTGGACAGCGCTTCGCATCCGCGAACTCGCGCCGGAAACTCGAGTGGTGGTGCTCGAAGCCGATCTGTGCGGCTCAGGTGCATCGGGGCGCAATGGCGGCCAAGTTCATTCGTGGTTCGCCGAGATCGGCCAGATCGCCGCGGTCGTGGGCACTGACGAAGCGCATCAATTGTGCAGGGACACGGTGGACGCGATCATCGAGCTCGAGAGATTGCAAGCGCATGGCATCATTGACATGGACCTGCGGCTCGATGGCTGGCTGTGGACAGCGAGCTCCAGAGCCCAGGAAGGTGCTTGGGCGCGCGCCGTTGCCTTGTGCGAGGCTCTTGGCGCCGAAAGATTCAGGCCGCTCTCCGCCGAGGAGATCATCCGCCGCACCGGTTCGTCCGCATCTTACATGGGGATCGTGGAGTCTCATGCTGGAACGATACATCCGGCAAAGCTCGCGGCCGGTTTGCGCGGTGTGGCCTTATCGCGCGGTGTCATCATTCATGAGCGGAGCCCGGTGATCAACATCACGCCCGGACGACGCCCGGTGCTCCGCACTTTGCGCGGCGCCGTGCAGGCCGACAGGGTCGTACTGGCAGCCAATGCATGGCTTTCGGCAATACCCGAATTACGGCGCCACCTTTATGTCGTCGAAAGCCAGGTCGTCGCCACCAC
>JBFWSL010000242.1:0-5320 GCA_050248375.1 Hyphomicrobiales bacterium | reverse complement strand
CAGAGCGAGCTGGCCGAGCTGATCGAGGTGGAGAAGGCCACCGCCGGGCGGCTGATCGACCGGCTGGAGGCGAATGGCTGGGTTGAGCGCCGGCCCGATCCCGCCGACCGGCGCATCAACCGCATCTACATGACCGCGGAAGGCGAACGCATGAACCGCGCCATGCGGCCTATCTCCCGCGCCATGGTCGAGGAGGAGCTCTCCGCCCTCACCCCCACCGACCGTGAGCAGCTCGTCGACCTGCTCGTGCTGCTGAAGAGGCAGCTCGCCGCCATGGCTGGCGAGGACGCCGCCGCGGAACCCGAACCCAGGCTCAGCGAACCCGTGTAATGGCCAGGCCTGGTGCAAAGCTGAAGCTCGTCGTCCTCGGGCTGGCGCCCGCGCTGATGCTCGTCGGCGCGCTGATGTGGTGGCTGCACGGCGCGCGCTATGTCAGCACCGAGAACGCCTATGTGAAGGCCGACATCGCCCGCGTGGCGGCGGAGGTCTCCGGCAGGGTCGCCGACGTTCACGTCGAGGACCACGCCTCCATCGCCAGGGGCGACGTGCTTGTTACGCTCGACCGCAAGCCCTTCGAGCTGGCGCTGGCCGAGGCGCAGGCCGCCCTCGACGCCGAGCGCCGGCACATGGAGATAGAGAAGGCCGCATGGGCGGAAGCCGGAAGCGAGCTGGCGGAAGCCGAATCCCGCGCGGATTATCACGCGAAGCGCGCCGAGCGGCATCGCGGGCTCTCCAGGCGCGGCATTGTCTCCGAGAGCCAGCTCGACGAGACCGAGAATGACCTTCGCGCCGCGCGCGACCGAATAGCCGTCGTACAGCAGAAGATCGTTCGCGCGCTTGCCGCGCTTGGCGGCGATCCCGAGCGCCCCGTGGACGAGCATCCCACCGTCCGCGCCAAGCAGGCCGCCCGCGACCGCGCCCGCCTCGATCTCGACCGAACGGTCATCCGCGCGCCGGTGTCGGGAACGGCGGTCAAGGTGACCCTGCAGCCGGGCGATCACGTTTCCATGGGCGTGCCGCTCTTCGCCGTGGTCGCCGACACCGCGCCCTGGGTGGAGGCGAACTTCAAGGAGACCGAACTGACCCATGTCAGGGTCGGCCAGGCCGCCACCGTGATGCTGGACATCTATCCCGGCGTCGCCTGGCAGGCGATCGTGGAGAGCATCAGTCCGGCGACAGGTGCGGAATTCGCCGTGCTGCCGCCGCAGAACGCCTCCGGCAACTGGGTCAAGGTGGTGCAGCGCCTGCCCGTTCGCTTGCGCCTCGACCTGCGTCCCGATGCGCCGCCGCTGCGCGCCGGCATGACGGCGGAAGTGATCGTGGACACCGGCCGCGAGCGCAAGCTTTCCGATCTGTTCGGGGTCCGGGCGCGCGCGAAGCCGTGATCGGGGCGGGGTCACAGTTCACGCCCGTTTTCCGCTAGTATCGGCGCCATGATTCGCCTGATCCGGGCGCTCGGCGCCCTTGTTCTCTGCCTCGGCATGCTGCCGCCGGCATCGCTGCGCCCCGCCCATGCCGACGCGGCCTACGACCGCTTCGTCAGGGAGTTCCGCGCGGTTGCGCTGCGTTCCGGCGTCTCGGCGAGGACCTATGACGCCGCCTTCAAGGGGCTGGAGCCCGACCCGGAGGTGGTCGAGAAGAACGCCAGCCAGCCCGAGGTCGTGCTGCCCGCCTCCCACTATCTGGCGCTCACCGTCACCGACACGCGCATCCGCATCGGCCGCGAGAAGCTCGCCGAGCACAAGGCCCTGCTCGACGCCATCGAGAAGAAGTTCGGCGTCGACCGCCATGTGCTGCTGGCCATCTGGGGCATGGAGACCAATTTCGGCACCTTTCTCGGCGGCAAGAACGTCATCCGCTCCCTGTCCACGCTGGCCTACCAGGGCCGCCGCACGAAGTTCGGGCGCAGCGAGCTGCTGGTTGCGCTCAAGATCCTCGAGCGCGGCGACATCACCTACGACAGGATGAACGGCTCCTGGGCCGGCGCCATGGGACAGACCCAGATGATCCCCACCACATACGAGCGCTACGCCGTGGACTTCGACGGAGACGGCAGGCGTGACATCTGGACCAACACCGGCGACGCGCTGGCCTCGACGGCGAACTACCTGGCCAGGGCCGGCAAATGGGGGAGCGGCGCGCGCTGGGGCTACGAGGTCATCCTGCCCAGAGGCTTCAATATCAGGCTCGAGGGCTCCCGCCACGCCCGCGGGCTGTCCGCCTGGAAGAAGCTGGGCCTCACGGCGGCTCCCGGCTTCGATGTTCCCGACCACAACGCACGCGCCTGGCTGTCGCTTCCCGCGGGCAGGAACGGTCCCGCCCTGCTCCTGCGCGACAACTTCAGGTCGGTGATGGCCTATAACGCCGCCTACAAATATTCGCTGGCGGTCAATCATCTCTCGGACCGCATCGCCGGAATGGGCCCGTTCAACACACCCTGGCCGGACGGCGTGCGCGCGCTCGAGGAAGCCGAGCGCAAGGAGCTGCAGACACTGCTCGCCGCGCGCGGACATGAGATCGGCGAGATCGACGGCGTGCTCGGGTCCAGGACCCGCGCCGCTATCAAGGCCTTCCAGAAGGAAAAGGGCGTGGAAGCCGACGGCTTCCCCACGCCGAAGGTCCTCCAGATGCTGCGCGGCGGATAGGCAAGAAAAAACGGCCCGGGTGTGTCCGGGCCGTCGTTTCTGGCTTGGCGCCTGCTCCTAGTTGTGGTCGTCGTAGATCTTCTTTCGCCTGTGATAGCGGTAGTTGTTGTAGTAGTACGGCCGGTCGGAGTAGCCGTAGTCATAGTAGCGCGGCGCGCTGTAGTGGTACGGATTGTAGCCGTAACCGTAGCCATTGCCGTAATAGCGCCGCTGCGGCTGCACGTTCAGATAGAAACCGCCAGGGCCCACGCCGACTTGCACGTCCGAGCGGGCCTGTGCCTCGCCCGGAACGGCAAGCGTCAGCAGCGCGGCGGAAGCAGCGGCAACAGCAAGAACCTTCGTCTTCATGGCAATCTCCCGGCCTGTGCGGCCTGATTTTCGGGGATATCGAAAGGGCCGCGTCTCTCACGAATACTAATACGCGGGAGGGGCCCCGGTTCCGTCGTAACCCACATATGGGAAAGAATCCGCGAATTTCCACCCCTTGCGGAGGCTGCCAGGCGACTACGGGTCCAGTCTCACCGTCCGCAGCCTCAGCGCGTTGCCGACCACCGACACCGACGACAGGCTCATGGCCGCCGCCGCGATCATCGGCGACAGCAGCAGGCCGAACACCGGATAGAGCACCCCCGCCGCGACGGGTACGCCGAGCGCGTTGTAGGCGAAGGCGAAGAACAGGTTCTCGCGGATATTGCGCATGGTCGCCCGCGACAGCCTGCGCGCCCGCACCACGCCGGTAAGGTCCCCCTTAACCAGGGTCAGCCCCGCGCTCTCGATGGCCACGTCCGCGCCCGTTCCCATGGCGATGCCCACATCGGCCTGCGCGAGCGCCGGAGCGTCGTTGACGCCGTCACCCGCCATGGCCACCCGGGCGCCGTCCCGCTGCATCTCCTGCACGATGCGCACCTTGTCCTCCGGCAACACATCCGCATGCACCTCGTCGATGCCGAGCTTGCGCGCCAGTGTCCTGGCCGTACGCTCGTTGTCGCCGGTCACCATGACGATGCGGAGGCCTTCTCCATGCAGCGCCTCGATGGCGCCCGGCGTCGTCTCCTTGATCGGATCGGCCACCGCGATCAGTCCCGCGGCCTTGCCGCCGATGGCGATGAACATCGCCGTCTTGCCCTCTTCCCGCAGCCGGTCCGCGTCACCGGCGAGGGCGGAAGCATCGACCCCCGCCTCCTCCATCATCGCCCGGTTGCCGAACGCGACCGGCGTGCCGGCCATGTTGCCGCGCACGCCTTTGCCCGTAACCGCCTCGAAGCCGGACACGGGCTTGCCGCGGACCTTGCTGGCCTTGGCGCCCGTCACGATGGCCTCCGCCAGCGGATGCTCGCTGCCGCGCTCGAGCCCGGCCGCCGCCGCCAGCACGTCCATCTGCTCGAAACCCTTGGCGGGGATGACGTCCGTCAGTTCCGGCCGGCCCAGCGTCAGCGTGCCGGTCTTGTCCACCACCAGGGTGTCGACGTCCGCCAGCCGCTCGATGACTTCCGCGTTCCTCACCAGCACGCCGGATTGCGCTCCACGTCCCGTCGCCACCATGATCGACATGGGCGTGGCGAGGCCGAGCGCGCAGGGACAGGCGATGATCAGCACCGAGACCGCGGCGATGAAACCATAGGCCATCGACGGCGCGGGGCCCCATATGGACCAGGCGGCGAAGGCGGCGATGGCGGCGGCGACAACGGCCGGCACGAAATATCCCGCCACCGTGTCGGCGAGCTTCTGCACCGGCGCGCGGCTGCGTTGCGCCTCGGCCACCAGGTTGACGATCTGCGACAGCATCGTCTCCGATCCCACACGCCGGGCCAGCATGACGAAGCTGCCGGATTTGTTGAGCGTGCCGCCGGTGACGGCGTCGCCCTCCGCCTTTTCGACAGGGATCGGTTCGCCCGTGAGCATGGATTCGTCCACCGACGAGCGGCCTTCCGCCACCTCGCCGTCCACCGGCACGGCTTCCCCCGGCCGCACGCGCAACCGGTCGCCAAGCCGCACGTCGTCCAGCGGCACGTCCTCCTCGTTGCCTTCGCCGTCGATGCGCCGCGCGGTCTTGGGGGCGAGGTCGAGCAGCGCGCGGATCGCGCCGCCGGTGCGCTCCCGCGCCTTCAGCTCCAGCACCTGCCCGAGCAGCACCAGCACGATGATCGTCGCCGCGGCCTCGAAATAGACGCCGACGCGCCCGCCATGTCCCACGAACGCTTCCGGGAATACACCGGGCGCCAGCGTGGCGACGACGCTGTAGAGATACGCCGCGCCGACACCGATGCCGATCAGCGTCCACATGTTGGGATGGCGGTTGACGAAGGACGCCCAGCAGCGCTCGAAGAAGGGCCAGCCCGCCCACAGCACCACCGGAGTGGCCAGCACCAGTTCCGCCCAGTTCGCCTGTTTGGCGCCGATCCATGTATGCACCGGCAGGCCGATCATCGGGCCCATGGCGAGCAGCAGGACGAGCAGCGTCAGCGGCGCGGCGACCCACAGCCGCCGCGTGAAGTCGACCAGTTCCGGGTTGGGTCCTTCGTCGCCCGCGGGAATGCCCATGGGCTCCAGCGCCATGCCGCATTTGGGGCAGGTGCCGGGACCGATCTGCACGATCTCCGGGTGCATCGGACAGGTATACTCGGTGCCGGGCGGCACCGCTTCCGGCGCCGCCCGTCCCTTGCCGGAGAGATACG
>JBFWSL010000241.1:0-5331 GCA_050248375.1 Hyphomicrobiales bacterium | reverse complement strand
CAGGCAGGGCCACGGGGCCTTCCGGAAAGCGCAGGCCCGCGGCAATCTCCTTGAAATCCTTCACCTTCAACACCTTTCCGGCCTACGATCCCGCCCCGGGAGAGGGCGAGAAGTATTTCTCGAACTTGCCGGGCTCCCCTTCGTACCTTTTGCTGTCCGGGGGCGGTTGCCCCTTCTCGGTGATGTTTGGCCACTTCGCCGAAAACTCCATATTCAGATCCAGCCAGCGCTCCGCTCCGGAATGGGAGTCGGGCACGATCGCCTCAGGCGGGCATTCGACGACGCATGCGGCACAGTCGATGCACTCGGCCGGATTGATGACGAGCATCGTCTCGCCCTCGTAGAAGCAATCGACCGGACACACCTCCACGCAATCCATGTACTTGCACTTGATGCACGCGTCCGTGACGACGTAACTCATGCCTGTTCCTTTGGTTTGGCGATCAGCTCGAGACCCTTATCCATGGCGCTGCGCTCGGATTTAAGATCGTTGAAGCGGCGCTTCTCGAGCTCCTCCAGTTCGAGCAACCGGAACTGGTCCTCCCGCAGCACCTTGTTAATCACGCGCTTGATGCCAGCGACGACCTGCGGGTCATGGGAGTTTATCTCCGCAGCGAGTTCCGCCGCGGAACTCTCGAGTTCATCCGGGTCGACCACACGGTTGACCAGCCCCATGTCCAGCGCATCATGCGCGTCCACCCGCCGGCATGTGAACAGCAGCTCCCGCGCCTTCAAGGGTCCAAGCACTTCGTAGACACGGCTCGCGCGCAGCGTCAGGGCCCCGAGCCTGGCATGGGTGTCCTGAAATACGGCGTTGCTTGCCGCGAGGATCAGATCGCAGGCCAAGGCAAGCGTCATGCCGCCGGTGATGGCATAGCCCGCCACGGCAGCAATGGTCGGTTTCGGGAAGGTCTCGAGATTGGTGAATGTCCGGGCCCGGCGCTCCTCGAAATCCGGTGGGACATCCCGATCCTTGAAATCGCGGCCGCTGGAAAAGTTGCCCCCATTGCCGATCAACACGACACTGCGCACCTCTTTATTGTCGCCGAACAGCACGAGCGCCTCGTCAAGCTCGGCGAAACATTGCGCGCTGAGCGCATTTCGCACCTGAGGCCGATTGAGCCGAATCCAGCCCGTTGCCCCCTGCACCTTCGTTTCAATCGTCGCGAAAGACATGCCCTACCTCTGATCCTGAGCCTGGAGCGTTAGCGCATCCCGCGGCGCTTGCTTGCGGTCCAGCCACTTCCACATCGCAAAACCGGCAACCGTCAATACGACACCGGGGACCAGAAGCATGAGCTGCTTGCCCGGGGCGACGCCCGCGGTGAGCATCAACAGTCCGCCGGCGCACAGCATCAGCATGCATGGAGAGCCAATCGCATGGTGATCCCTCCCCGATTGCAATGCGCCTGTGACCGCCGCACAACCCGCGATGATGGGAATCCCGGTCAGCAACACCTCGGTCACAGTGCCGCGCATGAGGAAACCGGGGGCGAATAGAAAGAACACCGGCAGGAAATAGGCGAGCGGCACCAGCAACAGCGCCTCCTTGACCGTTTCCCAGCTTCCGGCCTTGGAGATCGGCAGGCTAGCGAAGATGGCGACGCATACCGGCGGGGTGATCGCGGAGAGGATTGCGAAATAGAACACGTACAGATGCGCCGCGACCGGGTCGAAGCCGACATTGACGATTGAAGGTGCGATGACCGTGGCGGCCAAAAGATATGCTCCCGCTGTCGGCAGCCCCATACCCAGGATGAGCGTGATCACGGCCGCAACCGCCATGCCCATCCAAATGGATTGCTCAGCGAAGACGCCGATTTGCTCGCTAATCTTGATCGGCAGTCCGGTCTGGTTCATCAGGCCGAGGATGATGCCGGCGGCGAGGATGATCGGGACAATGCTCGTGATCGCGACGGCGGCCTCGCGCGTGGACTGGACGAGATGAACGGCGCGACTCAGCAAGGCGGAAGGTTTCAGATCCTGCACGAGATAAATCAGCACCAGCGAGCCCCAAGCCGCGAAACCCGCCAGGTCCGTGCTGAACCCCACCGAGAACATGACGATGAGCGTGGCGACGGAGCCGACGAACGGAATCAACTGACCCCAGACAAGTATTTCGCTCCAAGCGGGAATTTCCGCCTTCGGCACAGGCTTGAGATTGTGCTTCACCGCGCGGAACAGCACGGCGGAGGCGCACATGCCATAATAGGCGAGCGCGGGAAGGAGTGCGGCCGCAACGATCTTGTTGTATCCGACGCTCAGCAGTTCGGCCATCAGGAACGCGCCCGCGCCCATTATCGGCGGCATGATCTGTCCACCTGTCGAAGCCACGGACTCCACCGCGCCGGCGAAGGCGGGTCGGTATCCCAGCCGCTTCATGGTGGGGATGGTGAAGGTGCCCGTGATGACCACGTTCGCCATCGCGCTTCCCGAGATGGTCCCAACGAGACTGCTTGAAACCACCGAGACCAGGGCTGGCCCGCCCCGCAGCCGTCCCGCCACCTTGCAGGCGACCTTCATGAACAGGTTGCCCGCCCCGGTGGCATTGATGTAGGTGCCGTAAATAATGAAAATCGCCAGGGTCGTCGCGGACACGCTGGTGATGGACCCCCAGATGCCGCGCGTCGTCTGGTACATCTGCTGCAGGATCGACGACATGCCGAAACCGCGATGGCCAAAGCTGCCGGAAATATGCTGGCCGAGCATCGCATAGGCCAGGAGCGCCAGCATGAGGACGATCAGGATCCACGAATGGGTGCGCCGGCACATCTCGATGACAATCAGGAACAGCGCCCCGCCCAGGAACAGGTCCCACCATTCCGAGCTTCCCGGCTCCTCCAGGAACCATTCGTATCGCAGATACATGTTGAGCGCTGCCGCCACCGCTACGGCGCCGACGAGCATGTCGATATAGAGCGCGTAACCTCCCTCGTCCCGCCGCATCCGAACCGTCATCAGGAGCAGCACTACGGCGAAGCCGACATGGATAGCCCGCTGCTCCATGCTCGACAGGGGAACGGCCGCAGTCAGGACCTGGAAGACGACGAACGCAAAGGCCAGCGCGCCGAAGACGCGCTCGGGAATACCGCTGAGGATTCTCCTCACTTTGTCCTCCCCGCGGATTGCTTTCGTCGAAAGGTCCGCGCGACGTTTCGGCATTTCGCCGCCTTGCCGCCTTCTGCGGGCGGCTATCCCTACTTGGCCGCCCCAGCTTCCTGGCGCCGCCTGACAAGCAGCTTCCAGCGGCTGTTCATGACCTCCTCGCCACGTTGATTGACCGCCGCGCGATCAAGAACAACGATGCCGCGGTCCGGCCTCCGGCTGGGCGTGAGCTCGGTTATGGTGGCGATCACGTGAATCGTGTCGCCGATGAATGTTGGATGCGTCCAGGAGCATTGGAGATCGACCAGGCCGAGGATCGACGGCTCCATGGCCTTCATGAGGCTGAGTCGCGCGGTCAGGCCGGAGGTAACCGAGAGCACGAGCAATCCATGCGCGATCCGCTGGCCGAAGCTCGTGTTCCGGCAGTATTCGGCGTCCGTATGCAGCAGGTTGTAGTCGCCGGACAACCCCGCGAAGGCGGTCACGTCGCCTTCGGTTATGGTTCGCCCGGTGGACCTGAAACGCGCACCGACCGCGAGGTCGTCGTAGGAGAGCGTCGGCAATTCGAGCCCGGGGATCTCCACCTCGCGCGGCTCGGACACCACCTCCATATCCAGGGATACGCTTCGTCTCTCAACCATAGCGTCCTCCCGTGACGTGCAATGTCTCGCCCGTGATGTATCCGGCGAGATCGGATGCCAGGAAAAGCGCGGCCGAAGCGATGTCACGTGGCTCGCCTACCCTGCGGATCGGCGTATTCGCGGCGAAGCGCCTGGATAATTCCTCGTAGTCATCGCGGCCGGTGATCAACGGGGTTGCCACCAATCCCGGCGCAATAGCATTACAGGTGATATCGAACTTGCCGCATTCGAGGGCGATGGCACGCGTGAAGCCGATAAGCCCGGCCTTGGCGGCCGAGTAGTTTGCCTGTCCCGGATTCCCGAGATGGGCACGCGAGGAGATGTTTATGATCCGTCCGTGCTTTGCATCCATCATGACCGGCAGGACGCTACGCGTGCAGTTGAAGGCGCCATTGAGCACGACATCCAAGACGCTGCTCCAGGCCTCGACCGACATCTTCGTCAGAAACGCGTCGCGCGGGAAACCGGCGTTGTTCACCAGCACGTCAATGCGTCCATGCTCCGCGCGCAGATCCGCGAACCTGCCTTCGACCGCCTCGATATCGGTGACATCCAGCCCCAGCGCGGTGCATTCCCTATCGCGGGCGCGAATCTTCTCCGCGGCCCCGGCCACCGCCGCCTCGTCGATGTCGAGCAGAACGGGATGCGCACCTTCCTCGGCGAAGGCGCGGGCCATTTCCTCACCGATCCCGCTACCCGCCCCCGTGATGGCGACAATCCTTCCTCGTAGCCCCAATTCCATGCTGAAAGGCGGCCTCCTCGCTGGCGCTATACCGGCATGTACTGTCGCGCCAGCGTTTCGACCATTCGGACGAGCGCCGGACCGGTTTTCGACCGAAGCACACGGGATGACATGAGAAACTGCGGCGCCCCGCAGCTGAACGAGAAAATGGAGCCGGTGCGGACGTCCCTGAAGGGAACACCGACGGCGCTTACGTCCCGCTTCCACAGCCCCTGAGAAACGCAGAACCCGAGACGGTCGATCTGACGCGCGGCTTCCATGATACCGCGCTCGAGCTCTTTCCAGTCCGCCCCGTGCGCTATCTCCAGACGACGAAAAGCCTCCGCTTGCGCCTTTGGATCGAGCGCGGCGAGATAGGCACGCCCGAAGGCGGAGGTGGCCATGGGCACGCGCGTGCCTACCTCGACGCTGATGGTGACAGCGTCGCTGCTGCGCAACACCTCGAGGCAAACCATATCGTCGCCGGCACTGCCGCCGAGAAGCAACACGCCGCCAACGGAGTCCACTACCTCCTGCATGAGGGGACGCGCGAGCGTGTGAAAATGGACGCGCGACATCTTGGTTTTCGCCAGCGCGAGCGGTGCGTTGCCGAGCCGGAACTTCCGCAGTCGTGGAACGGATTCCAGGTAGCCGAAGGCCGTCAGCGTGTAGACCAGCCGCGAAACTGTCGGCCCGGACAGCCCGGTGCGCCGGCAGATGTCCTGATTGCCCAGAAATTCGTCATCGGGACCGAAGCTGTCGAGAATCATCAACCCCTTGGCGAGAGTGCCAGCGATGCGATCGTCATCGAGACTGGCGAATCTGCCATGGCCCTGAGCGCCCGAGATCGGAAGAGCACACGTC
>JBFWSL010000240.1:0-5368 GCA_050248375.1 Hyphomicrobiales bacterium | reverse complement strand
CGGTGGCGCCGGCGTATCCTACGTAGCGCGGTCCCGCCCCGCGCGGAAAGGCTATGACGGGCACGCGCGGCGCTTGCGCCTTCACCTTCGCCACAATCTCCCGCACAGGCTCCACGCACCAGCGCGCGAACTCGTCCTCGGGCAGGGTGCCCGCCCAGCTATCGAAGATCTGGAGGGCCTGGGCCCCTGCCCGCACCTGCCGCAGCAGATAGCGCGACGACACCTCCACCAGCATCTCCATCAGCCTGGCGAAGTCCTGCCTGTGCCGATAGGCGAACAGACGCGCGGCCGCCTGGTCGGCCGATCCCCGGCCACCTATCATGTAGGTGGCCACCGTCCAGGGCGCGCCGCAAAAGCCGATGAGATCGGTCTGCTTCGGCAGTTTCGCGCGAATGCGTTCCACCGCCTCGAAAACGGGTGTCAGGTGCTCCAGCGCGCTGTCAGGCGTCAGGGCAGCGATGGCCCTGCCGTCGGCAAGAGCCTCCAGCACGGGACCCTCGCCCTCCTGGAAAGCCACCTTCTGTCCAAGCGCGTCGGGCACGACGAGGATGTCGGAGAACAGGATGGCCGCGTCGAAGCCAAAGCGGCGGATAGGCTGGAGCGTCACCTCGCACGCGAGCTCGGGCGTGTAGCACAGCTCGAGAAATCCTCCCGCCCTGGACCGTATTTCCCGGTACTCCGGCAGATAGCGTCCGGCCTGGCGCATGAGCCAGATCGGAGGAGGCGATCCGGTGTGCCCCTGGAGGGAACCGATCAATCCGGGCATCGTTTGTCCCTCGTCGTGCACAATTTTGCGGGGCCTAAAGAAATCAAATAAGAGTCTAGAATCCTAGATTTCTTATTTTGCTGTTAGGGGCTGGATAATGGAGATTGCGCGTTGGCGCCAGCGAACCCACAGCTTGTTTCGCGGTTAGCCGGCAGGGAACGCATGCCGGCGAGGTAAAATGTGGCGGCGGGCCAGAAAAGGGCGCGAAAAGGCCGCCGATTGGGGATCGGCGCGGGCTCCGGCCCGGTTGGGCAAGTTGCCTTGCGGCTGTTGACAGCATCTGGATTACCGCCGCAAAAGGCAGGAAGATCGCCCGCGTTGACAAACCATCCCTGAAGTTATCCGGGCATGCCAAACGGTGAGCCCGGCACTGGATAAGTTCACAACAGCGGCGAACAAGTTCGCGGGGCCGGTGCGGGCACCCGAGTCATGAGGGAGATTCCCACAGGTGGGCGAGACGTTACCCAGGTTTTTCCACCTGCATCTGATCTCCGATGCGACCGGTGAAACCCTCAATGCCCTGGCCAAGGCCGCGGCGGTCCAGTACTCGGGAATCCGCGCCATCGAGCATGTGCACGCCCTGATGCGGAGCAGGAAGCAGCTCGAGCGCGTGATGCAGGAAATCGAGGCGGCGCCCGGCATCGTCCTCTATACGCTGGTCAACGCGGACCTGGCCGCCGATCTGGAAGCGCGCTGCTCCGCCCTCAATGTTCCGTGCGTTCCCGTCCTTGCCCATATCATGAAGGTATTCGAGGCCTATCTGGGCCCGCCGTCCAGGCCGACCATCGGCGGCCAGCATGTGCTCGACGCGGAATACTTCCGGCGCATAGATGCACTCAACTTCACCATGCTGCATGACGACGGCCAGCATCTCGACTCCGTCAGCGAAGCCGATCTCGTTCTGGTGGGCATCAGCCGGACATCGAAGACGCCGACCAGCATCTATCTGGCCCAGCGCGGCTACAAGACGGCGAATATCCCGCTTGTCCCCAGCCTGCCGCTGCCCCCGCAGGTCGATGCCATCAGCGGACCCTTCGTCGTCGGCCTGATCGCCAGTCCCGAACGCATCTCCCAGGTCCGGCGGAACCGCGTGATGGCGCTGGCGGACCGGGACCTGAAGGACTATGTGGACAAGGACGTGATCGAATCGGAGATCGCCTTCACGCGCAAGCTGTGCGCGCGGCACCGCTGGCCGGTAATCGACGTCAGCCGGCGTTCGATCGAGGAAACGGCGGCGGCGATCCTGCAGCTCTACCAGGAGCGCAAGGCGGCCATGGAAGAAGCCGGAGAAGGAAACTTCTGATGTACCCCGAGATGCGAGAGGACCTGGTGCTCGCCTCCGGCAGTCCGAGCCGTGCCGCGTTGCTGAAAGGCGCGGGGCTCACCTTCACGATACAGCCTTCCGATCTGGACGAGCGGGCGGCGCGCGAAGCCATGCGCCGCGATGGCGCGCTCGGGCCGGACGACGTGGCGGAAGTGCTCGCGCGCGCCAAGGCGGAGCAGGTGAGCGCACAGCATCCCCAGGCGCTGGTCATCGGTTCCGACCAGGTGCTGGCGCTGGGCGATCGGCTGTTCGAGAAGCCGGCCACCATGGAAGCGGCCCGCAAGACGCTGTTGTCGCTTTCGGGAAAGACCCACAAGCTGCATTGCGCGGTTGCCATCGCCCGCGGCGGCCAGTCCGGCTGGTCGGAGGTGCACGTGGCTTCCCTGACCATGCGTGCGATCTCTCCCAAGGAGATCGGGCAGTATCTCGCTTCGGCGGGCGAGCAGGTTCTCACCTCCGTGGGCGCCTATCAGCTCGAAGGGCTGGGCGCCAACCTGTTCGAGCGCATCGAGGGCGACTATTTCACCATCCTCGGCCTACCGCTGCTGCCTCTGCTGGAACGGCTGCGCCAGGAAGGGGCGCTGGCGTGACCGCGCCCTTGGGCGCGCCCAGGGCTTGCGTCATCGGCTGGCCCATCGGGCATTCCCGTTCCCCGCTCATCCACGGCTATTGGCTGAGGCATTACGGCATCGCCGGCAGCTATACCAGGATCGCGGTCAAACCGGAGGAAGTGGAAGCCTTCCTGTCGGATCTGGCCAAAGGCGGATTCGCGGGATGCAACGTCACGGTGCCCCACAAGGAGGCCGCGTACCGGACGGCGGTTAAACGGCTTGCCGCCGCGGATGCGGTGCAGGCGGCGAACACGCTCTGGCTGGAGAAGGACATGCTCTGGGCCACGAATACGGACACCGAAGGCTTCATGAACCATCTCGAAGCGTCCTCGCCGGCATGGAACCGGCACGGCCGTCCGGTGACGGTGATCGGCGCGGGCGGGGCGGCACGCGCCATCGTGTTCGGCCTCCTTGAAGCCGGAGTGCGGGAACTGCGCCTGGTCAACCGCACACGGAGCCGCGCCGAGGCGCTGGCGGGGTTCTTCGGCGCCAGCGTTGCCGTCGCCGACTGGGGTGACCGGGTCCACGCCCTGTCCGATTGTGGCCTGGCGGTGAACACCACATCGCTCGGCATGGCGGGCCACGGGCCCCTCGATCTCGATCTGGGCCGCCTGCCCGAGGACGCCACGGTGGCGGATATCGTCTACGTGCCGCTGGAGACCGGCCTGCTGGCGCAGGCGCGCCGGCGCGGACTGAAGACCGTGGACGGACTTGGCATGCTGCTGCACCAGGCGGTGCCGGGATTCGAGAAGTGGTTCGGCCGGCGGCCCGAGGTCACGGCGGAATTGCGCGCGCTGGCCGCTGCGGACATCGAAGGGGCGCGATGATCGTCATCGGCCTCACCGGCTCCATCGGCATGGGCAAGTCCACGGTCGCGCGCCGTTTCCGCGAGCTGGGCTTCCCGGTCTTCGATGCCGACGCGGAAGTGCACCGGCTCTATGCCGGGCCGGCGGTTCCCCTGATCGAGGAGGCTTTTCCCGGCACCACCGGGGCAAGCGGTGTGGACCGTGCGAGGCTGGCCGGCGCGCTCGGCGGCGACATGGAGAAATTCCGTCGGTTGGAAGCCATCGTGCATCCCCTGGTGCGGGAGTCCGAGCGCGCCTTCCTGCTGGAGCAGCAGGGCGCGGGAGCCCGCGCCGCGGTGCTTGAGATCCCGCTGCTGTTCGAGACCGGGCGGGGCGAGCTGTGCGACGTCACGGTGGTGGTCAGCGCGCCGGCGCGCGTGCAGCGCCAGCGGGTGCTGGAGCGCCCGGGCATGACCGACGAGAAGCTTGACGCCATCCTCGCCAATCAGCTTCCGGACAGGGAAAAGAAAGCCCGCGCCGATTTCCTTGTGGACAGTTCGCTGCCCATGGAGGCCATGCTGGCGCAGGTGGATAGAATCGCAGAAGCCTGCCTCAAGGTGAAGCCCGGGGCGATCGCGCAGTGGGCGCGGGCCGGGGCCGCGACGGGCGGAGGAGCGGGTGCGGGAAATCGTTCTTGATACGGAGACAACGGGTCTCGACCCGGCGACCGGCGACCGGATCGTCGAGGTCGGCTGCGTGGAGCTGGTCAACCACATTCCCACCGGACGGGTGTGGCACCAATATCTCAATCCCGAGCGCGACATGCCCGAGGCGGCTTTCAAGGTGCATGGGCTGTCATCGGAGTTCCTGAAGGACAAGCCGCTGTTCGCCGCGGTGGCGAAGGACTTCGTGGACTTCATCGAAGACGCCAGGCTGGTGATCCATAACGCCAGCTTCGACATCGGCTTTATCAATTCCGAACTGGCCCGCTGCGAGCTGGCCCCGGTCGGGTTCGAAAGGGTGGTGGACACGCTGGCGCTGGCGAGGCGGAAACATCCCGGGGCGCAGAACAGTCTGGATGCCCTGTGCCGCCGCTACCAGGTGGATTCCTCGGCGCGCAGGAAGCACGGGGCGCTGCTCGATGCCGAGTTGCTGGCGGAGGTCTATATCGAGCTGATCGGCGGACATCAGGCGCGGCTCGAGCTTTCCGCCCATGAGACGCTCGCGGTGGCGCAGGCCGCCGCGAGACAGAGCGCCGCGCAGAGGCCTTCGCCGCTGGCCCCCCGGATAACGTCCGTGGAGGTCGAGGCGCACAAGGCCTTCATCGCGGGGCTGGGCAGCCAGGCGATCTGGCTGGTTCACGCGGAAGCCGAACTTGAGGTGAAAGAACCCTAGCGCATCATCCGGCCAGGTGGAATCGCTTGGCCGGTAAGATGATGCGCCAGATCAATAGCTTGAGCATGATCTTATCGGAAAGGTGGTATCCACCTTTCCGGATCAGGCCCTAGTTCGCCGCCGATGGCTTGCCGCTGCGGATACGGTCCATGTTCTGCACGTAGAGACGTCCGAAATCGATCGGGTCCAGGTAGAGCGGCGGGAAGCCGCCATCCTGGGTGATGTCGGAAACGACCCGGCGCAGATAGGGGAACATCAGGGACGGACAATCCACGAACAGCACCTTCTGGGTGTCGGCCTCCGAGATGCCCTGGAGGCGGAAAACCGTCCCGTAGACCAGTTCGACGTTATAGATCACGCCGTCGTCGTTGTTGGTCTTGCCCTCGAACAGCAAGGCCACCTCATAGACGTCGTCCGACTGGCGCGCCACCTGCACGTTGATGTTGATGTTCAGCTTGGGATTGTTGCCCGGGCTCTGAAGCAGATC
>JBFWSL010000239.1:0-5378 GCA_050248375.1 Hyphomicrobiales bacterium | reverse complement strand
GCTTCTCAAAGCTCAAGCAGTTCCGAAGGGTGGCCACCCGCTTCGAGAAAACCGCCAGAAACTATCTCGCCGTCGTCACCATCGCAGCTATCGTACTATGGATCAGATAACTGTCCACACGACCTAGAGCACTTACGAGGTGCCAAGTGCGTAGCCGCTTCGGTCCATTTTTGGATTTTATTCTAGCTTTCCCCACGCTCACCTGCCGCATCTCCTCCTCAAGCCCCACCACCGGTACTTGCCGAGAGGATCAATCTCGCCCGCCAAGCCGCCAATCTTCGACGCGCAGAACCACTGGTATTGGCGGTCAAAGTTTGGACTACATCATTAATCCGCGGCCCTAAGCGATAATTCCCTTCTGACCAATACTGACATTTGGCGAGATTTTTATGACAATAGTATGGCCTGTAAAATACAGGACAAATTATCCTGAAATCCCCCAAAGTGCATGTGTGCGGATCATCTTGATTTTTTCTATCCGCGCATGGAGATAGATGCCGTCCGCTCGTCTGCCATCGACCCCTCACACCACCGGCTTTCCGAGTAAACTGTCCCCTTTACCCTCCCGCTCAAGGGGGATGGGACGGGCAGCCTCCATCCACCAGATCACGGCCCTGCCGGCCGGAGGGTTCCCAAGCGACCCAATTCCGGTCTAAAGGGCACAGGCAGAGCCCCAAGACGCGAGCCCCGAGCGCCCGGTGACACACGCCTCACAGACCGATTCCGGAAAAGCCGCCAAGGGACCGGAAAAAAATAAGAAAAAGAAGCGCGCCGGCCCCTTCAAGGTGTACCGGGAAGGCGGCTGGCTGCTGTATTTCTGGCATGGCATGGGCATCGGCACCTGGGCGCGGCTGCTCATGCGCGGGCGCTTCGACGTCACGCTGAACTGCCTGCCCAACATTCTCACCGTGACCCTGTGGGCGCCGGTCAACACGGTGCTCCATTACCTGTCGGAAGCCATATACGGCCGCCGCGCCGCGCGGCACGAGATCTCGCCCGCGCCTGTCTTCGTGCTCGGCCACTGGCGCTCGGGCACCACGTTGCTGCACGACCTGCTCGCCTGCGACCCCGCGCATGGCTATCCCACCACCTACCAGTGCTTCTTCCCCGGCCACTTCCTGCTGACGGGGGGGGCGGTGCGCCGCTGGTTCAACGTGTTCCTGCCGAGGAAGCGGCCCATGGACAACGTGGAGGTGGGGGTGGACCGGCCGCAGGAGGACGAGTTCGCCTTCGCCAATCTCGGGCTCGGCACCCATTACGTGACGCTGGCCTGGCCGCGGCACGGTCCGCGGGACATGAAGTATCTCGACTTCGACGGCGCGACGCCGGACGAGAAGGCGCGCTGGGAGGAAGGCTTCCTGTGGTTCATCCGGCGGCTGTCCTTCCGGCAGTGCAAGCGGCTGGTGCTGAAATCGCCGGCGCATACGGCGCGCGTCGCCACGCTGCTGAAGCTGTTCCCGGACGCGCGCTTCGTGCACATCTCGCGCAACCCCCTCGCCATCCATCCCTCCACCCGCAAGCTGTGGAAGGCGCTCGACTCGGTGCAGGGCCTGCACAACCCGGCCGGGGACGATCCCTGGATCGACGAGTTCGTGTTCTCTACCTTCGAGCGGGTCTACCGCGCCTATGAGCGCGACCGGGAGCTGATCCCGCCAGGGCGGCTGGTGGAGATCGCCTATGAGGACCTGGCCGCCGACCCGAAGGCCGTGCTGAAGGATGTCTACGCGCGGCTGGAGCTTGGCGGCTTCGACAAGGCCGAGCCGCATGTGGACCGCTATCTGGCGGGGCAGGGGGAGTATAAGGGCAACGTGTTCGACGTGGACGAGGCCACGCGCGCCGAGATCGCGCGGCGCTGGCGGGGCTATATCGAGCGGTTCGGGTATTCGGGGGAGGTTTGAGGGGGCGGCTGGTGCGCCGGGCGCGCTGATGCTCCCTGTGTCCCGGGCGCGGCACGAAGTGATGCGCCGCAGAACCGGGACCCGTTTCCTTCCGGGGCCCCGGATCAGCGGCGCACCGTTGCACGCTGCGCCGCATCCGGGGAACGCACTTCGTCATTGCCGGGCCTGACCCGGCAATCCATGCGGCCTCGCCGCAATCTCGGAGATGCGTGAAGCGGCGGCACGAACCGCTGGAACAGGCCCGGTGGCGGCGCCTCTACGGGTTCCTGGCTCCGGCCTGTGCATGGCTGGAATTCCGCCTGCCGCTGCGCGCACTTAGGGCAGAATCGCCCCCTCCCGGACAAGGCCCGCAGGCTCCGCTCCGCGCGGATGTTTCCGCGTTGGACAATTCGCGAACACGCCCCTGATTTCCACATTTTATCAGTTTGTTAAGGGCTGGCTTGTCAAATGGAACAAATCGTGTACATTGAGCCTTCGTTGCCACCCGCCAGAGGGTATGAAATAAGGGAGAAAATCATGTCGGAAGCCGCACTGCGCCTGGTTGAAGGAGAGGGTATGGACAAGGAAAAGGCGCTGTCAGCGGCGCTGGCCCAGATCGAACGCGCCTTCGGCAAGGGCTCGATCATGCGGCTGGGGCAGGGCGAGAAGGCCGTGGAGGTGGAGGCCATCCCCACGGGCTCGCTGGGGCTCGACATCGCGCTCGGGATCGGCGGCCTGCCGAGGGGCCGCGTCATCGAGATCTACGGGCCGGAATCCTCCGGCAAGACCACGCTGGCGCTGCACACGGTCGCGGAAGCCCAGAAGAAGGGCGGCGTGTGCGGCTTCGTGGACGCCGAGCACGCGCTCGATCCCGTCTACGCGCGCAAGCTCGGGGTCAAGATCGAGGATCTCCTCATCTCCCAGCCGGACACCGGCGAGCAGGCGCTGGAGATCGCCGACACGCTGGTGCGCTCCGGCGCCATCGACGTGCTGGTCATCGACTCGGTGGCGGCGCTGACGCCGCGGGCCGAGCTGGAAGGGGAGATGGGCGATTCGCTGCCCGGCCTGCAGGCGCGGCTGATGAGCCAGGCGCTGCGGAAGCTCACCGCCTCCATCTCCAAGTCGCGGACCATGGTCATCTTCATCAACCAGATCCGCATGAAGATCGGCGTCATGTTCGGCTCGCCGGAAACCACCACCGGCGGCAACGCCCTCAAGTTCTACGCCTCGGTGCGCCTCGACATCCGCCGCATCGGCGCCATCAAGGACCGCGACGAGGTGGTCGGCAACCAGACCCGCGTCAAGGTGGTCAAGAACAAGGTGGCGCCGCCCTTCAAGCAGATCGAGTTCGACATCATGTATGGCGAGGGCATCTCCAAGACCGGAGAGCTGATCGACCTGGGCGTCAAGGCCGGCATCGTGGAGAAGTCGGGCTCCTGGTTCTCCTATGACAGCCAGCGCATCGGCCAGGGCCGGGAGAACGCCAAGACCTTCCTGAAGGAGAATCCGGCGATGGCGGAGTCCATCGAGAAGGCCATCCGCCAGAATGCCGGGCTGATCGCCGGGCAGATCCTGGAAGGCGCGGACGAGACGGACGAAGGCGACGGCGCGGAGCCCGACGGGCCGGATGGCCCGGCACCCGACGACAGCGCCGCCGACGCGGAAGCCGGCGAGGCCAGCAACGTGGCCTCGATCAGTTCCGGCCGCGGCAAGAAGGGGCGCAAGAGCGCCTGACACGGGTTTCCGCCTGCCCGGGTGTCTTCTTCCACCCGCGGCAGGCCATTCCATCACGGTTCGATCCTCCTGATGGAGGGGGCCGGGCGCCACTCGCGTCCGGCCCCTTTGCTTTGCGGGGTGGCGGAGCGGAGGCGGGAGGCACCCCGAGGGGCTTCCGGGCCGGGTCTGGGCTGGGCCAGGCCGGGGGCAGGGCTGGGCCGCTGGACAGGGGGAAGCCGCCCCCTTAATACTCAAGCGCAAATCGGGGCCGCGCCGTCCTGGCGCCAAGCGATCGCCCCTCGCGAACAAGGCTCAGCATGACCGGCGTCAACGAAATCCGTACCGCATTCCTCGACTTCTTCGCCAAGAACGGCCACGAAATCGTGCCGTCGAGCCCGCTGGTGCCGCGCAACGACCCGACGCTGATGTTCACCAATGCGGGCATGGTGCAGTTCAAGAATGTGTTCACCGGCCAGGAGAAGCGGCCCTACAAGCGCGCCACCACGGCGCAGAAATGCGTGCGCGCGGGCGGCAAGCACAACGACCTGGACAACGTCGGCTATACGGCGCGTCACCACACCTTCTTCGAGATGCTGGGGAATTTCTCCTTCGGCGACTACTTCAAGGAGCTGGCCATCGAGCTGGCCTGGAACCTGGTCACCAAAGAATACGGGCTGGAGGCCAAGCGCCTGCTGGTGACGGTGTATTCGGAGGACGACCAGGCCTTCGACATCTGGAAGAAGATCACCGGCTTTCCGGACAGCAAGATCATCCGCATCCCGACCTCGGACAATTTCTGGGCCATGGGCGACACCGGACCCTGCGGTCCCTGCTCGGAAATTTTCTTCGACCATGGCGACCACATTCCCGGCGGACCGCCGGGAAGCCCGGACCAGGACGGCGACCGCTTCATCGAGATCTGGAACCTCGTCTTCATGCAGTTCGAGCAGGTGACGCCGGACGAGCGCATCGAACTGCCCAAGCCGTCGATCGACACCGGCATGGGGCTGGAGCGCATTTCGGCGGTCATGCAGGGCACGCACGACAACTACGAGACCGACCTGTTCCGGGCGCTGATCGAGGCGTCGGTGGAGCAGACCGACGTGTCGGCGGAGGGCAAGGCCAAGGCGAGCCACCGGGTCATCGCGGACCATCTGCGCGCGTCCTCCTTCCTGATCGCGGACGGCGTGCTGCCCTCCAACGAGGGCCGGGGCTATGTGCTGCGCCGGATCATGCGCCGCGCCATGCGCCATGCGCATCTGCTGGGCGCGCGCGACCCGCTGATGTTCAGGCTGGTGCCGGTGCTGATCCGCGAGATGGGCCAGGCCTATCCCGAGCTGGTGCGCGCCCAGCCGCTGGTCACCGAGACGCTGAAGCTGGAGGAGACGCGCTTCCGCCGCACGCTGGAGCGCGGCATCCAGCTTCTGGACGAGGCCTCGGGTTCCCTGAAGACAGGCGACGTGTTCCAGGGCGAGGTGGCGTTCAAGCTGTACGACACCTACGGCTTCCCGCTCGACCTGACCCAGGACGCGCTGAAGCCGCGCGGCATCACGGTGGATACCGAGGCCTTCGCCAGGGCCATGGAGAAGCAGCGCGAGGAAGCGCGCAAGGCGTGGTCCGGCTCGGGCGAGGCGGCGACGGAGAAGGTCTGGTACGAGCTGCGCGAGAAGCTCGGCGCCACCGAGTTTCTCGGCTACGAGACCGAGAGCGCGGAGGGCGAGGTGCGCGCGCTGGTGCGCGACGGCAAGACGGTAAAGGAGCTGAAGGCGGGCGAAGAGGGGGCGA
>JBFWSL010000238.1:0-5430 GCA_050248375.1 Hyphomicrobiales bacterium | reverse complement strand
TGGCAAAACTCATCTTACCCCGTACTCCATTCGGCGCCGCGGGCGCGGCGCAGGCACTAGGCCGACTTGTTCGAACGCGTCGCCATCAGCATGAAGCGCTGCTGCTGCGCCGGATCATCCTTGAACGCGCCACGGAATTGCGTGGTGATTGTGGCGACATTCGGTTTGCTGACGCCGCGCAGCGACATGCACTGGTGCACCGCCTCGATCATTACGGCCACCCCGCGCGGCTTCAGCACCTGCTCGATGGAATCGGCGATCTGCGCCGTCATCGTCTCCTGCGTCTGCAGGCGGCGTGCGAAAATCTCCACCACGCGGGCCAGCTTGGAGATGCCCACGACCTGCGCCGAGGGCAGATAGGCCACATGGGCGCGCCCGATGAAGGGGACGATGTGGTGCTCGCAGTGGGAATACACGTCGATGTCGCGCAGCATCACGATGTCGTCATAGCCGCCGACATCGTCGAAGGTCCGCGACAGGGCCTCGATCGGGCACTCCTCGTAGCCCTTGAAGAACTCGCGATAGGCGTTGACCACCCGTTTCGGGGTGTCCCTGAGGCCTTCGCGGCGGGGATCGTCGCCTGCCCATGCGATCAGCGTGCGCACCGCTTCCTCGGCTTCCGCCCTCGAAGGACGCGGCACCTCGGGGGCCTTCCCGAGGCTCGGGCTGGAGGAGGGCAGTTTCTTCACGATGGCATCCATCGGTAATCCTTTCAGGCGGAACGGCCGGGGGGCCGGAAATGTCCGTCCCTGCATCTCCGCCAAACTATACAGCCAATCCGGACCGCTTGCGAAAATCCTCACCAAGCATAGTTATGGTACGAGACATATGCTGGGCGCGGCCCGATGGACCTTTCGCCGCAGGCCGGGTATGAGGTAACCCTGACCGTTCCCGCGAAGAGAGCATATATACAGCGCTCCCGCATGCCGCAAGGTCCGCATATATGAATATCGTGATCTGCCAATGACTTTGCTGGACGACATCTACAGCCCCCGCATCCTGGAACTGGCCGCCGGAATTCCTCACGGCCAGCGGCTGGAGCATCCCGGCGCCACGGCCACCGCGCACTCCAAGCTGTGCGGCAGTACCGTCTCCATCGACCTCGATATCGAAGGGGGCCGCGTGGCCCGTTATGGCCAGACCGTGAAGGCCTGTCTGCTCGGCCAGGCCGCCGCCTCCGTCATGGGCCGCAACATCATCGGCTCCACTCCCGAAGAGCTGCGGGCGGTCGGCAGTCAGATGCGCGCCATGCTGAAGGAGGATGGTCCTCCGCCCGGGGGCAGGTGGAACGACCTCGCCGTGCTCGAACCCGTGCGCGACTTCCGTGCCCGCCATGCCTCGACCCTGCTTGTGTTCGACGCGGTCGAGGATGCGCTCGCCCAGATCGAATCCCGTGGCGGGGCCAGGGCCGGCGCGGGGACCTGATTTGCGCTTCATGGCAGACCGCGAGCCGCCCTTCGTCGTTTCCGCCAGGGTCAATGCCCGCAAGACGGGCGGGCCCTGCCTGGACAGATGACCGCCCCCGCGCCCGGGGACTGCCGCTTCGTGACCAGCGGGGAAATGCGGCGCGTACTCGATCTCGGCCACCTCATCGGCGCCCTCGAGGCGGCTCACCGCGAGTCCCGCCCCGAAATCGCCGATGGGCTGATCGGGCCGCGGGAGGGGCGCTACCTGATCCGCTCCGCGCTGAACCGCAACGGTCCCTTCGGCAGCAAGCTGATCTCCATCTTTCCCGGCAATCCGGACAGGCATGGCCTGCCGTCCGTGCAGGCCCTGCTGGTGCTGTTCGACGGGACCAACGGGCGGCCCCGCGCCGTGCTGGAGGCAACCGAGCTGACCTGGTGGAAGACCGCCGCCGACTCCGGCCTCGGGTCGCGGCTGCTCGCGCGGCCGGACTCCTCCACCCTCGTCGTGGCGGGCGCGGGCGGGCTGGCGCCCTGGCTGATCCGGGGGCACCTGGCGGCACAGCCCTCGCTTTCCCGTGTCCGCATCTGGAACCGCACTCCCGGACGCGCGCAGGACCTCGCGGCGGAATTGCGGGAAGAAGACATTCCGGCGGAGTCCGTGACCGATCTCGAGGCGGCGGTGCGGGGTGCAGATGTGGTCTGCACCGCGACCATGGCCGCGAAGCCCTTCCTGAAGGGCGAGTGGCTCAGGCCTGGAACGCATGTGGATCTCGTCGGCAGCTTCTCGCCGGATACCCGCGAAGCCGATGCGGACGTGCTCACCGCCGGCCCGCTCTTCGTGGACAACCGCCATACCGCTCTGCAGGTGGGCGAGATCATGCAGCCTGTAAAGGAGGGCGCCATCGCTGTCGGGGATATTCGCGGCGACCTGTACGAGCTGGTCGGCGGCCGGTGCGAGCCCCGCACGTCACCCGGACAGATCACGGTGTTCAAGAATGCGGGCGGGGCGCATCTCGACCTCATCGTCGGCGCGGCCCTGCTGTCGCTGATTGAGGGGAATGCATGAGCATCGCAGCGAAAGTTGCAAAGGCCGCCGTCAAGGCGCCGATCCTGCTGTACCGCTACACGTTTTCCGCATTTGCCGGCCGGCAATGCCGCTTTCTGCCGACCTGCTCCGAATATGCCGTGGAGGCCGTCGATTTGCACGGGCCCGTTCGCGGAAGCTGGCTGGCGATCCGCCGGGTCTGCCGCTGTCACCCGTGGGGAGGAGAAGGCTACGACCCGGTACCTCCTCCGAAATAACAACGCCTACTGATTATCTGCCTGCATGCGACCATGTATCGGGTGGACCATGCCGCCGTTTCCCCCGACCATATGTACGAAAAAGACAAATGGGCGGCTGAACCGCCCCAAGAACGACAAGAAGAAAAACGGGGGAAGACTCGGTGGACATCTCGATCGCGCCTGCGCGTACCCAGGAAGACATCTCTTCAGTCCGCGGGCTTTGCCGGCAATTCGAGAATGCGATGCGCATTCGCTATTCCGAACACGTCTGGCTGGTCGAAACCTATTTCGACCCGGAGGCCTGGTACGAGGAGCTTCGCGACCTTCCCAGGGGCTATGAGCCGCCCGGAGGGGAAATCCTGCTGGGGCGGCTGGACGGCCAGCCGGCCGGATGCGTTCTGATGCGCCGGCTCGGCGAAGACGTCTGCGAGATGAAACGCCTGTTCGTCGCCACCGCGGCGCGGGGCCACCATCTGGGCTACAGGTTGTGCGAGGCGATCGTCGCGGTCGCGCGGGAGCGGGGATACCGGCTTATGCGTCTCGACGTGGGCTTCAAGCAGCCAGAGGCGAAGAAGCTCTATTCCAGGCTCGGCTTCGTGCCCATCTCGGCTTATTACGACCTGCCCGCTCCGGTTGTCGACCTGATGGATTTCATGGAACTGGAGCTTTAGACGCTCGAGTCCCGGCCGGGCCGGATGCCGCTATTTCCTGGAAACGAAGAAGAAGTCTTCCTTGCCCGGCAGCGAGCCGTAGGTATAGGGCTCCTGCCGGCCCGCCGTCGCCTCCATGACATCGTCGCGCACGAGCCGGAACACCTTGTTGATCTCCACCCCCGGCGTCGCCACCCGCTGCACGAAGGCGACGGCGAAGGGCGAGTGCTCGCCTTCGCCGTCGAGCGCGACCTGTCCGTGCTTGGCCGAATAGACCACGAGGGTCGCCTGACCCGCCGTCTTGTCCTCGATCCGTCCGAGACCGAGCCCGACCGAGCGCGTACCCACGACGCCGCCTGCGGTCGACACGCTCGCCGTGCGCGATTCCGGCGCCGGCGTCTTGCGCATCTTGGGTACGAAGGGATTGTCGCGGCAGGCGTCCAGAATGACGAGCTTGAGCTTTCTGGCCTGCTCCACGGATGCCAGCACCTGGTCGAGCGGCACGGCCTCGAACTGCACGTCGCGGTCCACGCTCAGCTTCGCGTCCACGGGAATCAGGTAATTGATTCCGTTCACCTCGATGCCGTGGCCGGCGTAGTAGACCAGCGCCCAGTCGGCCTTCTCCGCCACGCTGGCGAAGTCGCGCAACGCGTTGACGAGGGTGTCGCGGCCGGCATCGCTGGCGAGCGTCACAGTCTCGAATCCGACCTTGCGCAGGGTTTCCGCGATCGCGGCGGCGTCGCGCTGGGGGTTGGACAGCGGCGACGCGTTCTCGTAGGCCGAGTTGCCGATCACCAGCGCGACACGTATGCCGGCGCCCTTCTGGCTGGCGTCCACATCGGGCAGGGCGAGTTGAGGCGTCGGGATCGACGTCGTGGAAGCGGTCTTGGACGGGGCAGGGGGAATCACGGGCTGCGGCGCGCCGGAGTCGAGCGCGGCCAGCCGCGCCTGCGCCGTCTTGCGCTCTTCCGCCGAGAGGAGTTCCGTTGTGCCCACGTCCTTCGTTGCGATGGCCCGCTCGAATTCCTTGCGCGCCGCCGCGAGGTCGCCCTTCTTCTCGAACACCAGGCCGCGTCCGACGATGGCGTGCACCAGTGTCGGGCGGATGCGCAGTGCCTCGTCGTAGTCGGCCAGCGCCTCGTCATAGTTGCCGAGATAGCGGTGCGTATCGCCACGCTGGCTGTTCATGTCCGGAAAGTTCGGATCCTTATTGAGCGTGATGGCCTTGTTCTGGTCCGCCAGCGCCTGTTCGAGGTTGCCCGTTTCCCGCCACAGATTGCCTCGCACGAGGTAGAGCCTGGCCTCTTCCGGCGCGATGCGGATGGCGGCCTCGATGTCGGCAATGGCCCGGTCGTGCTCGCCCAGGAGTTCAAGCAATATGGCCCGTGCGTTCAGCGCATCTGTATCGCGGGTATCGAGCTTGAGTGCGTGGTTGATCTCTTCAAGCGCGCGCTGGGTATCATCCTTGTACTTCCAGTACAGCGCACGGCCGATATAGCCGCTCGTGAGCGTGGCATCGAGCGCGATCTGCTTTTCGAAGTCCGCGGCGGCCTTCTCGTATTCTCCCAGCTCGAACAGCGAGTAGCCCCGGTGCGCGTAGGCGAGGGCGAGTTTGGGATCCGCCTTGAGGGCCGCGTTGTAGGCTGTGACCGCTTCCTTGTACCGGCTCATATGGTAGAGCGAGAGTCCCTTGAAGTGCAGGGCCATGATGTTCCCGGGCTCCAGCCGCAATGCCTTTTCCACATCCGCCAGCGCCTTCGCCGGCTCGCCCTTGGCGATCCATCCGGCGCTCCGGTTCACGTAGGCCTGGGCCAGCTTGGGATCGAGCTTGATGGCCTGATTGGTGTCCGTGAAGGCGCGGTCGATCTCTCCCAGTTCGCCGAGAACATAGCCGCGCGTCAGAAAGAACGTCGCGTCGCGCGGCCAGATCTTGATGGCCCGGTCGAGATCCTCCAGGGCGCCCTTCAGGTCGCCGGTCTCGGCCAGATAGTAGCCGCGGTTGTTATAGGCCGTGGCGAGCCCGTGTCCGGAATACCGGCCCGAGCGGATCAGCCGCGCGCAGGCGCCGATCCCGGCTTCCGGGCTCGGTG
>JBFWSL010000237.1:0-5518 GCA_050248375.1 Hyphomicrobiales bacterium | reverse complement strand
CGCCGATGCCCGCGCCGTTGCCGCCCACATCGAGAGCCGGGCCCGCGCCGCGACGGAGTCCACGACATGAGCACCCGCGTCTCCACATTGCCGGGCGGCCTGCGTGTCGTCACCGACCGTATGGACCATGTGCAGACGGTCTCGCTGGGCCTGTGGGCCGGGGCGGGCGCCCGCTCCGAGCGCAAGGGCCAGCAGGGGCTCTCCCATCTCCTCGAGCACATGGCCTTCAAGGGGACCCGGAACCGCACCGCGCGCCAGATCGCGGAGGAGATCGAGGCGGTCGGCGGCGATCTCAACGCCGCCACCAGCCTCGAGAACACCGCCTACTATGCCCGCGTGCTGGGCGAGGATGTTTGCCTCGGCCTCGACATCCTCGGCGACATCGTGCAGCGGCCCTCCTTCGACAAGGCCGAACTGCTCAAGGAGCGCGCGGTCATCCTGCAGGAGATCGCCGCCTCGCTGGACTCGCCCGAGGACACCGCCTTCGATCTGATCCTGGAGGCAGCCTATCCCGACCAGCCTTTCGGCCGTCCGATCCTGGGCACGCCCGAAAGCGTCGGCGCGCTCGGGCCGAAGGAGCTGGAAGCCTACCGGCGCGAGCATTACTCGCCCGGCAACATCATTCTCGCCGCGGTCGGCGCTGTGGACCACGATGGCATCGTCAAGCTCGCCGGGGACCGCCTTTCCGAGCTGCCGCACTCCACGCCCGCGCCGCCGCAGCCCGCCCGCTATGCCGGCACCGTCCGCCACGCCCGCAGGCCCGTCGAGCAGACCCACCTGATCCTGGCCTGCGAGGCGCTGCCCGCGTCCCACGCGGACTATTACGTCGCCCAGGCCTTCTCCGCGGTGCTCGGCGGCGGCATGTCCTCCCGGCTCTTCCAGGAGGCGCGCGAGAACCGCGGCCTGTGCTACTCGATCTACTCCTTCTGCTGGGGCTTCTCCGATACCGGCATCTTCGGCATCTATGCCGCTACCGGAGACGCCTCGCAGGGCGAGCTCATGCAGGTGGTGGCTGGCGAAATGGAGCGGATGGCGTCGAAGCCGGCGCTTGAGAGCGAGCTTTCCCGCGTTCGCGCCCAGATGAAGGTGGGCCTGCTCATGAATCTGGAAAGCTCCAGCGCCCGCGCCGAACAGCTCGGCCGCCAGCTCGCCGTCCACGGCCGCGCCGTGCCCATGTCGGAGATGGTGGCGCGCGTGGAGGCGGTGGACGCGGAAAGCGTCCGCAGGTTCGGCGAACGCCTGCTCACCCGCTCCAGGCCCTCTTTCGTCGCGGTGGGCCCGACGGCCACGGCCGAGACGACCGAACGGCTCATATCCATGCTGCCCCACGGGGCGGCGGCGGAGGCGGAGTAGCACGGTCATGGCGCTTCTGCGGCAGAACAGCTTCATAGACACCGGACCGGTCATTTTCGGCGACGAGGTGATGCTGCGCGCGCCGCTGATGTCGGATTATGGCCAGTGGGCGGAATTGCGTTCGCGCAGCCGCGAGTTCCTCACGCCCTGGGAGCCGACCTGGGCCGCTAGCGAGCTGACCCGGGGGTCCTTCCGCCGGCGCCTGCGTTACTACGCCCGCGACATGCGCGAGGACCTCGGCTATGCCTTTTTCGTTTTCAGCCGCTCCGGGGGCCTCCTGCTTGGCGGCCTGACCCTCAGCAACGTGCGCCGCGGCGTCGCCCAGGCGGGCACGCTCGGCTACTGGGTCGGCGCCCCGCATGCCCGCAAGGGCCACATGTCGGACGCATTGCGGGCCTTTGCTCCCTTCGCTTTCGAGTCGTTGCGGCTGCACCGCATCGAGGCGGCCTGCCTGCCGCACAACAAGGCATCCATCCGGCTGCTCGAGAAAACCGGCTTCCGCCGGGAAGGGCTCGCGCAGCAGTATCTGAAGATCAACGGGCTGTGGCAGGATCACGTGCTGTTCGCCCTGCTTGAAGATCATCTGCGGCCCTAGGGCATCTTGCTTGTCTTGGCCCGTCCGGCGGGCCGCATTGAATTGAGGTTGGCGTGGTCTGGACTGTTACGGGGAGGAGTTGGCCGCTGTGTCCGCAGATGCGGGCGCTCGCCCTTGTCCTGTTCGCGCTGATCCAGATCGGGGCCGCGGCACTCGCCGGTCCCGCCCATGCCCTGCAGCCCATCATCGTCGATCCGGCCGAGGAGCGCTTCGACGTGACCGCGCTCGGCGAACTCTACGAGGGCCGCGGCGACCGCCTCCATACCGAGACCGTGCCCGGCACCGACGGCATCGCCGGCCGCATCAGCGTCGAGGCGACGACACCGGGCACCAATCCGAACTGGATCGTCTTCGCCCTGCGCAATCCCTCCGACGAGCCCCTGGTGCGCTGGCTGGTCGCGCCGCGCTACGCGCTTGCCGGATCGAAAATCTTCTGGCCCGACCTCGACGCCGTCCGCATCATCGCCGTCACTCCATCCCAGGGCTTCCGCCCCGACCAGTTGACCGACGACCAGGCCGACATCTTCCGCATAACCGTCGACCCCGGCGCCACCGTCACCTACGTGGCGGAAATGAGCGCGGCCCAGATCCCGCGCATAACCCTGTGGAAGCCCGAGGCCTTCGAGCGCAAGCAGAAGGACCGCATGCTGTTCAACGGCATCATGCTCGGCATCGTCGGCCTGATCGCCATCTTCCTGACCTCGCTGTTCGCGGCCAATCACAAGGCCATCTTCCCCGCGACCGCGCTCGTCGCCTGGGCGGCGCTCGCCGTGTTTTGCGTCGAATTCGGCTTCTGGCACAAGCTGTTCCAGCTTTTCCAGTTGAGCCCGGAAGGCAACGCCACCTACCGCGCCACCTCCGAAGCCGTCTTCGCGGCCAGCTTCGTGCTGCTTCTCTACACCTATCTGAGGGTGCGCTTCTGGCACGCCTGGATACGCATCGCCTTCGCCGGCTGGCTCGCGGCCCAGATCGCGCTGATCGCGGTCTCCGTCATCGACCCCAAGCTCGCCTCGGGACTGGCGCGCTTCTCCCTGGCCGCCGTCGGCGGCATCGGCGCCCTGCTGATCATCTATCTGGCGCTGCGCGGCCAGGAGCGCGCGCTCTCCCTCGTGCCCACCTGGATGCTGGTTCTGGTGTGGATCTTCGGGGCCTTCCTCGCCGCCATCGGCAAGCTTTCCGGCGAGGTGGTCATCTCCGGCCTCATCGCCGGCCTCGTGCTCATCATCGTTCTGCTCGGTTTCACCGTCACCCAGTATGCCTTCCGCGGCGGCGAGCCGCTGCAGGGCGCGCCCCCCAGCCGCATCCAGCTCAAGGCGCTGGCGCTCGACGGGGCGGGGGCCGCCACATGGGAGTGGCATCTGCGCCGCAGCGAGATCTCCGTCAGCAGCGAGGTGGAGGAAGCCCTCAAGCTGCCGCCCGGCATCCTCACCTGCAGCGTGGACGAATGGCTGCAGTTCGTGCACCCGGCCGACCGGGAGAACTTCCGCCTCATGCTGTGGTCGGTGCAGGAGCGCAACGGCGGCTCCATCAACACCGACGTCCGCCTGCGCCGGAGCGACGGCTCCTATCTCTGGTTCGAATTGCGTTCGAAGACCGTGGAGGCTTCGCAGCAGCGGGCCATGCGCTGCGTCGGCGTCATGCGCGATGTGACCAGCAGCAAGCGCACCCATGAGCGCCTGCTGCACGACGCGGTTCATGACAGCCTGACCGGCCTTCCCAACCGCGAGCTGCTGCTGGACCGCCTCTCGGGCGCCATCACCCGCGCCCGCGAGGGGGAGGGCAAGCGCCCGACCATCATCTTCGTCGACATCGACCGCTTCAAGAACGTCAACAAGAGCCTCGGCATCGTCGTCGGCGACAGCATGCTGCTCACGGTGGCGCGCCGCCTGGCCAAGCATCTCAACGCCCAGGACACGCTGGCCCGCATGGGCGGCGACCAGTTCGCCGTGCTGCTGGTGTCGGAGACCGAGCCCCAGCACATCGCCATGCTGGCCGAGCGCATCCGCCGCTCCCTGCGCAGCCCCATGAAGATACGCGGCAAGGAGATCATCCTCACCGGCAGCATCGGCATCGCCGTCTACGACGGCCACCAGGAGCAGCACCAGGACCTGCTCAAGGAAGCCGAGATCGCCATGTTCCGCGCCAAGGCGGCGGGAACCGACCGCATCGAGATCTTCAAGCCCAGCATGCGCGGCGAGGACAGCGAGCGGCTGCCGCTGGAAAGCGACCTGAGACGGGCGCTCGACCGCAAGCAGATCAAGATTCTGTATCAGCCGGTTACGCGCCTGAGCGACAGCTCGCTGGCAGGTTTCGAGGCCCTCATCCGCTGGGAGCATCCCAAGCGCGGCCTGCTCACCCCCGACGAGTTCATTCCCATCGCGGAAGAGACCGGCCTGATCGTCAACCTCGGCGCCTATGTGCTGGAGCAGGCGGTGGGGCAGGCGGCCATCTGGCAGAAGATGCTGCCCCGCGAGCAGGACCCGCTCTTCGTCAACGTCAATGTCTCCAGCCGCCAGCTCTTCCGCCAGGAGCTGCTGCAGCACATCCGCAACATCCTCAGCCGCGAGATCATCCTGCGCGGCACCCTCTGCCTGGAGATCACCGAGTCGCTGGTGATGGACAATCCCGAACAGGCGGTCGAGGTGCTGGGCCTGCTCAAGAAGTTCGGCGCCTGCCTGGCGCTGGACGATTTCGGCACCGGCTATTCCTCCCTCAGCTACCTGCACCGCTTCCCCGTGGACATCATCAAGGTGGACAAGACCTTCGTCCGCGACAGCGGCCATAACGGCCAGACCCCGGTGATCCTGAAGTCGGTGGTCACGCTGGCGCATGAACTCGGCAAGCAGGTGATCGCGGAGGGCGTGGAGTCGGCCAGCGACATCAACTACCTGCGCTCCATCGGCTGCGAATACGCCCAGGGCTTCCATTACGGCGCGCCGATGACCGAGAAGGACGTCACCTCGCTGCTGTCCGCCCTGGCCAAGGCCCAGAAGAAGGCGGCCGCCGCCTCCGCGGGCGGCGAGCGCGGCTTCGCCGACATGCTGATGATCGGCAAGCGCGCCACCGAGGACAAGGCCAGGCAGGCGAACGGGCGGGCGAAGAAGCCCGCCAAGGCCAAGTCCGGCGCTTCCGCCGACGAGGTCCCCGACGCCAGCGCCGCCCCCGCGCGCTAGGGCAGGGTGATTTCAGGAACGATCGTCTGTCGGCTCGTCGTTGCCGGACCCCGGCCTTCGCCGGGGTTTCGTACCCTCTCCCGTCTTACAGCCCGGCGAAACCCCGGGCCTGACCCGCCTGCGGGGCCGAAGCCCCTACGGCGCGGCGAAGGCCCGGGGTCCATGCCACTCAGCCCCCGGCTGCATCTGTCGCTGGACCCCGGCCTTGAGCCGGGGTCCATTCACCGGATTGAGGCCCCCCGCGGGGGGATCGGGCGCGGTCCGCCCCGGTGGGTGCGAGCGTCATGTCCCGATGTAAGCCTTCAGGCGTGGCCGGCTTCGCTGGTCAGCCGGGACGGGTCGATGCCGATCTTGTCGAGGGCCCGCCGGTACTTGTCGTCGATGTTGGTGTCGAACA
>JBFWSL010000236.1:2324-5588 GCA_050248375.1 Hyphomicrobiales bacterium | reverse complement strand
GCGCCCTTTGAGATGGTCGCAATCGCTTTGGGGATGTCGAGACCGGCCGCCTGCGCGAAATGCAGGCCTTCCGACAGGCCCTGCAGCAACCCGGCGATGCAAATCTGGTTGACCATCTTGGTGAGCCGTCCCGCGCCCACCGGTCCCATATGGGTTGCCGCGCGCGCGAAACACTGGATCACCGGTTCCGCCTTCCTGAAGTCGGCCTCGTCGCCGCCGATCATCACGGTGAGCACGCCGTTCTCCGCGCCTGCCTGCCCCCCCGACACCGGCGCATCGAGGAAACCCGCGCCCTTCTTCTTCGCCGCCGCGTGCAGCTCGCGCGCCACGTCGGCCGACGCGGTGGTGTTGTCGATGAACACCGCGCCCTCGCGCAGGGTGCTGAACGCGCCGTCCGGTCCGGTGGTCACTTGGCGCAGGTCGTTGTCGTTGCCCACGCAGCAGAAGACGAAATCGGCGTCCTTCGCCGCTTCTGCCGGCGTCGCCGCGGCGTTGCCGCCGAATTCTCCTGCCCATTTCTGCGCCTTTGCGGCGGTGCGGTTGTAGACGGTCAGCTCGTGGCCGCCCTTTTTCCTGATATGGCCGGCCATGGGGTATCCCATCACGCCGAGTCCGATCCACGCGACCTTTGCCATTGCGTTCCCCGTTTCGTGCTGAATGAGAGTTGCGGAGGGTAACGCCGGGTTTTAGCGGATCGCGGCGGGCTTGTCAGGTGAGGGAAAGGACGTCAGGCCGGGATCGGCAGCACGTTCGAATGCTTCACCTGTGCCAGCGCGAAACTCGACTCGATGCTGGCCACGCCGTCGACGCGGGTGAGGGTGTCCTTCAGGAACCGCTCGTAGGCGCTCAGGTCCTCCGCAACCACCCGCAGCAGGTAGTCCCGCGTGCCCGTCATCAGGTAGCACTCCACCACCTCCGGACAGCGGCGCATGGCCTGCTCGAACGTGTCGAGCGCCTCCTCGCGCTGGCGTTCCAGCTTCACGGAGACGAACACGCTCACCGGCAGCCCGACCTTCTCCTGATCGAGCAGGGCTGCGTAGCTGCGGATGATACCTGCCTGCTCCAGAATTCGCAGGCGGCGCAGGCATGGGCTCGTGGTCAGCCCGATGCGCTCGGCAAGCTCGGTGGCCGTGAGGCGGCCATTCTCCTGCAAGGCCGTCAGCAGACGGCGGTCGATGTCGTCCAGCTTGATTCTGGCGGATTTTGCCACTTGAGGCCTCGTCTGGTCTGGAAAGTTGCCAATATATGCGTTGAAATCGCAAACAACGCAATAATTCGCCGGATGCCTTGGCGTAATTTGCCAAAATCGGCGGAGCCTGGCGCAATATTCTTTCGGGCAGGGAGGTATGAGATGCTGGCGAAGGGGATGAGGCAGCCCGAACACACGGAACCCGGAGATGCGCCGCAGGCGGCGAAAGCGGCCATCCTGCGCGAGCTGGAGCGCAAGGTGCTCTGGCTGTCGAGCTGGATGATCCACAACGCCAATCACCTGCGCGAGAAGACCGACGGCCTGAAGGTCGGCGGCCACCAGGCGTCCTCGGCCAGTCTCGCCACCATCATGACCGCGCTCTATTTCCATGTGCTGCGGCCGCAGGACCGCGTCGCGGTGAAGCCGCATGCCTCCCCGGTCTTCCATGCCATCCAGTATCTGCTCGGGCGCCAGACCCGGGAGAAGATGGAGAACTTCCGCGCCTTCGGCGGCGCCCAGTCCTATCCCTCCCGCACCAAGGACACCGACGACGTCGATTTCTCCACCGGCTCGGTGGGCCTCGGCGCCGCCGAAGCCGCCTTCGCCGCGCTGGTGCAGGACTATGTCCGTGCCAGGGGCTGGGGCGGCGGCTGGCCGGAAGGGCGCATGATCGCGCTCGTCGGCGATGCCGAGCTCGACGAGGGCAACATCTACGAAGCGCTTCTGGAATGCTGGAAGCACCGTATCCGCAATTGCTGGTGGGTCATCGACTACAACCGCCAGAGCCTCGACGCGGTCATCAACGATCGCCTGTTCGGCAAGCTCGCCGGCCTGTTCGAGACCATGGGCTGGCACGTCGTTACCCTGAAATACGGCCGCAAGCTGGAGGCCGCTTTCGCGCGGCCGGGAGGAGAGGCGTTGCGGCAATGGATCGACGATTGCCCCAACTCGCTCTACTCCGCGCTCACCTTCCAGGGCGGCGCGGCCTGGCGGCGTCAGCTCCAGGCCGACCTCGCTGCGAATCCCCCGACGCTGGAGTTGATTGCGACCTATGACGACGCGGCGCTGGGCCAGCTGATGACCAACCTCGGCGGCCATGACCTGGAAGCCGTTCTGGAGGCGTTCTCCAACGTTCGCGATGACGTTCCGGTTTGTTTCATCGCCTACACGGTGAAGGGTTTCGGGTTGCCGTTCCAGGGCCACAAGGACAACCATGCCGGCCTGATGACCAGGGCCCAGATGGAGGAATTCCGCGCCGCCAATGGTATAGGCGAAGGTGAAGAGTGGGACCGCTTCGCCGGACTGAATATTCCTTCCGCCGATCTGCAGGCGTTCCTTGACGCTGTGCCGTTCGCGCAGGAGAAGCGGCGCTCGCTCGACGCCCCCGCTGTCCCGCATGCGCCGCTCGCCATTCCGCCGCCCGCGGGCGAGCAGTCCACCCAGGAAGGCTTCGGCAAGATCCTGGCGGAGATCGCCAAGGACGGCGGACCGCTCGCCGACCGCATCGTCACCACCTCGCCCGACGTGACCGTCTCCACGAATCTCGGGCCCTGGGTCAACCGGCGCGGCCTGTTTTCCCGCGAGGAGCAGGGGGACATTTTCAAGGATCGGAATCTCATGAGCGCACAGCGCTGGGAGATGGGTCCCGGCGGCCAGCATATCGAGCTGGGCATCGCGGAGAATAACCTGTTCCTGCTGCTCGGGGCGCTGGGTCTGTCGCACGCGCTGTTCGGCGAGCGCCTCATCCCCGTCGGCACGCTGTATGACCCGTTCATCCAGCGCGGTCTGGATGCGCTGAACTACGCCTGCTACCAGGACGCGCGCTTCATTCTGGTCGCCACGCCCTCCGGCATCACGCTTTCACCCGAAGGCGGCGCCCACCAGTCCATCGGCACCCCGCTCATAGGACTGGCGCAGGACGGGCTTGCATCCTTCGAGCCGGCTTACGTGGACGAACTCGCCGTCATCATGGACTGGGCCTTCGACTACGTGCAGCGCGACGGCAAGGGCGTCACCGGCGAGGACGAACGCCGCCGCTGGCTGCGCGACGAAAAGGGCGGCTCGGTTTATCTGCG
>JBFWSL010000236.1:0-2224 GCA_050248375.1 Hyphomicrobiales bacterium | reverse complement strand
TCGTCGGTCACGTAGTTGATGATGACAGACTTGCGCACGCCCTTGATCGGCCGCGCCTCGAAGCCGTGATAGGTGATGTTGGACGGAACGAAGATCATCGCGCCGCCCGGCTCGAAAGGCGACCGTCCGGCATGCTTTTTGTTCTGGTCGTAGATGTCCGTGCCGAGATTGGAATGGCTGTCGTCGCGTGACACGTAGAGCAGCATGGTGAACAGCTTGACGCCAAGATCGGTGTGCGGCTCGAGCCAGAAACCGTCGATGTCCTGCGCGTATTCGATGCGCAGGTGCGATCCGTCGAGGTTGGTGCCGAAGAACTGCGCGATACGGTCCGTCACCTGCTTGTCGTGGAAGGCCTCGGCGACGGCGGCGCAGACCGGAAATTTCTTCTGGTTCTCGGCGTCGAAATAGGTGCGGGTGTTGTTGTGCAGCTCGCGTTTGCCGGAGATGCCGTCGAGCGAAGGGGCGGCGAAAGGCAGCGATATGATGTCGTCAACGGTCTCATCCGGCACGCAGGCCTTCAGGTTCCAGTGCCGGTATGGCGCCTCGTTCGGTTTCGTCTTTTCGAGGCTTCCCAGGAAGGCTTGGACGATCTTCTCTGCCGAACTGGCCATGGATGCGCTCTCTCCGGTTGCGGTCGGTCTGGAATCGCGGGGGATGTCGGAAGAGCCGCCAAAGCCGTCCGGAAGTGCCCCGTAGCAGCCGCGCCGGCACGACACCGCACCGGCCGCGTAACTCGCATGTGGTGTAACACCCGTGCGCGCGCAGGGGCAAATGCGCATCGGTCGCAGAGCCAGTTTGTCGCGCCCGTCCGCGGAAAACGACGCGCCGGACGGCTAGTTGAAATGCACCCAGCGGTGATGGGACCTTGCCAGCCGGGCCCCGTGTATCGGGCCACCCTCGGGCGCGTCCATGCCCGCCGTCGGATCCGCCGCCGGCTCGTCGCTCCGCAGGCAGTTCGCCAGCAGTTCCAGCAGCGATGCATGCAGGTGGCGTTCGGAAGCGACCTGCGGCGGATTTTTCGCCAGGAACTGCAGGATTTCCCCGTAGTCCGGCATCTGGGAAGTTTGCTGCGACGCCATCGGTGTCCCCTTCAGCCACGTGTTTCCTGCCCCGCTGTGTCAAAACTTTGGCCTTGCCGGGGAAAGCTGTGGGCATGTTCCGCGCCGTCCTCGCATGCACAAGGCGAGTTGACGCGGGGGCCGCTCCGGGCCTTATAGGCGTGCTCACCCGTCCTCTTTCCCCGGACACCGCGTTGGACATTTTCCTCGATATCCTCACCCGGATCACCGCGCCGATCGTTGTCCTGATGGCGCTCGGCTGGATTGCGCAACACTGGCTTCTGCTCGATGCGCCGAGCCTGAGCCGCATGCTGGTGCACGTCATCCTCCCGTGCGCGTTCGTGCACTTCCTCACCACCGCCGAACTGCCGCTTGCCGCCGTCTGGCCGACGGTGTGGTTCACGATCCTGGCCTTCATGGTGTTGCTGGCCCTGGGCTGGGCCGCCGCCGCGCCCTTCGAGCGCATGCGCGGCAGCGCCGTCGTGATCGGTCTCGCCGTGGCATTCCCCAATACCGGCAACTACGGTATCGCGCTCGCCCAGCTTGCCTTCGATCCGGACTACCTGCTGCATCAGACGGTGATCGTCTGCCTGCATTCCATCCTCATCGTGCTCCTCGGCGTCTGGCTGCTCGATAATCAGCGCAGGGGACCGGGCGCGGCCCTGCATGCTCTGATGCGCTCGCCGATGATCGTCGGCATCGCCGCGGGATTGCTGCTGAAGGGATTCGAGATCGATCTGCCGCCGCTCGTCGGCGAGCCGTTGCGGCTGATGGCGGGAGCCTACACGCCGCTGGCGCTGTTCACTCTCGGTGTCCAGCTCGCCGGCGCGCAGGTGGCCATCTTCCGTGCGCCCGTCTTTCTTGCGACGGTGCTGAAGCTGCTGGTGGCGCCCGCGCTCACCTGGGCCATGTGCGTCATGCTCGGCATCGACGATGGCCTGACGGACGTGCTGGTCGTCGCCGCCGCCGCGCCGGTCGGGGTGCTGCTCGCCATCTTCTGCGCCGAATATGACCGCGCGCCGAACCTGGCTTCCGCCTCCGTCCTGCTGTCCACGGTGCTCAGTCCGGTAATCGTCACCGGCTGGCTGCTCGCGGTCAGGCTCTACTAGAAACCTTTGTGCGCACCGGTTGTTCAGGTACTGGCCGCGTCCGCAGCCTTCTCCCTC
>JBFWSL010000235.1:0-5662 GCA_050248375.1 Hyphomicrobiales bacterium | reverse complement strand
TACAAGGTGGACCGGCTCGACCTGCAGGAGCGGCTCGGCTTCGTGTCGCGCTCGCCGCGCTGGGCCATCGCCCACAAGTTCCCGGCGGAAAAGGCGCAGACCGAGGTGGAGGCCATCGAGATCCAGGTGGGGCGCACGGGCGCGCTGACGCCGGTGGCCAAGCTGAAGCCCGTCACCGTCGGCGGCGTGGTGGTGCAGAACGCCACGCTGCACAACGAGGACTATATCAAGGGGATCGGCCGCGACGGAGTCCGCATCCGGGAGCACGACATCCGTGTCGGCGATACGGTGACCATCCAGCGCGCCGGGGATGTCATCCCGCAGGTTCTCGACGTGATTCCGGAAAAGCGGCCAAAGGACTCAAAGCTTTACGTTTTTCCCGATACATGCCCGGCCTGCGGCAGCCATGCGGTGCGCGACGTCAATCCCAAGACCGGCAGGGAAGACGCCGTGCGACGCTGCACCGGCGGGCTTATCTGTCCGGCGCAGGCGGTGGAGCGGCTCAGGCACTTCGTCTCCCGCAACGCCTTCGACATAGAGGGACTGGGCGAGAAGCAGATCGAGGCTTTCTATACCGAGGGCCGGGTGATGAAGCCCGCCGACATTTTCACCCTGGAGAGGCGCAACGCCCGAACCGAGAAGCCGCTGCAGGAAAAGGAAGGCTGGGGCGAGCAGTCGGTGAAGAAGCTGTTCGCGGCCATCAACGCCCGGCGGAACATCGGCCTCGACCGTTTCATCTATGCGCTCGGCATACGCCATGTGGGAGAGACCACGGCGCGGCTGCTGGCGCGCAGCTACGGCAGCGTCGAGGCCTTCGGCAAGGCCATGCGCGCGGCGCACGACCGCGACGGCGAAGCCTATGCCGAGCTCGACAACATCAGCGGCATCGGCGAGACGGTGGCGAACGCGGTGGTCGAGTTTTTCGCCGAGAAGCATAACCGGGAGGTGGTCGACGACCTGCTGAAGGAAGTGACGCCCGAGCCCTTCGTCGCCGCCAAGACCGACACGCCGGTGGCCGGCAAGACGGTGGTGTTCACCGGCTCGCTGGAGCGGCTGTCCCGCTCCGAGGCCAAGGCCATGGCCGAGCGGCTGGGCGCGAAGGTGGCGGGCTCCGTTTCCGCCAAGACCGACATCGTCGTCGCCGGGCCGGGCGCGGGCTCCAAGCTGAAGAAGGCGGAAGAGCTCGGCGTCCAGGTGATGAGCGAGGACGCGTGGTTCGAACTGGTCGGAGAGGCTTAGAAGCAGCGTTCCAGCGGCATTCCGGCGCGGGCGGGAGGCCGGCGCCCGCTGCTTCCTCGTAGCCGGACGGAGCGGAGCGCAATCCGGGAATGGTCCGGCAGTGTAAGCGTCGAGAAACGAATTTGACACGAAATTCGTGTAATACTATTTTCGTGTCATGAAGAACGTCACCATAACGCTGGATGAAAAGGTCGCCCGCTGGGCACGCGTCAAGGCTGCGGAACTGGACAAGAGCCTTTCACGGTTCATCGCCGAGCTGCTGACCGAGACCATGCAGCACGAGGCGGCTTACGAGCAGGCGATGCGGAGCTATCTGTCGGCTGCGCCCCGCTCCATCTCGACGTCAGCCAAATATCCCAAGCGCGACGAACTCTATGACCGCCCCGTTCTTCGTAGACTCTAACCTGCTCGTCTATGTGGCCGATGCCGCCATCCCGTCAAAGCAGGAACGGGCGGAGAAATGGATTGCCGCGCTGTGGCGGAGCCGTCTCGGGCGATTGAGTGTGCAGGTGCTCAACGAATACTACGTCACGGTCACGCAGCGGCTGGTTCCGCCCATGCAGGGGGCGGAGGCGCGGCGTCATGTCGATGCTCTCATGGCGTGGAAGCCGGCGCCTGTCGATGAATTCCTCGTCCGCCATGCCTGGACAGTTCAGGATCGCTTCGGCTTTTCCTGGTGGGACTGCCTGATCGTGGCGGCGGCGCAGACGCAGGGGTGCCGCTATCTCGTCACCGAGGACATGCAGCATGGGCAAGAACTGAATGGCGTGACGGTCATCAGCCCTTTCCGCGCCGATCCGGACGAATTTCCGGAGATCACCGCCCGCCGCTGACCTCGATGAAGCTGCCGGTGGTGTAGGAGGCCTCGTCGGAGGCGAGCCAGAGTATGGCGCGGGCCACCTCGATGGCCGTGCCGGCGCGCTTCATGGGGAGGGTGGGGCCGACGCGGTCCGGGCGTCCGGGCTCGCCGCCCGAGGCGTGGATCTCCGTCTCGATGACGCCGGGGCGCACGGCGTTGACGCGGATGCCTTCGCCCGCAACTTCCTTCGACAGGCCGACGGTCATGGAGTCCATGGCGCCCTTGGAGGCGGCATAGTCCACATATTCGTCCGGCGCGCCCAGACGCGCGGCCATGGACGACACGTTGACGATGGCGCCGCCCTTGCCGCCGTGACTGGTGGACATGCGCTTGACCGCTTCGCGGGCGCACAGGAAGGCGCCGCGCACATTGGTGGCGAAGACGCGGTCGATACGGGCCGCCGTCATCTTCTCCAGGCGCGACTGCTTCTCCAGGATGCCGGCGTTGTTCACCAGCACCGAGAGCGTGCCCAGCTCCTGGTCGCAGGTGCGGAACAGGCGCAGCACGTCCTCCTCCCCGGCGATGTCCGCATGGACCGCCAGCGCCTCGCCGCCATTGGCGACGATGTCTCCGGCCAGTTGCCGCGCCTTTTCCTTGCTGGAGACGTAGTTGATGCATACGGCGTAGCCGCGTTCGGCGGCGAGCCGCGCGGTCGCCTCGCCGATGCCGCGCGATCCGCCGGTGACGATCATGACGGGCTTCATCTCTTGCGTTTCCCCTTTGTCTTTTTTGCCACGAGAGGCGCGCAGGCCTTGCGCAGCCATTCGCGCTCCGCGTCCTTGAGCCTCGGGCCGATGCTGGCGAGGACGCGGGCGTGATAGGCGTCGAGCCAGCGGATCTCGTCCGCGTTCAGCAGCCCGGGATCGATCAGCCGCCGGTCGATGGGCGCCAGCGTGAGGGTTTCGAAGCCGAGCATGGGCCGTTCGCCGCCCTTCGGCTTCGACGGCTTCGTGACCAGGACAAGGTTCTCGATGCGGATGCCGTATCTGCCGGCGCGGTAGTAACCCGGCTCGTTGGAGAGGATCATGCCGGGCTCCAGCGGTACCCCGCCAAGCCTAGAGATGCGTGCCGGCCCTTCGTGCACGCTCAGATAGCTGCCGACGCCATGGCCGGTGCCGTGATCGTAGTCGAGACCGGCGGCCCAGAGCGGTGCGCGGGCGAGGGGGTCGAGGTCCTGTCCGCGGGTATCCACGGGAAAGCGGGCGGTGGCGATTGCGACATGGCCTTTCAGGACCAGCGTGAAGTGGCGGCGCATCTCGGCCGTCGGCTTGCCCACCGCGACGGTGCGGGTGATGTCGGTGGTGCCGTCGAGATACTGCGCGCCGGAGTCCACCAGGTAGAGCTGGCCGCGCTTGAGCTTGCGGTTGCTCGACCGGGTGACGCGGTAGTGGACGATGGCGCCGTTCGGCCCCGCGCCCGATATGGTGTCGAAGCTGATCTCCTTGAGCTTGCCGGTCTCTGCGCGGAAATCCTCGAGCTGCCGGGCGGCGGAGATCTCGTCCACCTTTCCCTTCGGCGCTTCCCGGTCGAGCCAGGCGAGAAAGCGGCACATGGCCATGCCGTCGCGCCTGTGCGCGGCCTTCGTGCCGGCGATCTCAGCCGGGTTCTTGCGCGCCTTGGGCAGCAGGCAGGGGTCGGCGGCGCGCACGACCTTGGCGCCGGCCTGCTCGAGCTGCATGGCGAACCAGGAGGGAACGGTGTCGGCGTCCAGGCGCACGGTCTTCCGCGCCAGGGCGGCGAGGCGGGCGGGCAGTTCCCCGGGCGGCAGCACCCTGACATCGTTGCCCAGCCACTTCGCGGTTTTGGCGGGGACCTTGCGCGGATCCGCGAACAGCTCCACGGGGCCGGCGGCCCGCACGATGGCCTGCACCAGGGGCAGGGGGGTATGGGGCACGTCGGAGCCGCGGATATTGAGCAGCCAGGCAACGGATTCCGGCAGGGCCAGGACACAGGCGTCCTGGTCCGCCTCCTTCAGCGCGGTCCTCAGGTCAGCGATCTTCTCCGGGGCCGGCTTGCCGGCGTATTTCCGTTCATGAGGCACGATGGGACCCAGCGGCGGTTCGGGCCGGTCCTTCCACACGGCGTCCACGGGGTTGCTTTCCAGCGGCACCAGCGTGGCGCCGGTGTCCCTGATCGCCCTTTGCAGGTGCTCGACCTCGCCGATGCCATGGACCCGTGGGTCGTAGCCGATGCGGTCCGCCGCGGTCAGACGCGACGCCAGCCAGTCGCGGGCGCGGCTCCGGGGTTTCTGGAGTACCTGGATCAGGGAAGCGTCCACCTGCGTCCCGGCCTGCAAGGTGTAGCGCCCGTCCACGAACAGGGCCGCTTGCTTCGGGAGGATGATGGCGAAGCCGGCGGAGCCCGAGAAGCCGGTCAGCCAGCGCAGCCTTTCCGCGGATTCCGGTACGTATTCGTTCATGAATTCGTCGGACCGGGGCAGGAAGAAGCCCGTGACCCCCTGGCGTTTCAATTCGGCCCGGAGCAGCGGAAGCCGTTCCGCCGCGCCCCCGCCGGCCGGGATGTCCTCGAATTTCTGAAACATCCGCCGTTTCTACGCCGCCGGACCGCGCTGTTCAACGACTCCGGCTGTCCGGTCCGGCATGGCAGGTATGTGACACGCGGGTGATTTTGCTATGCAGCATTCGCATTGCTGCAATGCAGCAATTCGGCCTACTCCCGGCGGCGGGGTCTCTTATCCTCATTACAGACGCACCGGCCGGTGATTCGCGGCCGGGGAGGCCTCGGGAGAGGCTCCCAAGTGCAAGCAAGGAAAAGGAAAAAGCTATGGCTGCTACCACTTTCACGACTGTCCCCGCGGCCCGCGAAAAGGCTTCCGGCGGCAACTGGCTGGTCCGCTTCTTCACCTCGGTGGCGAAGGGCCAGGAGATGCGCGCCCAGCGCCTGGTGTCCGACCACTTCCGCATGATGGACACGGCCACGCTGCAGTCCTACGGCTTCACCGCCCAGGATATCGAGCGCCTGCGCCGCGGCGAGACCGTTCCCTTCCCCGAGTAAGCTCATGGCAAGGGAACAGGCTTCCGGGCTGCTGGACGGCGGCTTCGAGCGCTGGCTCGAAGGCCTCGGCCGGCACCTGACGGGGTCGGTTACGGAATTCTGGGACGACGAGCGGCGCAAACCGGCCCGCGTGGCCGCAAGCGTCGCTTCCGTCGCTCGCATACCGCAGGGCTAGGACGGTTTCAGATCGTTCCGGCGCGGCGCAGCAGCAGCGTCGTCCAGTTGCCCTTTCCTGTCGCGCGGACCCGCGCGAATCCCGCCGCTCCATAGGCGGCGGCCACTTCTGCGGCCTGATCGGCCGTTATCCCCGACAGAATTGCATGGCCTCCCGGCACGACGATACGCGCCATGCCCCTGGCCATGGCGATCAGCGGCCGCGCGAGGATGTTGGCGCACACCAGGTCGTAGGGCGCTGCCTCGCGAATGGCGCCGCCGCCGAGCCCGGTGGCGACGGCGAAGCGGATATGCGGCGCCCGGTTGCGCCTGGCGTTGTCCCGCGCCACGGAAATGGCGAGAGGGTCGATGTCGGTGGCGAGCGGCCGGCAGGGC
>JBFWSL010000234.1:0-5800 GCA_050248375.1 Hyphomicrobiales bacterium | reverse complement strand
AATCTTCCATCCTTTTGGAGGTCGTTTAATGCGTTTGAATGTGAGCAATTGTTGGTTCGGAATAGAGATCATCTTCTGATTGGTATCAAATCGCTTCACGACCATCGTAAACATGGTGGCCCATGTAGCGATCAATGTTTGGGCGCGTCGGTGCAACGATACGTTTTGCCCAAGCAGAAGCGGGAAGAGAAAATCTTTCGAATCGTTTTGAAGTTGGCTCATCCATGTCGTGTTGCATGGTACGCAAACCACTTTGAGCTTTTTGCTCTTAGGGTCTCCAGGATATTGTTTCGTGGTCAAGGACGTACCCGTTATTCCGATACGTTCAGTAAGCGATTCATACCCTTGCCGACTTAGAGGTATGTAGGCTTGGATCCATTCAGCGAAGACGTGCTCGCCACTCAAGGGGTGGCCGCCGCAGAAAATGCAAGTCCTACGAATTTGTGCCATGCCAACTTGGCCCCATGGAGGTTCCTTCTGGCGGACTCTAATTATCCGTCATCGGATTAGTTCCGCGATGAGCCGGTTGAGCACCAGCCGTCCCGAGGGCGTGGCGGCGAGGCGGCCGCCCCGAATTTCCAGAAGTCCATCCGCCTCCAGTTGCGCGAGCCGCGCGGGATCGAGCCGGCCTCCCATGCTCTCGTAGCGGGCGATGTCGGCGCCTTCAGTCAGGCGCAGCGCCATGAGCAGATATTCCTCGCGCGCGTCATCCACGCTCACGCTCTCGAAAGTCTCCATGCCGTGACCCTGCCGCTCCACCGCGGCGAGCCAGGCTTCGGGAGATTTCAGCGTGGCGGTGGCGGCGCGGGTGCCGCCCGTGTGGACGCGCCCATGGGCGCCGGGGCCGACGCCCGCCCATTCGCCCGAGCGCCAGTAGACCAGGTTGTGGCGGGACTCCTCGCCCGCCGCGGCGTGATTGGAAATCTCGTAGGCCGGAAGCCCAGCCGCCCCGCACAGCTCCTGCGTCAGCTCGTAGAGCGCGCCCGCCTCCTCGTCGGGCGGCGTGACGAGCCGGCCCGCGCGGTGCAGCGCGGCGAAGGGCGTGCCGTCCTCGATGGTGAGCTGATAGAGCGACAGGTGCCCCGCCGCATGACCTAGCGCCTCGGTCAGCTCGCGCCGCCAGTCCCGCGCCGTCTGGCCGGGGCGGGCGTAGATCATATCGAAGGAGACGCGCCCGAAATTGGCCTTCGCCACCTGAAGCGCGGCCAAAGCCTCGCGCGCCGTGTGCATGCGGCCGAGCGCCTTCAGGGACGCATCGTCCAGCGCCTGCACGCCCAGCGACACCCGGTTGACGCCGCCCGCGCGCAGGGCGGCGAAGCGGGAGGCCTCGACGCTGGTGGGGTTGGCCTCCAGCGTGATCTCGGCGCCGCCGCCAAGGCTCCAGTTGGCGGCGATGCGGCCGAGGATCGCCTCTACCGTCGCGGGCGGCATCAGCGAGGGCGTGCCGCCGCCGAAGAAGACGCTCGCCACCTCGCGCGGACCGGTCAGCGCGGCCATGTGATCCAGCTCGGCCAGATAGGCGTTCAGGAAGCGCGCCTCGTCGATTCCCCCCTGCCGGACATGGGAGTTGAAGTCGCAATAGGGGCATTTGGCGAGGCAGAAGGGCCAGTGGACATAGACGGCGAAGCCGGGGCCGTTCCGGGGCAGCGCTGACGCAGCCTTCTTCTCCCTCCCCCCTTGCGGGGGAGGGTTGGGGAGGGGGGTCGAAAGATAAGTGCCCTGTGTCATGACCCCCTCTCCCTTTCCGCCGAATGGCTCACGGCGGGATGGCCGTAAGTCATGGCGGAAAGCCCTCTTCCTTCAAGGGAGGGGGGAAATCCGCGGCTTTCACCAATGTCAGCTTCAGTCCGCGCCGATGGCGGCGAGGAAGCCGGCGAAAGCCCTGGCGCGGTGAGAGATGGCATGTTTCGCGTCCGGCTCCATTTCGCCGAAGGTGAGCGAGGCGTCTCCGGGCAGGAACATGGGCCCGGGCAGGAACATGGGATCGTAGCCGAAGCCCTTCCGGCCTCTGGGGGGCCAGACCAGCGATCCGAAGACCTTTCCCTGGAAGATATGGCATTCCCCCCGCGGAAAGGCGAGGGCGAGGGCGCAGGTGAAATTGGCCCGGCGGGCGGAGGGGTCTTTCGCGCCCGCGGCCTGGAGCTTTTCCTCCACGTTGCGCATGGCGCGGGCGAAGTCCTTGTCCGGACCGGCCCAGCGGGCGGAATAGATACCGGGGTCGCCGCCCAGCGCCTCGACCTCGAGGCCGGAATCGTCGGCCAGCGCGGGCAAGCCCGATGCATCGGCGGCGGCGCGGGCCTTCAACTCCGCGTTGGCGGCGAATGTGCTTCCCGTCTCCTCGGGCTCGGGCAGGCCAAGCTCAGCGGCGGACACCGCCTGCATGCCCAGCGGCGCGAGCAGTTCGCCGATCTCGCGGACCTTGCCGGGATTGTGGCTGGCGACGACCAGACGGGAACCGGAGGGAAGACATATCGCCATCACCGCACCAAGGCTTCTCCGCGGCCTCTCTGCGCAGGGGAAAGACGGAAGCGGCGTCCTTCGACGACCATCACCCCACCGTCAGCTTCTGCAGGTCGACCAGCTCGGCGATGCCGGCGCGGGCCAGAGACATGAGCGCGTCGAACTGCTCCTGGGTGAAGGGGTCCTTTTCCGCCGTGCCCTGCACCTCGACGATGCCGCCCTTGCCGGTCATGACGAAGTTGGCGTCGGCTTCCGCGTTGGAGTCCTCGGCATAGTCCAGGTCGAGAACGGGCTCGCCCTGATAGAGACCGCAGGAGACGGCGGCCACATGGTCGTTGAGCGGCTCGCCCTTGAGCATGTCGCGGGCCTTCATCCAGGCGAGACAATCGTGCAGGGCCACCCAGGCGCCGGTGATGGAGGCGGTGCGGGTGCCGCCGTCGGCCTGGATGACATCGCAATCTACGGCGATCTGGCGCTCCCCGAGGGCGGCGAGATTGGTCACGGCGCGCAGGGAGCGGCCGATCAGGCGCTGGATCTCCTGGGTGCGGCCCGACTGGCGTCCGGTGGCGGCCTCGCGCCGGGTGCGCTCGGTGGTGGCCCGGGGCAGCATGCCGTATTCGGCTGTCACCCAGCCCCGCTGCTGGCCTTTCAGCCAGCCGGGCACGCCCTCCAGCAGGCTGGCGGTGCACAGCACATGGGTCTCGCCGAACCTGATCAGGCAGGAGCCTTCCGCATGGCGGGAGACGCCCCGGTCGAGGGTGACGCGGCGGAGTTCGTCGGGAGCACGCTTGGATGGACGCATGAAAGGCTGTCCCTTGCTGGCCAATGGAAGAGGCGCACCCTAGTTGAGCGGCGGGCAAGGTTCAACGGCGCTTCCGGCCCTTAACCACGGGCGCGCCGCCGTTTGACGCGGGGCGGGACGAAAACTAGATTCCGGGACATGAGACACAAGGAGAGCGCCAGCGCCGTGCAGGGCCTGCGGGGACGGCCCGACGGGCTGCTCGAACTGAACGAGCGCAGCCGGGAAATCTTCCGGCAGATCGTGGAGACCTATCTCTCCACCGGCGAGCCCGTGGGCTCGCGCAATATCGCGCGGGCGCTTCCCATGCAGCTTTCGCCGGCCTCGGTGCGCAACGTCATGGCGGACCTGGAGGCGGCGGGGCTGATCACCGCGCCGCATACCAGCGCGGGACGGCTGCCGACGCAGACGGGCCTGCGGCTGTTCGTGGACGGCCTGCTGCAGGTGGGCGACGTGAGCACCGCGGAGAGGGAGCAGATCGAAAGCCGCATCACCGCGAGCGCCGCCGACCGGGTGGTCGAGGACATGCTGGGAGAGGCGGGGGAGATGCTTTCCGGCCTCGCGCGCTGCGCGGGCGTGGTGCTTACCGACAAGCAGAACCGGCGGCTGAAGCAGATCGAGTTCGTCAGCCTCGACCCCAAGAGGGTGCTGGCGGTGCTCGTCGGCCAGGACGGCTCGGTGGAGAACCGGGTGCTGACGCTCAGCGAGGCGCTGCCGCCGTCCGCGCTGACCGAGGCGGCGAATTACCTGAACTCGCGCATCGCGGGACAGACGCTGCGGGAAGCGCGCGAGCGCATCGAGCGGGAGCTGGAGGAGAGGCGCGCGGAACTCGACGTGCTCACCGCGAAAGTGGTCCAGCAGGGTCTCGCCACCTGGTCGGGCGACGAGGGCGGGCGGAAGAACCTGATCGTGCGCGGGCGCTCGCACCTGCTGGAGGACCTGACGGCGCTGGACGACCTGGAACGCATCCGGCTCCTGTTCGACGATCTGGAGAACAAGCAGGAGCTGATCCGGCTGCTCGGAGACGCCGACCGGGCGGACGGCGTGCGCATTTTCATCGGCTCGGAGAGCAACCTGTTCTCGCTGTCGGGGTCGTCGCTGATCGTGGCTCCCTTCAAGGACAAGGAGCGCAAGATCGTCGGAGTGCTGGGGGTTATCGGCCCGACCCGGCTCAATTATGCCCGCATCATCCCCATGGTGGACTATACGGCGCGGCTGGTGGGCAGGCTGTTGTCTTGATTTTTGACGCCGTACAGCCGATATGCCCTGCAAACCCATTCAGATTCCGAAGTTGAGGCGATGAGCGACAAAACGCAAAAGTCGAACACCGGCCGCCCCGATGCAGGCAAGGAAAAGCCCGAGACGGACGCACCGGCGCAGGATGCCGCGCAGAACGGAAACGGCCCGCGGGCGAAGGGCGGCGGCGAGGAGTCGCGCAGCGGCTGGACGCAGGGTGACGCCGAAGCCCTGAAGATGGAGAACGCCGATCTCAAGGACCGGCTGCTGCGGCTGGCGGCGGAGATGGAAAACCTGCGCCGGCGGACCGAGCGCGAGAAGTCGGACACGGCGCGCTACGCCATTTCCAATTTCGCCCGCGACGTGCTGACCATCGCGGACAACATCCAGCGCACCATCGAACACGTGCCTGCGGAGGCCGCGCAGAAGGACCCGGCGCTGAAGAGCTTCCTCGAAGGCGTGCAGGTCACCGAGCGCGAGATCTTCAACGTCATGGAGCGGCATGGCATCCAGCACATCGACCCCAAGGGCGAGCGCTTCGATCCCAACATGCACCAGGCCATGTTCGAGGTGGCGGACCCGTCCGTGCCCGAGGGCACGGTGGTCCAGGTGGCGCAGCCCGGCTACATGATCGCCGACCGCGTGCTGCGGCCCGCGCTTGTCGGCGTTTCCAAGGGCGGCGCCAAGATACCGAAGGAAGCGCCAAAGGCGGCCAATGACGACGCGCCCGGCGCGCCGGAACCGGACAGGGACGGACCCGACGGCGGCGAGGCTTCCGGCGGGCCCAGGGTCGGCGCCCATGTGGACAAGAACGCGTGACGCCGTGAGGCGGCGCGGATGATCGACCATGTCTCGCTCGCCGTCGCGAACCTGGCGAAGGCAACCGGCTTCTACGAGAAAACCCTCGCGCCGCTCGGCTATCGCCTGCTGGTGACCCGGAAGCGGACCGCCGGCTTCGGCAAGGAGTATCCCGAGCTCTGGCTCAACCTGCGGGAGCGCGCGGACACGGCCGGCGACGGCGCGCATGTGGCGCTGCGGGCGCGCGACGCGGCGTCGGTGGACGCCTTTCACGCGGCGGCCCTGGCCAGCGGGGGGACCTGCGGCGGAGCGCCGGGGGAGCGGCCGGTGGCCAGCGGCAGGTGCTACGCCGCCTTCGTCACCGATCCCTTCGGCAACCGGCTGGAGGCGCTGACCTTCCCGCGCGGCTAGAGCCTGATCCGGGAAAGTGGATACCACTTTTTCGTTAAGATCATGCTCAAGCTATTGAGATGGCGCATCATCTTATCGGCCAAGCGATTTCACCTG
>JBFWSL010000233.1:0-5813 GCA_050248375.1 Hyphomicrobiales bacterium | reverse complement strand
TTCGGATGGCCCTGCGATGCGGCCGCCATCCGCGCCGCCCTCGCCGGGGAAGCCGCCAGGCATCCGGCGGGTCACCACCGCACCCGCCTGCTGCTGTTCGCCGACGGCCGGTTCACGGTCACCTCGGCGCCGATGGCGCCTCCCGCCGCAGCCGGACCCATGAGCTACGTATTCTCGGACAGGCGCGTGAACAGCGCGGAACCCCTTGTCTATCACAAGACCACTCTGCGCGAGCTCTATGACGGCGAGCATGCACGCCTGTCGGCCGCCACCGGCGCCGACGAAGTCCTGTTCCTGAACGAACGTGGCGAACTGGCAGAGGGCAGCCGCACCAGCATCTTCATTCGCCTTGGCGGCAGGCTGCTCACCCCCGCCCTGTGGTCGGGGCTGCTGCCCGGCACCTTCCGCGCCGAGCTCCTGGCAACGGGAGAAGCCGAGGAAGCGGTGCTGTGGCCCCGCGACCTCGAGATTGCTGAGACCGTATATCTGGGCAATTCCGTCCGGGGGCTGCTGCCGGCCCACGCGCTTGGCCTGCCGCTGGAAAAAGCATCCGCCCGCTGACAGGCACGGCGGCCGCAATGCCTGTTGATTGTGCGGCGCACAATATTATGATGCGCCCGCGCATCGAACCCTTTCCGGAGAATCCGCCATGCTGAAAGGCAAGTCCGCCATCGTCACCGGTTCCACCTCGGGCATCGGCCTGGGCATCGCCGAGGCGCTTGCCGGCGCTGGCGCCAATGTGCTGCTCAACGGGCTCGGCGGCGAGAAGGACAATGCCGCCGCCATCGGGCAGGTCTCCGCGCACAAGACCCGCGTGGCGTTCCATCCCGCCAACATGATGAAACCCGCCGAGATCGCCGACATGGTGGAAACGGCCGGGAAGGCTTTCGGCGGCGTCGACATTCTCGTCAACAACGCGGGCATCCAGCATGTCTCCCCGGTCGAGGACTTTCCGGCCGAGAAATGGGACGCGATCATCGCCATCAACCTGTCCTCCGCCTTCCACACCATCCGCGCCTGCGTCCCGGGGATGAAGCAGCGCAACTGGGGCCGCATCATCAACACGGCCTCGGCGCACTCCCTCGTCGCCTCGCCTTTCAAGACCGCCTACGTCTCCGCCAAGCACGGCATCGCCGGCCTGACCAAGACCGTGGCGCTGGAACTCGCGGAGCACGGCATCACCTGCAACGCCATCTCGCCGGGCTACGTGCTCACCCCGCTGGTGGAGAAACAGATTCCGGACACCGCGAAGGCGCGCGGCATCACCGAGGAGCAGGTGAAGCGCGACGTCCTGCTCGCGGCGCAGCCCACCAAACAGTTCGTCACCGTGGACCAGGTAGCCCAGCTCGCGCTCTATCTGTGCAGCGACGCGGCCTCGCAGATCACCGGCGCCAATATTTCCATCGACGGGGGCTGGACCGCCGCCTGATCCCGTCAGGCGGAACGCAAGGCCGGGCGGACGTCACTGTCCCTTGTCGGCCATCGGCTGCGCGGTGATCGAGGCGACCGGCTGTTCGCCGCGGCCGCTCTCGGTTCCGCCTCCGAACCTTGTGAGCACCAGCACGATGGCGATCGCCGTCAGCGCGACCGCGACCGCAATCTCGAACGTCCTGCCGTTCCTGAACCGTTCAAACATATGATTTCCCGCTGCGCGGCCCTGCCCGGACGCGCGTCATAGCGAAGCTTGCCACGGCTGACACCCCCTGCCCCGTGCGTAGCGGTGTCGCAGCGTCGCATTGGCGCGGAAAAAAAGCGGTCAGTGCGTCAAATGGCGCCGCAGCGCAAGGCAGAGCGGCAGCGTGGCGATGGCCGCCAGCGCGGAGAAGATCAGCGAAAAGCCCGGATCCTGCCAGTCGCTGAGCATGCCGAAGACGAGGGGCGCAACGGCGCTTGAGGACGATCCCACCGTGTAGAAAAGACCGAATGCCCGCGCCTGGCGGTGCGGCTCCACGAATTCGCCCACCGTGCCGTAGAGCACGGATGAGGTGCCGTTCATGGCGACGCCGAGCAACGGCAGCAAGGCCAGCGCCGCGTTGAGCGGCAGCACGATGATCAGCAGGACGAGGACCCCCGTGGCCAGTTCGGTGGTCACCACCGTGCGGATGAGACCGAGCCGCTCGGCCAGCAGCCCGCAGGCGAGCTTGCCCGCGGCCCCGCCTCCAAACAGCAGCGCCAGGGCGAAGCCGACCGAGCCGGTGGACGCTCCCTTGGCGATGAGGACGAAGGGCAGGAAGGTCAGGAAGCCGCTGCGCGAGACATCGTCGAGCAGATGTATGGTGGAAAGCACGGTGAAACCGCGTGCGTCCTTCAGGCCCCAGCCCTTGCCGTTCGCGGAGGCATGCGCGGCGGGCGGCGCGAGGGCCGTCCCCAGCTTCGACAGGCCCCACAGCAGCGCGAGGCCCGCACAGCCCAGCACGATCCCGTAGGTGATCATGCCTTCGCGCCAGCCGTACCACATGGCCACCGTGGCGACGCAGAACGGCACCACCACCTTTCCCATGTCGCCGGCGAAATTGTAGATGCCGAGCGCGACCCGGCGCTTGCCCTGCGCATAGGCGCGCGAGATGATCGACGACGACAGCGGATGCTGGACCCCGCAGGCAAGTCCCGACAACAGCAGGCAGAGAATCAGCATCTCGTAATTCGCCGAATAGGCGCCGAAGGCGAAGATCACTCCCGCGATGGTCAGGCCCAGCGCGAGCAGCGTGCGCTCACCAAGCCGCTCTGAAAGCATACCCAGCGGAAGTTGCGACGCCGCGGTTGCGCCCGAGAAGGCCGACTTGAGCAGCCCGACCTGGGTATGGGACAGGCCGAAGGCCTGCGCCCACAGCGGCAGCAGCACGTAAAGGGAGTCTGTAAGACCGTCATGCAGGAAGTGCGCGGAGCATCCTCCGACCAGCACGCCCTTGCGCCCGCTCAGGGAATCGTTCACGGGCGCATAGGCGGAGTCGGTCGAGGCGGGCACGAGAAGTGTCTCACGGCTGCTGTCACAAAACTGTCATGTTTAGACGCGGACAGGCATCCGGGGCAACGCTCAATGCAGGACCGCACAGAAATACCGCTCTGTCGAAGCCCCGCCAGGACCGGAAGTTTTTCCAGATCAGGGAGTTATGGACCGCGCGTCATTGGGTGCGGCTTCGTCGTCGGCGCCCGCTTCCCTGGCTCCATCCTTGCCGTAGATGTCTGGACGGAAATTCGGCGCACCGCTGTCGGCGACCCACGCGGTCAGGTAGACGAAGTGCACGGGGACGGCCTTCTTCAGTTTCACGTCCTCGGCCTGGCCGGCGGCAAGCACCGTCTGAACCTTCATCGGTCCCCAGTCGTCCTGTCCCTCCACCAGCCAGCCGGCCAGATCGAACACCCGCTCCACGCGCACGCAGCCCGAGCTGAACGCACGGCTTGTCTGGCCGAACAGATGCTTCAGCGGTGTGTCGTGCAGATACACCGTTTCCTTGTTGGGCATGTTGATCCGCACCAGTCCGAGCGCGTTATGCGGCCCCGGATCCTGGCGGAACTTGTAGCCATAGACCGCGTCGGAGTTCCAGTTGACCACCTGGGGGTCGAAGGGCTTCGCGCCCCAGGTCGGCAGCACGCTGAAATGCTCCTTGTAGAAATAGTTCATATCCTTGCGGATGGCCGGGATCAGATCCTTGGACGCGATGGAGTCCGGAACACGCCAGTAGGGATAGAAATTGAGCTCGATGATCTTGGCCGATATCTCGGGAGTCTGCCGGTCGGGACGGCCGACGATCACGCCGCTTTCGAAGGCAAGCGTGCTTTTTTCCACGGCCTGCAGGGTATAGCCCGGCGCGTTCACCAGCACGTATTTTTCCGCCGAGGAAATCTCCGACAGGTCGTAGATCCGCTGCAGGTTCAGCTCGAGCTGCCGCAGCCTGTGCTGCGCGGGCACGTTGAGCGCGGCCCGTGTGCGGGCGTCCACGAAGCCTGTCACCCGCAGCCCGTGGCGCATCTGGAACCGTGCCACGCCCTCCTGCAGGTCGCTGTCGAAGGCCCACGATCTCCTGCTGCTGTCCAGCATATCGCCGGTCGTCACCAGCCGGTGGCGCAGGACGCGCACGTCTTCGCCCGTGTCGTTGACCCTGAGCGTGCGGTCTTCCCTGATCTGACCCCAGCCGCCCGCCTGCACGATGGAGCGATAGCGCTCGATGGCGCCCCGCATGCGCTCGATCATCTGCGTGCTGACATAGGGAACGGTATTGGTGGCCAGCGGCGCGAACTTGTCCTGCAGCTCGTTGCGGAGCTGCTGGCGGCGCTCCCGGTCGGACGCGCGGCTCGCCTGGTCGTCCCGCATGAAGGAGGGCCGCCACCAGTTGCTGTCCGACCGGGCACTGTCGGCGAATGCCGTCAGCGCGATGGATATGCCGAGCAACCCTGTCGCCAGGGGGCGCCAGGACGCATGGCCTCGCTCTGAAAGTCCTGGGACGTTCACTTGCCCATTCCTCGGGTCTTTAAGGAAAATCTGCCTGTCTCCGACACCAGTTGATCTCACAAAAATGGCAGGAAAACGCAACCTTGGCGACGTTCAATAATGCGTGGCCAATCTTAACGCCGTATCACCCGGACCGTTTCTGGTACGGGCGCACAGCGCGATTCTGTCGCAATTTCCCTGCTCGACGCTCACGCACCCATCGATGATACTGGGTTTATGCTGGGGGCGTATACGAGGATCGGGACATCCCGCTGGTCGCGCGCGGTCGTGCGCGTCACCCTGGCGGTGTTTATCCTCCGCGCCCTGGTCCCTGCCGGCTACATGGCCGATCTGTCCGCCCTGTCGCAGGGACACATCCAGATTTCCATATGTACCGCCGACGGCGTCCGCTCCATCACCCTCGATGCGGACGGCCGCGTCGTCGACGAAGGCGGCAGCCAGCCCGGTGCCGCCGAAAAATGCCCGTTCGGAGCGGTCCTGGCCAAATCCGCCGTTCCGCCGCCGGACCTGACCGCCGGCCTGCCGGCCTATTCGCGGCTGGCCGGATTCCCCCCGCCATCCGATCACTTCGCCCTGAAGCCTCCGGCCCTCGGGCCGCCCATCGGCCCCCGGGCCCCGCCACACCTCCTCGGCTGACCTGTCACGCCCGGACGCGCACCCGCGCCAACGGGCGTTTTCCGTACAGTTCAATCGGGGAAACCTAAGTCATGATCAGATTTGTTCTGCCCGCGGCATTGGCTGCGGCAACCGCGGGGCTGGCCCTTCCAGCCTCCGCCCATGTCGTGCTCGACAAGCGCACCGCTCAAACAGGTTCCTACTACAAGGCCGTATTCAGGGTACCGCACGGCTGCGAGGGATCGCCCACCACGTCAATCGCCGTTTCGATGCCGGCCGGCATCACCAGCGCCAAGCCGCAGGTGAAGCCGGGCTGGAAGATCGACGTCGCAAAGGAGAAGCTGGACAAGCCCATCGAAAGCCATCACGGCAAGCCGATCACCCACTCCATCGCATCGGTGACCTGGAGCGGCGGGTCCCTGCCGGACGAATATTTCGATGAGTTCGCCGTCCAGCTCAAGCTCCCGGACGCCGCGCCGGGCACGGTCATCTATTTCCCCATCGTCCAGACCTGCCAGTCCGGCGAGAGGCGATGGGTGCAGGTGCCCGGACCCGGAAAGGATCATCTGCATGATCCGGCGCCGGCGCTGACGCTCACAGCCAAACCCTGAACGAATCCGATGCCGCCCGCATGCGCCGCCCGCCCGGTTGCCGGGCCGCTGCGGCATGGGCAGCACCCCAGGAGACTTGCAATGACCCGAGTTTCCCCCGATCGGCATGCGCGGCCGGGCCGCGCCGGCCTTCTCGC
>JBFWSL010000232.1:0-5827 GCA_050248375.1 Hyphomicrobiales bacterium | reverse complement strand
GGAAGACAAGCACGTGGTTTCCGGCAGCCGTGGCTTTTCCGAGTGGACGTTTCACGGCACCGATCTGGATGGAAAGCGCCATGTCGTCAGGGGAATAGACCTGTTCACATTGCGGGACGGAAAAATCGTTGTTAAGGACACCTTCCGGAAGCGTCCCGCCTGATAAGGGAAAGCTTGGCTATAGATTCCGATGATCTGGAGACGCTCTCGGCTTCTGCTTGCCGCGTTGCATATATAACTGGCAGATGCGGCAGATACTCTTTAGGCGCGCGCTGCCGGTGCCGGGAAGCGCTATCGGAATCGAATGATCGTCGTCGTGGCTTTGCTTGGGTGAGAAGACCGTCCGGGTATGGAAATCAGAAGTCTCTATACGTTCCTGGCCATCGTGAACCACAGGAGCTTCGTCGAGGCCGGCAAGGCTGTGGGTCTCTCCCCCTCCGGGGTGAGCCTGCAGATACGCGCGCTCGAGCAGCAGGTTGGCATCGCCCTGTTCGATCGCAGCACGCGCCCCCCGAAGCTGACGGCGGATGGCCAGAATCTCGTCAACCGGGCACGCGAACTCATCGACGTCTGGGAGCGCATGACCGGCGAGGTCAGCTTCGCCAGGGCCACGGGCATTCTCGAGCTTGGCGCCCTGCAGACCGTGGTCGACGGCATCCTGCCATCCGCGCTGAGCCGGCTGCGTAGCAAGCATCCCCATCTCGAGTTCCGCCTTATTACCGCGCTGTCCAACGAACTCGAGCCTTCCGTGGAGCGCGGCAGCCTCGACGTTGCCGTGGTGACACAGCCGCCCACCATCCTGCCTGGCCTCAGATGGGAGCCCTTCTGCACCGAGCCGTTGATGGTGGTCGCTCCCAGGAGCGCCAGCGGGACCACCGACCAGCAGTTGCTGGAGGAGCTGCCCTACATCTGTTTCAGGCGGACGACCCGCGCCGCGTGGATTGCCCAGTCGGTCGATGACGAACTCAACCGGCGCGGCATCAACCTGCGCCCCCAGATGGAGGTCGGCACCCTCGATGGCATCTTCAAGCTGGTCGAGAACGGCCTTGGCGTCTCTATCGTCCCCCGGCGGCGGGTGGCCAATCCTTTCCCTCCGGGGATCGTTGCCGTGCCCTTCGGCGATCCGCCCGTGTCCCGCACGCTGGGACTGCTCTACCGGGACGACAATCCGCGCCGGCAGTTCATCGGCGATCTTTACGACGCCCTGATGTCCGCTTCCGAAGCCGAAGGCCCGCCCCAGGCAGCGCCCGCCGGACCCGTCGTGCGCCGCGGCAAAGCCGAGGCCGCCGGGGCCAGCGGCCGGCGGCCGCGCAGGCTTTCCAGGTCCACGCGCTAGCCGCGGCCCCGCCGCGAGCCTAGAGCATGATCCGGAAAAGTGGATACCACTTTTTCGATAAGATCATGCTCAAGCTATTGATCTGGCGCATCATCTTACCGGCCAAGCGATTCCATTTGGCCGGATGATGCGCTAGTCGAACTGGGGCTGCACGCCGGGCGGCACGCTGAAGCCGAGGTCGCCGCGCTTGATCACCGCGTCGCGTCCGCCGCTGCGCTCCAGCAGGACCTTCTGCTTGGACTTGGCCTCGCGGTCCACCTTTTCCGGATCGCAGATGCGCTGAAGCTCGGCCATCAGGTCCTCCATGATCGGCCGGGCGTTCTCCGCCCCGGCGAGATCGTTGAGTTCTTCCGGGTCGGTGCCGAGGTCGAAGAGCTGGGGCTCGTAGTCGGTATAGTAGACCAGCTTGTAGGGTCCCTTGCGGACCATGTAGGCGGCCGTCTTGGAGCCCATGGCGTGATACTCCGAGAAGACCGCGCGCTTGTCGTGCTTCCCCCCGATGATCTCCGTGATGTCCGTTCCGGGATGCTCCGGCGTGAGGGTCTCGCCATCCGTCTCGCCCACGGTCTCCATGATGAACGGATACAGGTCCAGCAGGTTGGTGGGCGTGTTGACGGTGATGCCCCTGGGGATGTCCGGGCCCGACACCACCAGCGGCACGCCGACGGACTCCTCATACATGGTCGACTTGCCCCACAGCCCGCGGGTGCCGACATTGTCGCCGTGGTCGCTGGTATAGACGACGCGGGTGTTCTGTTCCCAGCCGCCATCCTTCAGCGCGCCCAGGATCTTGCCGATATTCTCGTCGAGGAAGCTGCACAGGCCGAGATAGCCGGCCTGCGCGCGCTTCACCCGGTCCGGGGTGTCGAAAAACTCGTCGTAGGCGAAGGACTTGCGATAGTCCTCGATATAGGGGTGCTGGTTGGACGCGCGCTCGTTGTAGAGCTTCGGCAGCGGCAGGTCCTGGTCGTAATAGTGGTAGAAATGCTCCGGCGGCGCCGTCAGCGGGAAGTGGGGGCACACCAGCGACACGAACAGCACCCACGGCTTGTCGGTGTATTTCTGCGCCTCCTCGCGCAGCCACACCTGGGCCCGCGCCGTGATGTCCCGGTCATAGGTGGTGTACATGGACTCGCCCGGTCCCGCCAGCTTGGCCATCTTGTAGGAGCCGCCGCGCTTGGGCATGTCCTCGTCGCGGATCAGGCCGAGCAGGTCGCCCTCCCCGTCGATGATGTGCATGCCGATCTGCTCTTCGGAGAATCCGTTGTCGTCCTCGGCCGAGCGGAAATGCAGCTTGCCGATGGAGACGACGCGGTGCCCGCGCTCGCGCAGCAGGCTGTGCCAGCTCGGCACCGAGCCGTCGAAGGGCATGGCGTTGTCCCAGCAGCCGATCTGGTGGACATACTTGCCCGTGGCGAAGGAGGCGCGTGCCGGCACGCAGACGGGGCAGGGGGTGTAGGCGCTGTCGAAGCGGACTCCGCCCGCCGCGAGCCGGTCGATATTGGGCGTGCGGACGTATTTGTGGCCCCGGCAACCCAGGAACTTGGGGTTGTGCTCATCGGACATGATGATCACGAGATTCTTCGCATCCATGGTCGCTTCCTTACGCAATTGTCTGGTTGTTGGGACGCCCGCCGGTCATATGCCGGCGATGCCGTCCAGACGGCTTTCAATCGACAGTTCAAGCTCGTTCGGGGGAATGAAGATTTCCTGGTAGTAGAGCGCCTGGCCCGTGGGGGTTCGCGCGGTCGCCTTGATCCGCAGGACGATGGTCTCGTCCTTGACGTCGAGCTGTGCCGCGAGCTCATCGCAGGCGGGCACGAAGGTGATCTGGTTCTCCATGCGCGTGATCGGGCCGCCCGCCTGCTCCGACATCAGCAGCTTGAAGTTCTGTGCCTCGAGCTTGCGTACCGAGCGCCTGGCGAAGAGCGGGTAGCGGTCCGCATCGACGTAGAACCGCGTCACCACGGGAAAGAAGTCGCCGATCATGATTCGGCGGTCGATGCGGATGATGGTGGCGTTCTCGCCGAGCACCTTCGTCCAGTTGCCGCTTTCGCGAATACGCGTGCGGCTCAGGATAACCGGGTAGACGGCGAGAAACTCGCCGCCTTCATGCGAGAAGCGGCAGTGCAGGGGTTGCGCCATGCTCTGGCGCCAGCGGCGGACGATGGTTCCGACGCCTGGCTTGCGGACGACCAGCCCGTCGGTCATCAGGCTCTTCACCGCCTTCTGCACGGTCCCGAGGCTGAAGGGGGTCATCTGCGTCAGTTCGGATTCGCTCGGCAGCTTGTCGCCTTCATGCACGATGCCGTCGGCGACCGCCCGCGACAACGCCTCGGCCAGGCGCACGTGCTTGGGACTCCTCGTTCCCTCGCTGTCGTCGAACCTGCCCTCGAGAAACCGGTCGAGCGCGGCGATGACCTTCGCCGCGCGCACCGGGTCCGGACGGCTTGCGGTCAGGTCTGTCTGCGGTCGCACGTTGGGAGCCCCCTCGGCTGTGGCGGGGAAAAAGTGCTTGACATAAGTCCTCACCCTCGCGTTTCTATATAGTAATAATACTATATAGTATCTGGTCAAGCGTCATCCGCGCTCAAAACGACCGGAAGCTGGGGAGGAAGCCGTCATGCAGCCGGCGACGAAGGATCTTCTGCTGGGCGCCGTCCTGTTCGCGCTCGGACTGGGAGCGCTGCTCTACATCCAGTACGGACCGGGCGAGGCGCTGCAAACCAGCCGCGACGCCCAGATCACCTTTCGCAGCTTTCCCACCGTGATCTCCGTCTTGCTGATGCTGTTGGCGGGCCTCTTTACCGCGACGACCCTGTTCACCCAGTTCGGCGCGCATGCGCCGGAGGTTCCGGCACGGAGCGCCCCCGAGCCGGGAGCCGGCGGGCGCAAGCAGCCCACCCACCTGGCGCTGCGCATGCTGGCGCTGCTGGTGCTTCTGATTGCCTACGCCGAACTTCTCAGCGTGCTGCCCTACTGGCTGCTCACCGGCCTGTTCCTGTTCCTGCTCTTCTTCGTCTTCGGCGAGACGAACCCGCTGCGCAACGCGCTGGTTGCGGCCCTCGGCGCGGCGGCCTTCCACGGGCTGTTCGTCATGATCCTCCAACTGCCGCTTTACTGAGGAGGCCGTCATGATCGAAGGACTCATCGGCGGCTTCGGGGACGTCTTTCAGCCATGGAACCTGCTCGCGGTGTTCGCGGGCACCGCGCTCGGCATTCTCGTAGGCGCATTGCCGGGCCTGAGTTCGCCCATGGCCATCGTCATCCTGTTGCCGATCACCTATTCCATGGAAGCGCTGCCGGCTCTGCTGGTCATGATCGGCGTCTATGTTGGCACCAAGCTCGGCGGTTCCTATTCCGCGATCCTGTTGCGCACGCCGGGCACCCCGGCCGCGGCCTGTACCGCCCTCGACGGCCACCCCATGGCCGAGCAGGGTAAGGCCGGACTGGCGCTTGGCTATGCCACGCTCGGCTCCACCTTTGGCGGTCTTTTCGGCTGGGTCATCGCGGTGACGTTCATTCCGCTGCTGGCCAAGGTCGCGCTGCAGTCGAGCAACGCCGACATCGCTCTCGTCGGAGTGCTCGGCCTGCTGATGGTCTCCTCCTTCGTCCGCGGCTCGATGCTGCGCGGTCTTATCGGCGTACTGCTCGGCCTGCTGATTTCCACCGTGGGCCTCGACCCGGTGGATTCCGCCTTGCGCTACACCTTCGGGTCGGTGGACCTGATGTCCGGCGTTCCCTTCGCCGCCGCGCTCACGGGCTTCTTCGGCATCGCGGTGGTGTTCAGCGACCTCAAGCTCGTCGGTCAGCGCAGCGAACGCATCGCCGACGAGGTCAACCTTGCATTGCCGAGCTTCGCCGACCTGGTCAGGCGCTGGCGCGCCATCGTCATCGGCAGCCTGTTCGGCACCGGCATAGGGGCCGTGCCCGGCGTCGGCGCGGAAGGCGCCACCTGGCTGGCCTATGCCGCCGTGAAGCGCCAGTCGAAAAACCCCGAGGCCTTCGGCAAGGGCGAGCCCGACGGCGTGGTCACGCCGGAATCGACCAACAACGCGACCACGGGCGGCACCATGGTGCCGATGCTGACCCTCGGCATTCCCGGCGATGGCTCGACGGCGATCATGCTGGGCGCGCTGGTGCTGCATGGCATCGAGCCGGGTGTGATGCTGTTCCAGCACAGCCCCGATCTCGTCTACGGCATTCTGGCCGGCCTGCTGGTCGCCACCATCTTCATGTTCCTGATCTCCTGGAAGGCGATCCAGTTCTTCATCATGGTCCTGCAGCAGGACCGGGCCTGGCTGTTCCCCTTCGTCGTGGTGCTGGCCACCATCGGCGCTTTCGCCACCGTGAACAACGTCTACGCCATCTACATCGCCATCGCCTTCGGCGTGGTCGGCTTCATACTGGAAAGCTGCAGGTTCCCGGTCGTCACCGGGGTGCGCGGCATCTTCCTCGGGCCGAGCATAGAGGTCAACGTGCGGCTGGCGC
>JBFWSL010000231.1:0-5865 GCA_050248375.1 Hyphomicrobiales bacterium | reverse complement strand
CTTGTGCACCGGGATGCGCGGCATCAGATACTTCGGCGCGAAGTCGATGAAGATGTCGGCCAGGTGGGCGCCGAAGGCTCGCACTTCCTTTTCGTGGTCGTAGATGGCCTTCACCACCTGGTAGACCACGTCCTCGTCGAGCTCCGGATTGGCGGCGAGCACGAGCGAGAGCGCGGGGAAACTGCAGTCCTTGTCGATCGACTTCCAGGCGGCTGGCGTCAGCGCGGACGCGAACACGCCCGGGTTGATCTCGTTCATCTTCTTGAGGACGTCGGGCGGCACCTCGAGAGGCCGGACCTTTACGGACGCCTCGAGCTCGGTGAGAAGCGACGACGGCCTGCCGGAGTTGAGGAAGGCCAGCGAGCAGTCCACCGCGCCGGTGCGCAGCGCGTCGAAGCTCTCGCGCCAGGAACCGAAGGTGTACTGGACCTTGCCCTTCAGGCCAGCGGCCTCGAGCAGGGTGTTCATCATGATATTGCCCGACCCGCCGGACGTTGACGGCGTGACGCGGCGGCCTTCCAGGTCGGCGATGGTCTTGATGTCGGAATCCGCACGGACAATGGGGCCCATGTGCTGGAAGCCGTAGCAAAAGGTCTGGACGGCATCGACCGGCGCCGAAAAAGGCGGCTGCCCCTTAAGCGCCGGACCCCAGTCCGACGAGCTGCTCTGTCCGAAGTCGATGACGCGCTGGCCGATGAGGGCGAGATTCTCGCCGCCGCCCGCCGTGGACATCGAGGAGTTCCGGAGCTTGGTGTATTTGTTGACGGTCGCGGCGAAAGCCTCGATGCGCATGTAGCCCGAAGAGCCCAGGCTCGCGGAGCCCCAGGCGAAGGGCCGCTGCTGTGCGAATGCCGCTCCGCCGCCAAACACCGCCGGCGACAGCAGGCCCGCTCCACCCATCATGGCCGCCCGCAGGAACCCACGGCGTCCAACGCGACAGTTCAGCAAACGATTCATTGAATTCCCTCCACTTCGGATGCCTCCATGGCTGCATTGGCACGGTATGAATAACTTTAGTATTTGTCAAATTGCATAACCAGCATAAGTGCACGAAGTTTGTAACGCGCAGGCGAAATTTTGTGCAACCGGCAGCCGCACCTTTTGGCCGCACACTTGCCGGCCAACACAAACGCGCCCGGCCCCGGAACGGGGCGCGAGCGCGGGAAGTTTTGGAAATGCCTGTTGTTTGCGGCGGCCGGGGCGCGGAGCGCGAAGCCTATACCTCCGCGGCTCCGGCATCACGGCGCTGGTCGGCGACACCGGCCAATTCGCCGTTCCCGAGGAACTGGACGGCTTCCACCGATCCGAAGAACAGGGAGCCGGGAGGCGCGGGCACCGCGCTGATGCCGAATGCGCCAAGCTCGCTGGACATATCCGGCGGCAGGCCGTGTTCGAGAATCGACGTGCCCGTGAAATCCATGCTCCAGCGCGGCCCGGCGATGACGTCGCCGAGGGGCATGCCCAGGTCGACGGCGGCGGAAATCACCTGGGTGAGCGTGAGCGTCTGGCCCGGTCCGCCCGGAGTGACGATACCGATCCAGGGCTTGCCATCCTTCTCGACAATGCAGGGATTGAGCGTATGCGGCGGACGCCTGCCGGGCGCCAGCGACCGCGGCTTGCCAGGCGCGGTGTCGAAGCCCGCCATGCGGTTCTGCAGCACGATGCCGGTGCCCGGATCGATGCGGCCGCTGCCGAACAGCATGTACACCGACAGGATATTGACGCTGAGGTTGCCGTCGCGATCCACGGCGGAGATGGTCGCGGTGCCGCCGCGATTGCTGACGCCCTCCCCGCCGGCCGCCGCCATCTTCCGGCTGAGCGCCGTGCACAGGTCCTCGTCGTCGGGGCCCGCAGGCGAGCCGTCGTAGATGCGGTCGAGGCCGACGGCCAGGGCGGCGTGGGCGGCCGAGATCAGGGCGCGGAACCGCTCCGTCGAGCTGAAACCGAACCGGCTCATGTCGAAGCCGGCGATCGCCTTGAGTTGCAGCAGCATCAGCAGGCCGTAGCTGTTGGGCGGGAAGCCCCAGACCCGGCAGTCGCGATAGGCGGTGGAGATCGGCTCCACCCATTCCGGCGCGTAGGCCCTGATGTCTGCGGCGGTCATCACACCGCCCTCGCGCTGCACGAACGCGCTGAGCGATTCCGCGCCCCAGTCCTTGTAGAAGGCGTCCGCGCCGTCGCCGGCGAGCCGCTCGAAGCTTGCGGCGAGCGCAGGCTGGCGCATGACCTTGCGCAGCGGGCCGCTCTCGGCGCCGCCGTCATAGAACAGTTCGGTGGCGACCGCGTCCCTGGAGAGCATGTCGCGATAGCCCTCGGCGGCATTGGCGACCGTCCTGGGCATGGGCGCCTCGCGCGCGCATTCGATTGCCGCGCCGAACAGATCTTTCCAGGGCATGCGGCCAAAGCGGCGATGGGCCTCGCCCCAGCCTCCGATCAGGCCGGGAACGGAAAAGGAGTCGACGCCACGCTCGGGAATGCCGTTGGGATAGCGGGCGGCATCCGCCGCGGCGGGCGATGCGCCGGTGGCGTTCAATGCGTATACGCGCGCATCGGCCGCGCCGCGATACAGCATGAAGCCATCGCCGCCGATGCTGACCGCCTGCGGCAGCAGAGCGCAGATCACCGCACCTCCCGCGATTGCCGCGTCGACCGCGCTTCCACCGGCGCGCAGGACTTCCGCACCGGCGTCCGCCGCACGCTGGTGACTGGCGCAGACCATTCCGCGCGAGCCCGTGACAGTCATGCTCATGCTGTTTCCGTTCGTTCTGGGGGCGATCTGCGTACAGATGCCGGATATGCGGGCGTGGTTAGGGGCGTTGAGGTATGCGGGCGGGAGGCGGCTGTCAATCCATATGCGCGGCACGGCCGTGCGCCGGCCGCTGAAGGCAAGCGGCCGCCAGGCACATCGCGCAGCCTCCGAAGCGCCCGCTTCCCGCGGACGACATCGTCATGTCCGAGCGCGCACCGCACGCGCAGGGACGCGGCGCTCCCATCGCGGCGAGCGGGGGAAACGCGGCTCCGGCGATTTGGATAAGGAGTCCCGCGGCGCGGACCGTCAGCCGCCGCTGGCCAACATCTTGCCCGCGTCCGTGTTGCGGCGGATGCGCCGGCGACGGGTGATATGCTTGTCAGCGGCCGCGTCCTCGCCGCCGATCATCAGGTAGCGCTGCAGGGCCATGGCATGATCGCAATTGTCCACCAGCGCCTCGAACAGCGGAATGAGTTCGCGGAACTGCTGCTGCGTGAGCGCGCCGAACTGCACATTGCTCACCGGCTGCTGCAACGGAGCCAGCCGCTCGAACATCTCGCGGCCCTTCTCCGTGACCTCGAGCATGGTCTGGCGCCGGTCGCCGGGATCCTGGGACTTGGTGAGAAGGCCGAGGTCCTCGAGCTTGCGGGTCTCCGAGGCTATGAACGAGCCGCTCAGCCGCAGGTGATCGGCGACGGTCTTCACATTCACGGGGCCATCGGCGCTCAGGTGCCGGATGCACATCAGGATGGTGTATTGCGGACCCGGCAGGCCGACATGAGCCGCGTAGCTGTTACGAATCACTTCGCATCGCGCGGCGAAAGCGAAGAGCGTATGCACCAGCCTCCGGAACTCGCGGTCAGAGCCGTTAACGAGCAGTTCGGGTCTCGAAACAGTAAGCGGGGCCTTCGGGCCGGCTGTCTTCACGGAGACGCTTCTCCTAAAATGGGATGAACACGAATTGAAACGGCAAGGACTCGCACCGGGACGGGTAGGATTGCGATACCCGTCCAGCCCGGCCACGGATTGTCTCGGTATATCGAAATGTAGACTCCCATGCAGCCGAATTCAAACGGGCATACAAGTGCTATGCCAGATAAGATACTAAGAGCCGGGCGGATTGTGCCGTGTCAACGTCATCTTTCTTTATTAGGTAATTTACATCCAATATTTCCCGAGCAAATGAGGCCTGCCGCGAGCCTGGAGCGGGCGTAGCCACCGGGCCGGCAGGGGAACCGCCACCCTGCTCGAACAAGCGTTGAGAGACGCTTTTTTGTCAGAAATCCTGGAATTTTTCATCAAGCCTGTTGTGCTTTTCCTAAAGTTGTCATAACATCTGGACTTAATGACAACTCGCGATACAACCCTCCCGATCGCCGAGCTGCCGCAACTGGACAGCGGCAGCTATGTGCCGCTTTACGTGCAGCTCGCCGACAGGCTGATCACCGCGATCACCAGCGGCCGGCTGCCAGCGGGCACCCGGCTTCCCTCCGAATCCGAGTGCGGCAGCCATTTCGGCGTCAGCCGCCTCACCGTCCGCCAGGCCATGGACCAGTTGAAGACCAGGGGCCTCATCCTGCGCGACCGCGGACGCGGCACCTTCGTGGCACCGGTCAAGGTCGATCACGACCTCGCGCTCGCCTTCGAGGATGAAACGGCGGCCGCGAAACACAAGGTGGACCTGCGCCTTATCGCCTGGCGCGAGGAAGCGCCCGACAGCGTGATCGGAACGCTGCTCAACCTGGACAGGGGCGAATCCGTCTACCGGCTGGAGCGCCTGCGTTCCGTGGACGGCGTGCCCATCAGCCTGGAGGAAAGGCTCATCCCGGGCGCGACCGGCGCGAAGATGTCCAGCCAGCAGGTATCGACCCTGCCGCTGTTCCGGATCATCGAACACGCCTCCGGCCGGCGGATCGCCAGGGCGCGCTTCACCATCAGCGGCCGCTCGGCCACGCAGACGGAGGCGGACCTTCTGCAGGTGGAGGCGGGGGCGCCGCTGATCGTACGCTCACATACCTATCTGGACGAAAGCGGCCTGCCGCTCTTCAGCGGCCAGTCCACATTCGTCGGCGAACGCTACAGCTTCCATTTCGAGGCCAGCGGCAGCCAGATCCGCATGGCCTCCACCTATCACGACGACCTGTCCGGGGGCGGTCAGTGATCATCGACGATCATGTCCATGTGCACGAGTGGTCGTTCAGTCCCGACGAGGACGCCTATCACATCGAACATCTGATCGGCCTGCTCGATGCCTGCGGCATCGACATGGCGATCATCGAGGACAGCCTGGCCTATGTGGGTCACGACCAGGAGCATTCCAATGACGAAACCCGCAAGGCGGTGGAGGCGTATCCGGACCGCCTGATCGGTTTCGCAAACATCAAGCCGCAACTCGGTGAAAAACGCAGCCGCCAGGAGATCGACCGCACGGTGGGCGAATGGGGTTTCCGCGGCATCAAGCTGCATCCTGCCGTGGACCAGTTTCCCGCCAATGCGCCGATGATGGACCCGGTGGTGCAGGCGGCCATCGAGTATGACGTACCGCTGTGGATTCATACCGGCCATCAGCCCTACGCAACGCCGATACAGGTCGGCCTGCTCGCCGACCGCTTCCCCGACGCCAAGATCATCGTCGGCCACATGGGTCACGACATGTTCTACGACGCGATCATGGCCGGGCGGCGCTATCCTTCGCTCTACTTCGATATCTCGCAGCAGGGCCGGCACAGCTTCCGGGCGGCCTGCGAGGGTCTGGACCCGGAACGGCTGATCTTCGGCTCCGACGCGCCCTATTCGAATCCGGCGGGCCCCAAGGCCCTGGTCGAGAACTCTTCCCTGTCCCGGGACGTGAAGGAAAAGATTCTCGGCGGGACCGTAGCCGCCCTGATCGGCCTGGAGGCCGCCTGACATGGCCGAGCGCGCCTGGACGGATACGGCTGTTTGCCTGGGGCATCCGGAATATCCCGGAAGCGGCGAGGAGTCGGACCTGATGCGGCGGCTGGACAGGTCCGGCGTCGAGAAAGCCTGGATTTTCGCCTACGACTCCATCGCCAGCCACGACTTCAGCAGCGGCAACAGGAAAGTCCGCGATGTTGTCCGCAGGCACCCGGACCGTC
>JBFWSL010000230.1:0-5892 GCA_050248375.1 Hyphomicrobiales bacterium | reverse complement strand
ACGAGGAGCAGGCGCAGCGCCTGGCCGAGGCCGGGCTCAACGCCTACAACCACAATCTCGACACCTCGCCCGAGTTCTACGGGCAGATCATCTCCACCCGCACCTACCAGGAGCGGCTGGACACGATTCGCAACGTGCGCAGGGCGGGCGTGACCGTGTGCAGCGGCGGCATCATCGGCATGGGCGAGACCGGCCGGGACCGCGCCTCCATGCTGCGGGTGCTGGCGGCCATGGACCCCCATCCCGAGAGCGTGCCCATCAACGCGCTGGTCCCCGCCCCGGGCACCCCCCTGGCGGACCGCGCGCCCGTCGACCCCATCGAGCTGGTGCGCATGGTGGCCGCCGCCCGCATCGTCATGCCGAAGTCCCGCGTGCGCCTGTCGGCGGGGCGCAAGGCGCTCACCCGCGAGGCGCAGATCCTGTGCTTCCTGGCCGGCGCCAACTCCATCTTCTACGGCGACAGGCTGCTCACCACCGGCAACAACGACGCCAACGACGACATCGAACTCATCCGCCAGGCCGGGCTGCGCGTGGAGGGCGGCGGCAAGCCCTGCCGCGAAGCCACGCATTCGAGGCGGTCACCGGCCACGAACTGACCGCGCCGACCTGTCGGCATTCGCCGGCGGCCTGCGGAAAGCGGGACTCGCGGAAGGATAGGGAAACTATCGCGGTGGCAGGATTGGTGAGCCCGCTGGGACTCGAACCCAGGACCTACTGATTAAAAGTCAGTTGCTCTACCAGCTGAGCTACGGGCTCCGGCGTCAGCGACGCGCGGACCATATGGGCGGCGCCGGGACCGGTCAATACCAAAGCCCGTGCCGGAATCCGATGACGGACAAACACCCGCGCGGCGGGCAATTCTGTCATATCCCCGGGACCGGAATTCCCATATGGTGCGCGCCCGATGTCCGCCGCACCCACCACCCCTTTCGGCCAGACGATTCACAGCCGCCTGACGGCCATCGGCCTCATGTGTGCCGCCGTCAGCCTGTTCGCCCTGCTCGACGCCACCGCCAAATACCTGGTCTCCAGCAAGGGGCTGCCGGTGATCGAGGTGGTCTGGCTGCGCTTCCTGGTCAATGGCCTCCTCTTCTTCGTGGTGATTTCGCCTTTCGCCCTCCAGCGCATCGTCCGGACGGCGAGGCCGGGCCACCAGGCACTCCGCTCCCTGTTCATGCTGGGCGCGACCATCTTCAACTTCGCCGCGGTGAAATACCTCCAGCTCGACCAGACCGTGACCATCTTCTTCCTGACCCCGCTGCTGGTGGCCGCGCTGGCCGGGCCGCTGCTCGGCGAATGGGTCGGCTGGCGCCGCCTGCTCGCCATCCTCGGCGGCTTCCTCGGCGTGCTGCTGGTCATGCGCCCGGGCTTCGGCGGCATTCACTGGGCGGTGATCTTCTCCTTCTGCGCCACCCTCAGCTACGCCTTCTACAACATCTCCACGCGCTACCTGGCCAGCCACGATCCCACGGAAGTCACCCTGTTCTATTCGCCCATCGCCGGACTGATCCTGACCATGCCCTTCGCCCTCATGGACTGGGTCTGGCCGGCCGACCTGCTCACCTGGGCGCTGCTGTTCTCCATGGGCGTGCTGGGCGGCGCGGGCCACTGGCTGCTGATCCTCGCCCACCGCTCCGCTCCCGCCCCGGTGCTGTCGCCCTTCGTCTATGTCGGCCTCGTGTGGATGATCATCTTCGGCTATCTCCTGTTCGGCGACGTCCCCTCGCTGTGGACGCTGTCGGGCGGCGCCGTGGTCATCCTCTCCGGCCTCTATCTGCTGGCCCGGGAACGGCGGAAAAAACCGGCCTGAATCCTCGGCTTGCACGAAAGTTAACGCGCGCTCCTTGGATTCTCCGCACGCCTCACCCATATCTGCCGAAAGGCTTTAGAGACCCCTGAAGGGCTGGGGGGCACGCCGCGGGATTGGGGAGGCACCCATGAAAATCCTGTCGGTCCTGGCTTTTGTGGCTCTTATGCTGGCGAGCGGCGCAACAGACGCCAAAGCCCAAGACACACAAGACAGACTTGCATCGTTACCCGGCGCGCCGGCGGCGGCGCCCGTTCAACCGTCCGCATCCGACGACGCGCCCTATCCCGCGAGCCTGCTGGCCGCCATCGGCCTGTCGCGGCTGGAAGTCGACGGCATCCGCCATGTCGTCCGCGGCCAGATCCGCGCCCTCGCCGCCCGCGACAGCGATACCGCCTTCAGCCATCTCACCCCCGTCATCCAGGACTATTTCGCCGACCCGGCCGCCTTCGAGAAGAGCCTGCTGAAAAACGCCTGGCCCATGCTGGCCGTGAAGACCTTCGCCTTCGCCGACATCGGGCGCGAGGCAACCGACGCGGTCCAGAAAGTCGTCCTCACCGACACCCAGGACAACCGCTGGATGGCCACTTTCAAGCTGCAACGCCAGCCCGACGGCCGCTGGGCCATCCAGGGCTGCTTCGTCGGCCCGCTGAAGGACCGGCCGGTCTGACAGGACCGAAACCCCGGCGCAGGCCGGGGTCCGGCGGGACCGCAGCCCGGATGGAGCCAAGCGTAATCCGGGAAGCGGGAGATAGACCCCGGGTCAAGCCCGGGGTTTCGCCAGACTGACTCCAAGACGAGACCCCGAAACCCCGGCGCAGGCCGGGGTCCAGACTCAGGACATACCTGGCCCGCGAATCAGGCCCGAGACGTCTTATGAGGACTTCAGCCGCTCGCGCGTTTCGGCCGCGAAGGCGGCGAATCGCCCCTCCGCGATCGCCGCGCGAATACCCTGCATCAGCTCCTGATAGAAATGAACGTTGGCCCAGGTGAGCAGCATGGGCGCGAGATATTCCCCCGCCTTGATCAGGTGGTGCAGGTAGGCGCGCGAATACTCCCGCGCGGCGGGACAGGCGCTCGCCGCGTCCAGCGGCCGCTCGTCCGCGGCATGCGCCGCGTTGCGCAGATTGACCTTGCCGCCCCAGGTGAAGGCCTGCCCGTGCCGCCCCGCCCGCGTCGGCATCACGCAGTCGAACATGTCGATGCCCCGTTCGACCGCCGCCAGGATATCCTCCGGCGTGCCGACCCCCATCAGGTAGCGCGGCCGGTCCCGCGGCAGCAGCGGCGCGGTCAGCTCCAGGGTTTCCAGCATCGCCTCCTGTCCCTCGCCCACCGCCAGTCCCCCGACCGCGTAGCCGTCGAAGCCGATGTCCAGCAGCGCCCGCGCCGAGGCCTCGCGCAGGCGCGGATAGACGCTGCCCTGCACGATGCCGAACAGCGCCTGATGCTCCCGGCCGTAACGCGCGAAGGCGTCTTTCGAGCGCCGCGCCCAGCGCATGGACAGTTCCATCGACTCCCGCGCCGGCCCTTCCTCGCAGGGGAACGGCGTGCACTCGTCGAAGGCCATCTGGATGTCCGATCCCAGCAGGCACTGGACCTCGACGGCGCGCTCCGGCGTCAGCTCGTGCTTGCTGCCGTCTATATGCGACTGGAACGTCACCCCCCGCTCCGTCAGCTTGCGCAGCTTTGCCAGCGACATCACCTGGAATCCGCCGGAATCGGTCAGGATCGGGCCCAGCCAGTTCATGAAGCTGTGCAGGCCGCCGAGCTTCGCCACCTGCTCCGCGCCCGGGCGCAGCATCAGGTGATAGGTATTGCCGAGCACGATGTCGGCGCCGGTCGAGCGCACCGTCTCGGGGAACATGGCCTTCACCGTCGCCGCGGTGCCAACCGGCATGAAGGCCGGCGTGCGCACCGGCCCGCGGCTCGTCTCAATGCGTCCCGTGCGCGCGGCCCCGTCGCTCGCCAGCAGCGTGAAGGAGAAGGGGGCGTTCACCCGTCCCCTCCCCGGTCCAGCAGGCAGGCGTCGCCATAGGAGTAGAAACGGTAGCCCGCCGCCACCGCGTGGGCGTAGGCATCCTTCATCGCCTGCGTGCCTGAAAAGGCGCAGACCAGCATGAACAGCGTCGAGCGCGGCAGGTGGAAATTGGTGATCAGCCGGTCCACCGCCTTGAAGCGGTAGCCGGGCAGGATGAACAGATCCGTCGGCGCGGCGAAGGGCATGATCCGGCCGTCCTCCGCCGCCGCCGTCTCCAGCAGCCTGAGCGCCGTGGTGCCGACCGCGACGATCCTGCCGCCACGCGCCCGCGCCGCGTTGAGCGCCCCGGCCGTCTCCTCCGGTACCTCGCCATATTCCGAATGCATGCTGTGGCTGCCGGTATCCTCGCCACGTACCGGCAGGAAGGTTCCCGCCCCCACATGCAGCGTGACGAAATGCCGGGCGATACCGCGCGCCTCCAGCGCCTCGAACAGGGCCGGAGTGAAATGCAGCCCCGCCGTGGGAGCGGCCACCGCGCCTTCCCGCGCCGCGTAGACGGTCTGGTAGTCCGAGACATCCTCGTCGTCCGGTTCGCGCCGCGAGGCGATGTAGGGCGGCAACGGCATGCTTCCCAGCGACGCGATCGCCTCGTCGAGCGTGGGCCCGTGAAAGTCGAACGCGATGGTGATCTCGCCCGCCTCGCCCTTGGCCTCGACCCGGCCCGCCAGCGTGCCCAGCAGGCACACGCGCCCCTCATGGCCGAAGGTGATGCGGTCGCCCACCGCCAGCCGTTTCGCGGGCCGCGCCAGCGCCTTCCACCGGCAGCCGTCGACGCGCTCTATCAGGTTCAGCGAAATCTGCGCGCTGCCCGTCTCCCGGTGCCGCACCCCTTCCAGCGCCGCCCGGATCACCCGCGTGTCGTTGAACACCAGCGCGTCGCCGGGTGAAAGCAGCGACGGCAGATCGGCGATGGTCCTGTCGCTGAAGCGGGGCATCGCGTCGGGCTGCACGGCCAGCAGCCGGGCGCTGTCGCGGGGCCGCGCAGGCCTCAGCGCGATCCGGTCCTCGGGCAGGTCGAAATCGAAATCGTCAACGCGCACGGTTCCGCATCCGGTTTCCGCGCCGTCAGTCCGCCCCGAACAGGCGGCCGCCGTAACCCGTCACCAGCCCCCAGGGAATGTTGGCAAGGTAGATCGCCAGTGGCGCCAGCGCACCCTTGTCGAGCGCGAACAGCGCGCCGCCGGCCATGGGGCCGAAGATCACCAGCGCCGCCAGTACCGGGGCGATGGTCAGCACCACGCATTTGAGCCAGAACGGCGCGACCGGAATGGGCAGCAGGAAGATCAGGCCCCAGATGCCGCCCCAGACCATGAGCTTGTAGATCCATGGCAGGGTCAGCGGCGGGTTGAGGTCCACTCCCAGCAGGGCCGGCACCCCGGCCGCACCCAGTCCCGCGATGGTCAAGGCGACGGCGAGGCCCCCGAGAGACCCCGCCGCGTAATAGGCAGCCGCGCTGTGCAGCATGTGTGGACCTTTCAGGCGACGTCCGCCGCGACCTTCATGGTCACGATGCGGTCCGGATCGACGACCGGCTCGCCCCGCTTGATCTTGTCCACATTTTCCATGCCGTCAATCACCCGGCCCCAGACCGTGTACTGGCCGTCGAGGAACGGCGCGTCCTCGAAGCAGATGAAGAACTGGCTGTCGCCGCTGTCCGGGTTCTGGGCTCGCGCCATGGAGGCCGTGCCGCGTACATGCTTGCCCTTGTTGAACTCGGCCTTGAGCTTCTTGCCGGAACCGCCGGTGCCGGTGCCATAGGGGCATCCGGTCTGGGCCATGAAACCGTCGATCACCCGGTGAAACACGATGCCGTCGTAAAACCCCTCCCGGGTGAGTTCCTTGATGCGGGCCACATGGCCTGGCGCCAGATCGGGCTGCATTTCGATGACCACCTGGCCCTTGGTGGTCTCCATGACCAGCGTGTTCTCGGGGTCCTTGAAGGCCATGCTTTGATCTCCTGTTCATGCGGACGGAAGGCGGCAGTCATGGGCGAATGGTGCCGGAAGGTCAAGGTTTTGTATTCACGGCCGAACGGGTGCACTCTGTG
>JBFWSL010000229.1:0-5893 GCA_050248375.1 Hyphomicrobiales bacterium | reverse complement strand
CAGCGCCGCCGCCGCCGCCTCGCCCTTCGCCGTCAGCGCCAGCACGACATGGCCGCGTTCGCGCCGGGTGGTGCACCACAGCGCCTTCAGGCCGTTGTCGCCCGCGCCCCAGTCCACCTGGTTTACGCCGCGGCCGGCCATTTCCTCCACCATCTTGCGGAACAGCACATTGCCAGGCGAATGGCGCCGGCAGTTGCCCTGGGTGATCGTGGTGATGAGGCCGTAGAAGCTGTCGCCGAAGCGGATGCCCAGGTTGGTGGCGATGATCTCGTCCCCGGCGGCCAGCGCGAACAGGATCGGTTCATATGAACCGGTGCCGGCGGGCTGTCTCACCAGCGCCTCGTAGAACGCACGCACGTCGGCATCGCGCAGGAAGTCCGGCACGCCTGTCTGGCGGCACCAGGCCTGCTTCTGCTCGAACAGCGCCTTGAGCACGCGGGCAATCCCGTCCTCGCCGCGGGCCTGGGTGAATGTGAGCTCGCCGTGTTCCGACAGGCGGCGCTCGCTGCGTTTCAGGTTGCCCCGCGCTTTCTTGCTGAGATGGGTCTGGAAATTGCCCTCCGCGCCGGGCAGGACGGTGAGGGCGTAGCCGGCCGATGCGTCGGCGATCACGGGCAGGCCGGCGAGCGGTCCCGTGCAGTCCTCGAAGCTGGCGGGCACCGCATCGAGATGCATGACGTCGGCGAAGGCGAGGTGAGGGCGGAGCGCCTCGAGGATAGCCGGTCCCGGCTGGCCGCGGGTCTCGCGCCACACCTCGGGATGCAGCAGCCCGCCGGAGTAGTTGCCATGCGCGCTGGCGAGCCACTCCAGCCGGGCGACCCCCTTGCTCCGCCGCAGTCCGAGCGGCAGCAGGAAACGCGGATGTCCATGCACATTGCACCCGGTGGCGATCACCGGTTGCACGCCCTCATGCCGGCCGACGGCCGTCCACCAGCATTGGACCCATTCGAGGCAGTCATGCGGGCCACCGGCGCCGTGCTCCTGCAGGCAGCGCCAGTCGTCGGCGGCCGCGTCCAGGTCCCTGTGAAGGGTCACCTGGTAAAGGCCAGAAAATATACGTGTCGATGAGTGCCGCATTAGCAACCGCCCCGCAGTCGTGGCCCAATGGGGAAATGTGCCGTTGCGCGGGAATAGAGGCCCTTGCGGCCGAATCTTCAATGGCGGGCCATTTTAAGGGTAAATGGATATGCCGATGCTCCCGGTATTCGGAACCGGCTATGGAGCTTTCCATGCGGATCGGGTTCCAGGTGGCCATAGAGGCTCCGGCCGAGCGGATATGGCGGTATGTGGGCATGCCGGAAAACTGGCTGGCATGGTCGCCCGAACTTCACCTCATGGATTGCCCTGGCGGCTTCGATCCCGAAAAGCCTGTCGGCGCGAAGGTGCGGCAGATCTTGCGTGGACGCGGCGGCGCCCTTCAGAGGCAGGGAGAGATCACCGCCTACGAGCCATGCCGCCTGTTCGCCATGCGGTTGTCGGGCAGGGGTCTCGTGCACGACATCGAATTGCAGCTTGGTCCCATCGGCACCGGCACCTTCGTCGCCTATGACGAGGTCTCCAACCTGTCCGGCTGGAGTCCGAAGGTGATGGCATTGCTCCGCCAGCCTGTCGAGCTGCGGCGGCTTTCCCACCGCATGGCAAGGCTGAAGCAGTTGTCCGAGGACGCGGCGAGCGCCGCCTCCGCCCGCTGAACCGCCCTCCCGCCGGACTCTCCGGAAAAGCGGACGGCCGCCCGGCGGGAGCCGGACGGCCGGAGCGATCGGTCCGATCGGGCGTGGCCGCCTACCACTGGTTATAGGGCAGGAACTTTCCGGTCATGGTGACCTTCACCCGGTCGCCCTTGGGATTCTCCACCTTCTCGATCTTCAGGTCGAAGTCGATGGCGCTCATGATGCCGTCGCCGAACTTCTCGTGAATGATCTCCTTGATGGTGTCGCCATAGACATAGGTGATCTCGTGGAAGCGGTAGATCAGCGGGTCCTTGGACACCATCTCGGCCTCCTGCGCCTTCTTCGGCGGAAGCTGCAGCGCGATCTCCACGTCCTTGGCGCGGTTGCCGAGACCGAGATACTCCACCACCTTCGCCGCCGCCTTGGCGGGCAGCGTGTTCTGGCCCAGGCAGGCGGAGACGACGAACACTTCCGACATTTCCGCGGCGTCCGAGATATCGGCCCAGCTCGCTCCCTTGGCGAACTTGGCCGCCATGATGATCTCGGTCATTTCGAGTTTGCTCATCAGCGCGGCGGGTGCGCCGCCCGAGGTGGGCATGGGGGTGATAGTAGCCATGACATTGCTCCCTTTCCGGTCTTGCTTCGATCCTTTTGCCGCCGGTCCTGCCGGCCTCACTGGTTGACCGCCGGCTGCACCAGCTTCGGCGCCGCGGGCTTGACCCTCCTGTGGCCCACCTGCACCACCGGCGGGCGGTAGTTCTCGCCGTTGTCCGCGGAGGACATCTCCTTCGACCTGGAGACCAGGAAGTCGATGAGATGGTTCCGCAACGGGTAGTACGCGTCGTGCTTGTGCAGCGTGTGCCGCGAGCGGTCGCGCGGCAGCGTGTTCACCACGATCTCCGCGATGAACGCGTTCGGGCCGTTGGTCATCAGCAGGATCTTGTCGGCCAGCAGCAGCGCCTCGTCCACGTCGTGGGTGATCATGAAGGTGGTCTGGCGCGTCTTGGCGCACAGGCTGAGCATCTCGTCCTGCAGCGATCCCCGCGTCAGCGCGTCGAGGGCGCTGAACGGTTCGTCCATGAGCAGGATCTGCGGCTCTATGGAAAGCGCCCGGGCGATGCCGACGCGCTGCTTCATGCCGCCCGAGAGCTGCGACGGCTTCTTGTTGGCCGCGCCCTCCAGGTGCACCAGCCCGAGATATTTCTCGCAATGCTCGCGCACCTGCTGCCGTGACCAGTCGCGGTGCCGCGAGCCGACGGCGATCTGGATATTCTCCAGTGCCGTCATCCACGGCATCAGCGCATGGCCCTGGAAGATCACCGCCCGGTCGAGGCTCGGTCCCGAAACCGGCTCCCCGCCCACCAGGATGACGCCCGACGTCGGCACGTCGAGGCCCGCGAGCACGTTCAGGATCGTGGACTTGCCGCATCCCGAATGGCCGATGATGCAGACGAACTCGCTTTCCTCGATGCCGAACCAGACGTCCTCGAAGACCGTGAAGTCGCCCTTGCCCGTCGGCTCGGGAAAGGTCTTGGACAGGCCTTCCACGCTGATGAAGGATTTGCTCATGTCCTCTCTCCGTTTCTTCTTGGACTATTCGACGTAGGACACGACGCGCTGCAGCCGCCCCATGAGCTGGTCCAGGACAAGCCCGACCAGGCCGATGAACACGATCGCCGCCACCACATTGGTGATCGACAGGTTGTTCCACTCATTCCAGACGAAGTAGCCGATGCCGGTTCCGCCGACGAGCATCTCCGCCGCCACGATCACCAGCCAGGCGATGCCGATGGAGATGCGCATGCCGGTGACGATGGTGGGCGCGGCCGCGGGAAGAATCACTTTCCAGGCGGTGCGCAGCGGCCCCAGCTCGAGCGTCTTGGCGACGTTGAGATACTCGCGCCGCACCGTCCCCACGCCGAAGGCGGTGTTGATCAGCATGGGCCACAGCGAGCAGATGAAGATCACGAACACCGAACTCGCGTTGGAATCCTTGATCGTGTAGAGCGCCAGCGGCATCCACGCGAGCGGCGAGATCGGCTTCAGTATCTGGAAGAAGGGATCGAGCGCCTTGTAGATCAGCTCGCTCATTCCGATCAGGAATCCGAAGGGAATGGCCACCAGCGCGGCCATGCCGAAGCCGAGCGTGACGCGGGCCAGCGAATAGGCGAGTTGGATGCCGATGCCCTTGTCGTTCGGCCCCTTGTCGTAGAACGGGTCGGTGACGTGCCGCCACAGTTCCTTGAAAACGTCGCCGGGCGCGGGAAAAGCCGAGGCGCCCTTCGCTTGCGGCCCCAGAAGGGCCGCAAGCTCGGGGTCCATGCCGCCAGCGCTGCCGCCGGAGGGACCCACCGCGAGCTGCCATACAAGTATGAAGACCGCGAAGATCACCACCGACAGCACCGCCGCCTGAACCGGCAGCGGAAGCTGGCGGGCCATCACACCCTCCCGATGGCGAAGGAGGCGGCATATGCATCCGCCTTGTCCGGATCGAACTCCTTACCCATGATGGTGTACTTCTGATAAGTGGCGGTCGGCGGCGTCAGGCCCATTTCCTTCATGACCGTCGTGGCGCGCGAAGCCAGATAGACCTGCTCGGCCACCTTCTTGTAGTCCACGTCGCCCTTGATGTAGCCCCAGCGCTTCATCTGCGTGAGAATCCATACCGCCATCGAATGATAGGGGAAGGGATCGAAGTCGATGCGGTTCGGCACCTTCTGCACCCCGCCGAGCCCGTCGGCGAAGGTTCCCGTCAGCACCTGCTCGACCACCGTCACCGGCTGGTTCAGGTAGTTCTTCGGCGAGATGGCCGCGGCCACTTCCTTGCGGTTCTCCGGCTTGTGGGCGAACTGCGTCGCATCGATGATCGCCTTGTAGAGGGCGATGAAGGTGTTGGGCATCTCGTCGACGAATTTCTGGCTCGCCGCGAAGGCGCAGCAGGGATGACCTTCCCAGATTTCCTTGGTCAGCTTGTGGATGTAGCCGACGCCGTCATAGACGGCGCGCTGGTTGAACGGGTCCGGCGCCAGGTAGCCGTCCACGTTGTCGGCGGCGAGGTTGGCGACCATCTCCGGAGGCGGCAGCACGCGGATCTGGATGTCCTTGTCCGGATCGAGTCCATGCTCGGCCACGTAGTAGCGCAGCAGGAAGTTGTGCATGGAATAGTCGAAGGGCACGGCGAACTTGAAGCCCTTCCACATCTTCGGGTCGTTCTTGTCCTTGTGCTTGACGGACAGGGTGATGGCCTGGCCGTTGATGTTCTCCACCGCCGGCATGGTCCAGGGCGTGGCGGTGGACCCCGCGCCGACCGTGATCGCCAGCGGCATCGGCGTCAGCATGTGCGAGGCGTCGTATTCGCCCGACAGCGACTTGTCGCGCGACACCGCCCAGCCGGCCGTCTTGATGACGTCCACATCGAGCCCGTACTTCTTATAGAAGCCCATCGGGTGCGCCATGATGATCGGTGTGGCGCAGGTGATCGGCACGAAGCCGACCGAAAGCTTGCTCTTCTCCAGCTTGCCGCCGGCTTCCGCCGCGAGCGACTTGGCGATGCCCAGGGGGAACACCTCGGCTATGGCGGCGGCGGCGGTGGTCGCGCCGACCGCCTTCAGGAAATTGCGGCGGGCGATGTCCGTTCCGAAAATGCTGCGCACGATGGACGTCTCGACCGCTTGGGCGAGCAGGTCTTCCGTGGCCGGGTTGGCATCCGTGCTGGACGCCGCGTCGTGTTCCGCCTGGCTCGAATGGCAGCCGCAACTGCATCCGTTGCCGAGACGCACGTCCGCGTCATAGGGATCTTTCGTGAAGCTCATCTGACACCCCATCGTCTCTTGTTTTGTGATTCAGGCCGGAACGGTCCGATGGGGTGTTGCAACGCAAGACGTATGCCATTGCGTTTTTGTTCATAATTACAGAAAGTTGCATGTTGTCATCGGAATAACGGGCCGTTTTCTTCGGCAATGCAGCATGGCAACTGCACAAGAATTCAGCCCGCCGCGGCGGCGAGAAAAATCCGTCACCCGCCTGTGTGTGCTGGAGCGGAATGAGGAAAAGCCTGTCCCGTCCGCATCCCGCTCCAGCTTATCATCGTCGTGATCTAGGTCGTGTGGACTCTTGGGATTCCCAAGGTTGAGGGAATCAGATTCAAGACTGCCTTTTGGAGGCAGCCATGGGAGTTCTGGATCGCCTGATCCTTGGCGACGAGCAGTGGGAGCGGATATCGG
>JBFWSL010000228.1:0-5950 GCA_050248375.1 Hyphomicrobiales bacterium | reverse complement strand
GCCGAGACCTGGGACATGCTGCAGTTCGCCCTGCGGCTTGGCGATCGTCCGCGACAGGTGGTGACCACGACGCCGCGCCCCATCCCGCTGCTCAAGCGGCTGATGGAGGATGCGTCAACCGCGCTGAACCGCGCCACCCAGGCCGAGATCCGCAAGATCAAGGATGCCGACGGCAACTACATCTGGCAGCCAGGCGAGCAGGCCGGCGCCACGCCGACGCTGCTCAACTACCCGATCGCGGAATCGGAGGACATGCCGGACATCGACTCCGACAGCTACTCCATCGCCTTCGGCGATTTCCGCCGCGGCTACCTGATCGTGGACCGCGTCGGCCTGCGCGTGCTGCGCGATCCCTATTCCGCCAAGCCCTACGTGCTGTTCTACACCACCAAGCGCGTGGGCGGCGGCGTGCAGGACTTCGACGCCCTTAAGCTGCTGAAGTTCGGCACGTCGTAAAGCCTGGCTCGCTTCCCCCGACCGGCCGGGATGCCGGTTCCCCGTTGAATCGAGTGGAGCCCTCCCGGTCCGGCCTGGCCAGGCAGCGGCCGCGGCGACCCTCCCCGCCGCGGCCGCACTTTCTGTTCGCGAGGACATCTTGCCGATGGCATTGCTTCTCACCACGCCGCCCGCGGTCGAGCCCTTGAGCCTCGCCGAGGCGAAGGCCCATCTGCGGCTCGACGGCGACGACGAGGACGCCCTCGTTACCTCGCTCATCGCCACCGCCCGCACCCATGTGGAGCGCACGCTCGATCTGGCCCTCCTCACCCAGGGCTGGTCGCTGCTGCTCGACAGATGGCCGGATGCGGGACCGGTCGGGATCCCGCTGGCGCCCGTTCAGTCGGTGACCTCGGTCGAGGTGGCGGACGCCGGCGGCGGCAAGGAGACCTTCGCCGCCGAGCACTATTTTCTCGACGCCGCGTCCACACCCGCCCGGCTGACGCCGACCGGCAGCCAGCCCTGGCCCCGGCCCGGCCGCCGCGCCGCTGGCATCGAGATCGCCTTCACCGCCGGCTTCGGCGATGAAGCGGACGACGTTCCGCCGCCCATCCGCCAGGCGCTGCTGCTGCTGGCCGCTCACTGGTTCGAGACGCGCGAGCCCGTGTCGCTCGCCGGCGCCGTAGAGGTGCCCGCCACCGTGGCGGCATTGCTGGCGCCATACCGCCGGGTATGCCTGTGAGCAGGCCATCCATCGGCGCGCTGCGCCGGCGCGTGACGCTGCAACGGCCGCTCCGCGATCCCGACGACGGTGGCGGCGTGGCGAAGACATGGGAAGACGTCGCGGTTCTGTGGGCCGGGGTCTCCGCGCTCTCCGGCCACGAGGCCGTGGCGGCGGGCCGGCTGTCGGGCAATGTCACCCACAGGGCCCGCATCCGTCACCGCGCGGACGTCGAGCCCGAAATGCGCTTTGCGCTGGGCGCGCGCGTGCTCGCCATCGTCTCGGCAACCGATCCGGACGGCCGCCGCCGGTGGCTCGATTGTCATTGCGAGGAGCGGGACTTGTGAGAATCGATGTAAAACTGTCGCAACGGTCGGATATTCTCGCGTCTGCCGGGTCCCATTTACCGCTCGTTAACCGCGTCCTCGACACAGTCGTGCGGCGTGCGCTCCGCGAGTATCAGGCCCGTCGCCGCGTTGCGGATCACAATCAGTTGCGTGACCTCGCAGTCGGTATCGGCGTTTCCCAAATCACTGACAAGAACAGGCGACTTTCGGAGGTTGCAGATGGCGGATAGCGCCGGCTGGTCCCTGCAGAAGGGCATCTACCAGGCCCTCGCGGAACACCCCCAGCTCACCGCGCTGCTGGGCGGGACAAAGATTTTCGACGACGCGCCGCAGAAGGCGGGCTTTCCCTACCTGACCTTCGGCCAGTCGGTGGCCCGCGACTGGAGCACCGGCGGCGAGGACGGGGAGGAGCACATCCTCACCCTGCATGTGTGGTCCCGCGCCGGCGGCAAGAAGGAGACCCACGAGATCATCGGCGCCATCCGCGACGTGCTGCACGACCAGGCGCTGCCGCTGCAGGATCACCACCTGGTCAACCTGCGCCACGAATTCTCCGAGGCCCGCCAGGACCCCGACGGCGAGACCTATCACGGCATCGTCCGCTACCGGGCCGTGACGGAGAAGGCGGCCTAGACGCCTGCGATATTCGATTTCCAGGCGGCCCCCAAGCGGGGCCGTTTTCATTTCCGACGATCTGCAGGGCGGCCGTGAGGCCGCCCTTTTCATTTGCGCGCCCGCGCGAGTTCAACACTTCCCGAAAGGACCAGGACATGACCGCCCAGAAGGGAAAGGACCTGCTGCTCAAGGTGGACAGCGACGGCCTCGGCGACTTCCAGACCGTCGCGGGACTCAGGTCGCGCTCGCTCGCCTTCAACGCGGCGAGCGTGGACATCACCGACGCGGATTCCGCCGGCCAGTGGCGCGAGTTGCTCGCCGGCGCGGGCATCCGCACCGCGCGCGTGTCCGGCAGCGGCATCTTCCGCGACGCGGCCTCCGATGAAACGGTGCGCGGCCTGTTCTTCAATGGCACCATCCGCGACTGGCAGGTGGTGGTGCCGGACTTCGGCACCGTCGAGGGGCCGTTCCAGGTCAGCGCGCTGGAATTCGCCGGCCAGCATGACGGCGAGATGACCTTCGACCTGGCGCTGGAATCCGCCGGGGCGCTGGCCTTCGCCGCGGCCTAAGGCGTCATATGGTCAACGCTCATCGCGGGGAAATCGAGGCCGAGCTTGACGGCAAGGCCTACCGCCTCTGCCTGACCCTTGGCGCGCTGGCCGAGCTGGAGCACGCCTTCGGCGAGGACGACATGATCGCCGTGGCCGAACGCTTCGAGCGCGGCCGGCTCAACGCCCGCGACGCTATTCGTATTATCGCCGCCGGCCTGAAGGGCGCGGGCTACGACCTGGACGAGCGCCAGGTGGCGGCCATGCGCACTCCCGGCGGCGCGGCGGGCTATGTGGACATCGTCGCCCGGCTGCTGACGGCCACCTTCGGTTCCGCGCCGGAGAATGAGGGAGAGCCGGTGGGAAACGGGCAAGGCGCGGCGGGGGCGTGACCACCCGCGCACCTTCGGCCGCGCCATCGCCCATCGCCTTTCCCTGGGACGAGGCCATGCGCGCCGGTCTCGGCCTGCTGCGAATTGCACCACGCGACTTCTGGGCCATGACGCCGCGCGAGCTGGCCGCCGCCCTCGACGGTCTCATGGGCCGGGGCGGCATGGCCAAACCCCTGGGCCGCCAGGGCCTGGCGGACCTCATGCGCCGCTATCCCGACAGGACAGAGGACAATACCGATGTTTGAACGCGCCGACGGCCTGAAACTGACCATCGACGCCGACACCGCGCCCCTGCGCCGCGAACTGGCCGAGGCCGGCCGTCTCGGCAACAGCTTCGGCTCGACCCTCACGCGCGCCTTCGAGGGGGCGGCGGTTCGCGGCCAGAAGCTCTCCGATGTGGTGCGCTCCATCGCCATGTCCCTGTCGCGCACGGCATTGAGCGCGGCGCTCAGGCCCGTGGGCAACGCCATCGCCGGCGGCCTGAGCGGCGCGATTTCCAACGCGCTCGGCTTCGCCCGCGGCGGGGTATTGCGTAACGGCATGACCGTGCCCTTTGCCCAGGGTGGCGTCATCGCCTCGCCGGTGGCTTTCCCACTCTCCAATGGCCGTCTCGGCCTGGCGGGGGAGGCGGGCCCCGAGGCCATCCTGCCGCTGGCGCGGGGCAGCGACGGCAGGCTCGGCGTGCGCAGCCAGCAGCCGGGCGGCGCCGTCTCCATCACCTTCAACGTCACCACGCCCGACGCGGAGAGTTTCCGCCGTTCGGAGTCCCAGCTCGCCGCCATGCTCGCCCGCATGGCCTCGCGCGGCGAGCGCAACCTGTAGCCGCTACCCATGTCCTTTCACGAAGTCCGCTTCCCGACCGGCATCTCGCTGGGCGCGTCGGGAGGGCCGGAGCGGCGCACGGAGATCGTGCTGCTCGGCTCGGGTCACGAGGAACGCAACGCCCGCTGGGCCCATTCACGCCGCCGCTATGACGCGGGATATGGGGTGAAGACGCTGAACCAGCTCCATGACGTGATTCAGTTTTTCGAGGAGCGCCGCGGCCGCCTCTACGGCTTCCGCTGGAAGGACCGTACCGACTTCAAGTCCTGTGCGCCCCAGGCCACGCCCGCCGCCGCCGACCAGACGATAGGCACCGGCGACGGCGCGGCCACGGCCTTCCAGCTCCGCAAGACCTATGGCGCGGAGTTCGCGCCCTATGCCCGCGACATCGCCAAGCCGGTGGCGGGAACGGTGCTGGTCGCGGTGGATGGGGTCGCGCAAGCCGATGGCGAGGACTTCGTGCTCGACACCACCAGCGGCATCGTCACCTTCCTGCCGGGCCGCGAGCCGGGCGAGGGGCTTGCCGTCACCGCCGGATTCGAGTTCGACGTGCCCGTGCGCTTCGATACCGACGAACTGCGCATCGACCTGACCGCCTTCGAGGCGGGCCGCATCCCCAGTATTCCGCTGGTGGAGATCCGCATATGAGGGCGTTGCCGGAAGGCATGCAGGCTCATCTCGACAGCGGCGCCACGACCCTGTGCTGGTGCTGGCGGGTGGTGCGGCGGGACGGCGAGAGCTTCGGCTTCACCGACCACGACCGCGACCTGGTCTTCGACGGGACCGTGTTCGAGGCCTCGGCCGGCTTCACGGCCAGCGAGATCGAAAGCTCCGTCGGTCTCGGGGTGGACAACCTGGATGTGGAAAGCGTGCTGCGTTCCGACCGGCTCGATGCGGACGACCTGGCGGCAGGGCTCTATGACAACGCCGAGGTCGGTATCTACCGGGTCAACTGGCAGGACACCGCCCAGCGCGTGCTCCTGCGTGCCGGCAATCTCGGCGAGGTGACGCGCGGGCCGCACAGTTTCAAGGCCGAGATACGCGGCCTCGCCCACGAGCTGCAGCAGCCGAAAGGCCGTCTCTATCAGTATGCCTGCGACGCCGACCTGGGCGACGCGCGCTGCGGCTTTGATCTCGACCAGCCCGGCTTCAAGGGATCGGGAACAGTCGCGGTTGTCGCCAGCCCCCGGCTGATCTCCGCCGATGGCCTGCCGGAGTTCGCCGAAGGCTGGTTCGCCCGTGGCCTCCTCACATGGACCTCGGGCGCGAATGCGGGCCGCTCGGTCGAGATCAAGTCGCATGTGGTCGCGGAGGATACGGTGACGCTGGAGCTGTGGCGCAGCATGAGCGAGCAGATCGCGGAAGGAGACGCCTTCGAGGTGACTGCGGGCTGCGACAAGCAGTTCGCCACCTGCCGCGACCGCTTCGCCAATCAGGTCAACTTTCGCGGCTTCCCGCACATTCCCGGCAACGACTTCGCCGTGTCCTATCCTAACAGCGACGACAGCGCCAACAACGGCGGGAGCCTGTTCAATTGACCCTGACCCGGGAGCGCATCGTCGCCAAGGCGCGCGAATGGCTGGGCACGCCCTATCACCACCAGGCTTCCGTGAAGGGAGTCGGCTGCGATTGCCTCGGTCTGGTGCGCGGCATCTATCGTGAGCTCATCGGCGAGGAGCCGGAAGCCATTCCACCCTATACGCCCGACTGGGCCGAGGGGCAGGGGATCGAGACCCTGCTTGCGGGCGCGCGGCGCAATCTCGCCGAGCGCGAACCTGTCAATGCGCAGCCGGGGGACGTGCTTGTATTCCGTCTGCGTGCAGGCGCAATGGCCAAGCATATGGGCGTGCTCAGCGCCCCCCACCGCATGATCCACGCCATCGAGGGCGCGCCGGTCAGCGAGGTGCATTGCGGCCGCTGGTGGCGGCGGCACACGGCGGCCGCGTTTTCCTTTCCGGGGGTGTCCTGATGGCGACACTGGCATTGGGCGCGGCGGGCTCCGCGCTGGGCGCCGCCGCGCTGCCCGGCGGCGTCTCCCGGTTCGGCGCCAGCCTCTCGGGGGCCTCCATC
>JBFWSL010000227.1:0-5953 GCA_050248375.1 Hyphomicrobiales bacterium | reverse complement strand
GTGGTGTCGATCTGGGCGCCCTTTCCGGTCAGCACCCGCAGGCCGATATTGCGATCCGACAGATCCTTCACCGTGTTGACCAGGTGAGCGAGCGATCGCCCGAGGCGGTCGAGCTTCCAGACCACCAGCACATCGCCGTCGCGCAGGGATTTCAGGCAGGCGGCCAGTCCGGGCCGATCGTCGCGGCCGCCGGAAGCTCGATCCTCATAGATATTGTCCTGTTCGACGCCGGCGGCGCGCAGGTCGTCGTGCTGCAGATCGAGGGACTGGGAGCCATCGGCTTTGGAGATGCGAGCGTATCCGATCAGCATGTTTCTTAAACGGTGGTTTGAGGGGGGGGCGCTGGCCACGAATGATTTGTTCGCTGGAAATGTATCTCAACCAGCTTCATAAACAAAGCGTCTTGAACATCATCGGATTTTGAAAAAGGAACATGGATGCCGCGTCGCGTCACTCTAACCGATCGGCAGAAGGACGCGCTGTTGCGCCTGCCGACCTCGCAGGCGGATTTGCTCAAGCACTATACGCTGAGTGATGAAGACCTTGGACACATCAGGCTGCGCCGACGCGCTCACAACAGGTTCGGCTTCGCCCTGCAATTGTGCGTCCTGCGCTATCCCGGCCGGGTGCTGGCTCCGGGCGAACTGATCCCAGCAGAGATCGTCGAATTCATCGGAGCACAGCTCGGCCTGCTTGCCGACGATCTCGTTGACTACGCCGCCCGCGAGGAAACGCGGCACGAGCATCTTTCCGAACTGCGGGCGCTCTACGGATTCCGCACCTTCTCCGGACGTGGTGCGCGCGAGCTGAAGGATTGGCTGTTTCGGGAAGCCGAGATGGCGGTGTCAAACGAAGATATCGCCCGTCGCTTCGTGGCGGAGTGCCGACGCACCCGCACGGTTCTTCCTGCAACATCGACGATCGAGCGGCTTTGCGCCACGGCCCTGGTCGATGCCGAGCGGCGGATCGAGACGAGGATCGCCAGTCGGCTGTCCGTGCCCATCCGGGAACAGTTGCTGGCATTGCTCGAGGAGACGGCCGACGATCGGGTGACCCGCTTCGTGTGGCTGCGTCAGTTCGAGCCGGGCTCGAACTCTTCGTCAGCCAACCGGCTGCTCGACCGGCTCGAATACCTGCAACGTATCGATCTCCCCGAGGAACTGCTGGCCGGTGTTCCTGCTCATCGGATGACACGCCTGCGCAGGCAAGGCGAACGGTACTATGCCGACGGCATGCGCGATCTTCCGGAAGACAGGCGGCTTGCGATTCTGGCCGTTTGCGCGTCGGAATGGCAAGCGATGCTCGCTGACGCCGTGGTCGAAACCCATGACCGGATCGTCGGCAGGCTCTACCGGGCATCGGAGGGCATTTGCCAAGCGAAAGTCGCCGACGAAGCGAACGCGGTGCGCGACACCTTAAAATCCTTCGCCGAAATCGGCGGCGCTCTGGTCGACGCACAGGATGATGGCCAGCCGCTGGGCGACGTCATCGCGAGCGGATCAGGGTGGGACGGCTTCAAGACCCTTGTTGCAATGGCAACCCGGCTGACCGCCACCATGGCGGACGATCCTCTCAATCATGTACTCGACGGTTATCATCGGTTCCGGCGGTACGCTCCGCGCATGTTGCGCCTGCTCGATCTGCGGGCTGCGCCGATCGCGCTCCCGCTTCTCGAAGCGGTGATGGCTTTGCGTACTGGCTTGAACGATGCCGCACATACCGGCTTCCTTCGGCCCAGCTCGAAATGGCATCGCCATCTTCGTGCCCAGGCGGTCGGCGACACTCGCCTCTGGGAGATAGCGGTGCTGTTCCATCTGCGCGATGCCTTCCGATCCGGAGATATTTGGTTGGCCCGATCCCGGCGCTATGGCGACCTGAAGCATGCGCTCGTTCCGGCGCAGGCTGTCGCGGAAGGCGGTCGTCTCGCCGTGCCATTGCGGCCGCAAGAATGGCTGGCGGATCGGCAAGCTCGCCTCGATATCCGGTTACGCGAACTGGGCCGCGCCGCGCGCACCGGCACGATTCCCGGCGGGTCGATCGAAAACGGCGTTCTGCATATCGAGAAGCTCGAAGCTGCCGTACCGACCGGCGCCGAAGATCTGGTGCTCGATCTCTACAAGCAGATCCCGCCCACGCGGATCACCGATCTCCTGCTGGAGGTGGATGCAGCGACCGGCTTCACCGAAGCGTTCACGCATCTGCGCACCGGAGCGCCCTGCGCCGACCGGATCGGGCTGATGAACGTCATCCTTGCGGAAGGGATCAACCTCGGCCTGCGCAAGATGGCCGACGCGACGAACACGCACACCTTCTGGGAGTTGATCCGCATTGGACGGTGGCATGTCGAGGGCGAAGCTTACGACCGGGCGCTGGCCATGGTGGTCGAGGCGCAAGCGGCGCTACCAATGGCCCGGTTCTGGGGCATGGGCGCCTCCGCTTCGAGCGATGGGCAATTCTTCGCCGCTACGGAACAAGGCGAGGCCATGAACCTGGTCAACGCGAAATACGGCAATACCCCGGGTCTGAAAGCCTATAGCCACGTCTCGGACCAATATGCGCCGTTCGCGACCCAGGTGATTCCTGCGACGGCGAGCGAAGCTCCCTACATCCTCGACGGCCTGCTCATGAACGATGCCGGCCGCCATATTCGCGAGCAGTTCGCCGATACAGGCGGCTTCACCGATCACGTCTTTGCCGCATGCGCCATTCTCGGCTACCGGTTTGCCCCTCGCATCCGGGATCTGCCGTCCAAGCGACTCTATGCGTTCAATCCATCGGCCGCGCCGGCCCACTTGCGGGCCATGATCGGCGGCAAAATCAATCAGGCCATGATCGAGCGCAACTGGCCCGATATCCTGCGCATCGCCGCCACCATTGCAGCCGGAGGCATCGCGCCTAGCCAGATTTTGCGCAAGCTCGCCTCCTATCCGCGGCAGAATGAACTGGCCACAGCTCTGCGGGAAGTAGGCCGCGTCGAGCGGACGCTGTTCATGATCGACTGGATTCTGGACGCCGATCTCCAACGCCGCGCCCAGATCGGGCTCAACAAGGGCGAGGCCCATCACGCGCTGAAACGAGCCATCAGCTTCCATCGCCGGGGTGAAATCCGCGACCGTTCCGCCGAAGGCCAGCATTACCGGATCGCCGGCATGAACCTGCTCGCCGCCATCATCATCTTCTGGAACACCATGAAGCTCGGCGAAGTCGTCGCCAACCAGAAACGCGATGGAAAGCCGCTGTCGCCCGATCTCTTGGCCCATGTCTCGCCGCTGGGATGGGAGCATATCAACCTCACCGGCGAATATCGGTGGCCAAAGCCTTAGCGTAGGATTCCGCCCCCTCCCGCAAACGACCCCTGGGACACCGCGCCAGGACGGGTAGGAAGACGACGCGCAAAGCAGAACTTCGCAACCCCATTCGCTCGCCGTCGCTGATCCGGAATAAACGCTTGTAGCGGCTACGATTACCAGCGTAACAATCCAGGATTTCATCTTATTGTCCTCCAAATACGAGAGGTGCCTAACGGTCAGTTCGCTTGGGTTTTCTCCGCGCGTCGACAAACGGTGGAGAAATCTCGCTTTCCCGCTCGCCGAGCAGGTTGAAGTCGGCGATCGGCTGGCGCGCCAGGGTCCTGTCGACGGCCTTGCGGCGCCATTCATCCATGTCGAGCACATAGGTCGCCCACATGCCGTAGCGCGCGGCCATCGCGTGGCGCTGTCGAGAGAGATACGAGGGATCAGTTGGGTAGGGTGTCGCGACTCGTGCCCATCCGACCCGCAACATCTCCAGGGCAAGGTCCGTGCCTTTGACCGTGCATCGTGCAAGGGGGGCCCCATCTCTATGGTACGATGCGACGGTGCACCGTACGATAGAGTTTCCCGTTGCCCTTTTCAGCCAGGCTTTGGCCAGCGGTCCACACGGGACCGGTGGCGGTGCTTTGATCCGATCGCGATCGGTCCACTTGGGGTCGAACGCCCATTGCGGCAGTTCACACGCATCGATGTCGAGAAGGCGAACCTTCGCAGCGAACTCCGGAAACCACAGCGTACGGCCGTCCATGACCGCGACCCGGCCGCGATAGACGCGCGGCGCCAAGACGGTCTCAGGGGCGAGAGTAGCCGGTTGCCATTTTTTCAAGGGCGGGTCGGCGGTGATGTCGGCAGCTATGGCCGGGATAACCAGCGTTGCCGCTACAGCAATGCCAAGGCAGATTTCTTGCACTCTCATTGGGCAGTTTTCCGCATACGCTCGTTTGCCGCGCGTGAGAGCAGGATCGCGGGATGCTGCACATCCTCGAATTGCCAGAGGCCGGCGCGGCTCTCGCGCGCTGTCTGCTCGACCACGGCATAGGGCGCATGAAAGGGCATACCGTCAGAGTTGAGTGCGGCAAATCCGAAGCCGCTGGCGATGAGGATGTTGGCCAGGTCCAACCGCTCGTGGCCCACCGTGGCGTAGCATGCGACAAAGGTGATATCGGCGCTTTTCGCAACGGGAGCGCAAACCGGATGGGTGTCCCGGATGTACGCCGCGAGCATGGACATAGACGCCTCGCCGCAATCTCTCTTCTGACCTGCATGATCCGTATAGGTCGTTCCCCGCAAGCAGGACTGAACGCCATAAAGCCGGTAGCGGTTGCCCTCTGCGATCCAGGTGTCGCCAGTCTCGAGCGTCACACCAGGTTGAAGATCAAAATATCCTTCGGGCGCTGCGTCAGCCTGGCTCGCGACCAGCCAAATTCCGGCGCAGAGCAGACTGCCGCCTCTCATTGTCCCTTGATCCTCGGGTCGGCCCACATGCCGAAGCCGCCCCGGCCAATCTTCTCGGCCTCGACGAGGTCAGGACGCATGGGCGCCCCGTCCGGTTTGCTGGAGATCCTGAGCGCGCCGAGAGAGAGCAATTGCTCCTCGAACATGTCGATCGTGTCGAGACTGCCGGGATAGTTATAGTAGCCGTAGCATGTTGCGTCCTGCTTCGGGGCATTCTGCTCGCTGACGAAAGCGCGGCAGAAGATCACCTTCGGCGACTGCAGCATGATGGCAAGCTGCCGCTGTGCGAAGTCGGCGCACGAACCGGCGAAATCCTCGCTCCGGTTTACCATTTCTCCCTCGCAGGGCTCGAGCCCGTAGAGGTGCAGGACCGTTTTGTCGTCCACCGCGAAGTCAGTCGGCGCTACCGCCTTGAAGCCCGTGGCAGAGGCATATCCCTTGCGCTCGGTGACCTTTCCTTCCCCGCCATAGTACTCAATAACCAGGACCGTTTTGCCCGGAGCCGCCAGCGAACGGATGTAGTTTTGGTCGACATCCCCGACAGCGAAGGCCGGCAGCACCGACACCGTCGCGCTCAGCAGGATCGCAGCGGTTCGCTTCATCAAGCCGTCCTTCTATCACCGCAATAGAAACATATCCGCATTGGATACGTGAATGAGGATTTGACTATCACGAAATTCGGTGTATCGCTAGTCCAATACGGTACAGTGATTGCGAAGATTCTACGCTGTTGCCGTTGTCACCTCAATCGCAGTCTTGGGGATGAACGTGGTGCGACAATGGGCTGATTTGCCATTTCGGGCGATCGTTACGCTGACGGCGACGTGCGTAGTGATCGGCAACGCCTACACGCAGGATGCGGCAGAGATCCAAGCCAGTGTAGCCGTGGGGCCCGAGTTATCAGGCAGGCAGCATGCTGATAGCGCTGCCGTTTCGGGTGTGTTCGAGATGCGATGGCCCGCGGTGTCGGCGGGGGACTACATCCTCGGGGAGGACGGCTCGCTGAAGCATGCCGCGGCAAACGAAGAGCAATCCCACAGCGATACCTTTGGCTCGCTCTTTCGAGATGATACGGAGGAAGCACGCTATACCGATATGGATATCCGGATTAACGCCCGCAAATCTTGGCTTCCGGATTCCTCTGCAGCGACTGAGTATGTTGCCGCCGAATGTGGTCCTTCTCCCAT
>JBFWSL010000226.1:0-6013 GCA_050248375.1 Hyphomicrobiales bacterium | reverse complement strand
AGAGATTTGCTTTCTCGTCTGACGGTCCCCAAGGTTCGCGCATTTCAGGACGACTTGGCTGAAGCTGGGAGATCCGCAGCGATGATCCGAAGGGTAACGGCTAGCTTGGGTGCAATTCTCGCCGAGGCGCAGGAAAGGGGACTCGTCAATCGCAATGTTGTGCGCGAGTTGTCGCGTAAGAGGGGAGGGCTTGCTGGCGGAAGGGCGTCGCGTCGTCACAAGAAGAAACTTGAGATAGGGGTCGATATCCCTACACCGGATGAGATCAAAGCGATAACGAGCTGCCTTGCCGGTCGCTATCGCCCTGTAATCCTGACAGCGATTTTCACAGGCCTGCGCGCTTCAGAGATTCGGGGCATCCGTTGGTCCGATATTGATTTTGGAAAGGCCTGTCTGCATGTGCGGCAACGAGCGGATCGTTACGACGTTCTCGGATCGCTGAAATCCAGGGCAGCAATAAGAACCGTTCCTTTGCCGCCGATCGTCCTCCACACACTCAAGGAGTGGCGCCAGCATTGCCCCAACGGAGAGAGCAAGCTGGTCTTTCCCAATGGAAGGGGCAATGTGGAATCGCTCGCCAATATCATCAATCGAGGCCTCGTGCCGCCGCAACTCGCGGCTGGCGTCATTGTGCCGGGGAGCAAGATGGCGGAGAACGGCGAGCCTGTTCAAAAGGCCAAATACACAGGCATGCACAGCCTTCGCCATTTCTACGCATCGTGGCTGATCAACCGGAAGCAGGACGGCGGGCTCGAGCTGCCGCTCAAGATAGTGCAGGAACGGATGGGCCATTCGAGCATCGTCATGACAATGGACGTGTACGGACATCTGTTCCCGCAGAAAGATAGCGCGAGTGAGCTTGAGGCCGCTCAAATCGCGCTACTCGGAGAATAGACGCGACAAAAATGCAACAAGAAGTTATTTTGCTAAAGTAAATCAAGCAAGAGTATAAGAATCATAATCCGCGTGTCGGGGGTTCGAGTCCCTCCTCCGCTACCACTATTCCCAATGAAATCAGAAGATTGCTGCTTCTCCGCCGGCGGCGGGGGCCGTTCTCCATGTTACGGCTTGCTCCATGTTACGGCTTGCGGCACGGCTTCTTCCGGAAACGGGCGATTTTTCGGATCGTGCCGCTGTCAACATGGACGCGCGATGTATTCGCCCCATCCGGGGTTTCCGGTAATGACAGAATCCTCCATGACGAGTTCGCCACGGACGATTGTCGTTACTGGCCATCCCTTGAACTTCCAACCATCGTAGAGACTGTAGTCGGCGAACGAGCCGAGGCTCGCACCGTCTACCGTCACTTCCTTGCCGAGGTCGACAAGCGTGAGGTCCGCATCGGCGCCTACGAAGATGCCGCCCTTTCGTCTGTCCAGTCCGAACGCCTTGGCGGGATTCGCGGCAACGAGTTGCGACACACGCTTCAGGTCCAGCCGTCCCTTGTGATAGCCCTCGCTGAGCAGCACGGGCAGGATATAGGCGGTTCCCGGGAACCCCTGCGAAGCCTGCCATACGCTACCGGTCTTGGTCGATTTCTTGCGCGGCACATGGTCGGAAGCGACGACGTCGATAGTGCCGTCGGCCAGCGCGTCCCAAAGCGCCTCGCGATCTTCTTGTGATCGCAGCGGCGGATTCGCCTTTCCAAGGTTTCCGACTTCGGAGTCATAGGTGTGGGTCAGATACGCGGGGCAGGTCTCAAGCCAGATTCGCGGATAGTGCTTGCGGTACTCGCGTATCTCGTTGAGCGTTAGCAGGGAGTTGGCGTGAGGGAAGTAGAGTGGGCACCCGACGCTTTCGGCGTAGTACATCACGCGCCTGGTATTCTCGGCTTCGTTGATTGGTGGCTTGGAGTCCGCCCAGGCCCTGAGACCGTCCCTGCCTTGTTCCTGCAGCCGCGCCCGCCAGCGGCGAACAATTTCTATGTCTTCCGCGTGAATGACCAGCGTGACGCCTTCGTATCCGGCGACATCGCGGACGAGATCGAGCAGATAGCCGTCGTCCGTACCGGTGAGGCCGAGATACAGGCCCTCGTCGTTCTTGAAGTTCATGAAGTTCTTGAACGACACCACGCCGTATTGCCGGACATAGTGGCCAAGCTCCGCCAGGTGCTCCTCCTTGGCCATGCCGAAATGGAATCCCACGTCGATATAGGCCTGGGACTGGACCTTCTCCTTCTCGCGGGCGAACACTTCGGAATAGGCCACGCTTTGGAGGAGATAGGTGAGCACCGTCGTGAAGCCTCCCGCGGCGGCGAAGGCGGTCTCGGTTGCATAGGCATCCTCGGTGCCGGCGATGGCGATGTGCATGTGAGCGTCGATCAGGCCGGGCATGACATGCAGGCCCGCGGCATCCAGTTCTCGCCTTGCGCCCCCGACAGGCGTTCCCGGGGCGAGAATGGCGGCGATCTTGCCGCTGCTGACGCCGATATCCGCAGGAACGACGCCATGCTCCGGAAAGACGACATCGCCGTTGCGGACCAACAAATCAAATTCCATTGGTGCCCTCACGCTGGCCGGAAAGAGATACGGTCAAAAATCCTGCGGCGGTGCCCGGATGCGGGAATCCGGGATGCCGACATATAGCGTATCAATTGTATTCTTATTTTGCGAGACAGTATAGAAAACTGTATCGATGCGTATCGGGTGGCTGCGGGGCCGTTTCAGATAATGGCGGCGTGAACGGTGGGCTGTTCGCGTGCCACCCGCGCTATGACCTGCGCCGCTTCCCTGAGCAACTGGATGGTCGGAGGACCGCCTATTCCGATGCGGACCGCGCCGATCTCACGGTCGCCGGAAACGGCGAACACGGAACCGATGGTCACCGCCACCCGGTGCAGCTTCAGCGTGGCCGCGAACTCTTCCGCGGGCCAGGCCGGCGGCAGCCTGAGCCAGACGTGATAGCAGCCGGGGTCGCACCAGTAGTCGAGCCCTTCGAACGCCTGCCGCAAGACCTGCAGGCGGCGTCCGATCTCGCCGTGATGCCAGGCAAGAAGCCTGTCGCAGCGTCCTTGCTCGACCCACTGCGTGACCACCTCGGCCGCCAAGGTCGAGGCGGACCAGGTGGTGGTATGAATTGCCTGCGTGACCTGGGGGATGAGGCGATCCGGCACCGCCAGGTAGCCGAGGCGGAATCCCGGGGCGAGGCTCTTCGAGACGCTGGAGACATAGAGAACATTGTCGGGCAGCAAGGTTTGCAGCGGCTTGAAGCTGGAGCCCCGCAACTGTCCGAAAACATCGTCCTCGATGATCGGAACGTCATGGGTGTCCGCCAGTTCGACGATGCGCAAGCGGCGTTCAGGGGTCAGGGTCGCGGTCGTCGGGTTGTGGCAGTTGGGCGTACAGACGATGGCTGCAACCTGCTGTCGCCGCAGGGTTTCCTCCAGCGCGTCGGGGACGATTCCGTTGGCGTCGGCTTCAACGCCCAACAGTTGAATGCCGAGAAAATCGGTAATCCGGCGCAGTCCGGGATAGCTCAGGCGCTCGCACGCAATGGCCTGGCCTGGCCGCGCCACGCAGTTGATCGCCGCCCACAGGCCCTGCTGGGCGCCGCTGCAGACCACGACCTGGTCGGGGTTCACCTGAACGCCGGCGCGGCCGCACCATTCGGATCCCGCGGCGCGGTGCCGCTGTATGCCAGGCGCGAGCTGATAGTCGAGGAGCGTCATCAGGTCCCAGCGCCGCGACAGGCCCACCATGGTCTCGGCGAGCAGGTCGCTGCCGTAGTCGACGGCCGGCTGGTTGAGCGTGAGGTCGATCACGTCATCGGCGCGGTGAACTGTCGGATAGCCTCCGGCACCGCTGAAATCGCCGCGGACGTAGGTGCCGCGGCCGGGCTCTCCGACAACGAGGCCCTGCCGCCGCGCTTCGCCATAGGCCCTGGTGACCGTGCCCAGCGTTACGCCCAGGCTTTCCGCCAGCTTCCTGTGGGGCGGGAGCCGATGGCCCGGCGGCAGTCGTCCTTCGCGAACGTCGCCATTCAGGGCGTCAACGATCGCCTTGTAGAGCGGACCACGGCGGCCGGTGATATCCGGAATCCAGTTTTCGCCCATGTCGTCTCCCGTGTCTCGCGAGCCAGCCTTCCCGGCGGCAGGTCGGATGCGACTCAGTGTACCAGATAATGATACAATTCTTGTGCACTGTATCCCCGAAATGCACGATCCTTATGCAGATTACCGTGGCGGTTTCGCAATACAGTGGAAAGGCCCACCGATCTTTCGACGGAGCCGGGACGATGGCACATGACAGCTACTGACAAATCCGAACGAATCCCGATTTTCGTGATCACCGGCTTTCTCGGCAGCGGCAAGACCACGCTGATCAACCGGCTGCTCAAGCGACCGGAGTTGCAGGATACCGCAATCATCGTGAACGAGTTCGGGGAGATCGGGATAGATCATCTGATCGTTTCGGAGGGGGACGAGGAAGTCGTCCTCCTCGACAACGGCTGTCTTTGTTGCATGGCTTCAAAGGGGCTCAAGCCGACATTAGAGGATTTGATGTTCCGGCGGGCGCGCGGTCAAATTCCACCGTTCCGGCGGATCATTGTGGAAACCTCGGGCCTCGCGGATCCTGCCCCGATTCTCAGTGTCTTGATCGGCGACTATTTCCTCAGCAGGAACTTTGGCCTGGCCGGTGTGCTTGCGACAGTGGACGGGCTGCTGGGCGAGGAGACGCTCGCGAGCTACCGGGATGCGGCGCGGCAGGTGGCCTGTGCCGACCGCATCGTCATCACCAAAGAAGATCTCGCCGATCAGGAATGCATTTCTGCACTCGGCCGGTTCGTGCGGGCACTCAATCCAACTGCCGTGATCGATGTCCGCGAGCAGGGTGCGTATCTTGGCTGGTTCGGGGACGGGAATACTCTTCGGCATATGAATGCGGGCGACATCGGCGCCGCTCCCGCATACGCAAGGGAAGCAAAGGGCCGCCATCACCGCCGGTCCGGTCATGAGCATCATCATCACGAGTTTCGTTCGGACCTGTTCCTGCTGGGTGGAGTGACCACCTGGCCTCGATATTCGGACTGGGTGGACGCGCTGCGCCGCCTGAACGGACCCGACCTTCTTCGTATCAAGGGGTTCATCGAGATAGACCAGCCTAGGCGTCCTTATGTGGTGCAGGCCGTGCAGCATGTCATTAGCCCGCCGCACAGGTTGGAGGCGTGGCCCTCGGATGACAAGCGGCCGAGACTCATCGCCATTACCCGCGAGATTTCGCGGCCGGAGCTGGCGGAAGTCTTTTCTTGCCTCACAGGATCGAACGCCGGGGGACGCCCCGTCACGTTCTCGCGTTAGAAGCGATCAAACCGGTAGGGCGACACGTCGATGGCGGCCGGGCGCTCCAGCACGAGGTCGGAGATCAGTTGCGCGGTCATTGGTGCGCCCGTCAGGCCCAAATGGCCATGACCGAACGCGTAGAAGACGTTGCGGAACCTTGGTGAGCGGCCGATCACCGGGATGGTGTCGGGCAGGCATGGGCGGTGACCCATCCACTCCGCCTTTCGCTCGACGCTCAGTTGCGGAAACATCCTGCGGGCATGGCGGACAAGGGCGTCCGCCCTGCGCATGTCGGGCGACGCCTCGAGACCGGCGAATTCCACAGTGCCCGCTACACGCAAACCATGCTCCATCGGCGTGATGAAGCATTTCGCGTCAGCGGCGACAACCGGCCGCCGCAACTCCACGCCGCTATCAGGCAACATCACGTGATAGCCCCTCTGGGTTTCCAGAGGCACATGGCCGTCGAGCACGGCGGCCAGGCGCGCAGACCATGCGCCGGCCGCAATAACCAGGGAACGGAAGGGAAGCGGGCCCTCGGAAGTCTTCAACGAGACAGGGCAGTCGCTTCCGAACTCGATGCCGCGCACGTCCGCCTTAACGAAGCGGGCCCCGCCTTTCCGAAGCGCGGCAACGCAGGCGTGCAGCAGGGCGCCGGGATCGACGATCATGCCCTCGTCCGGCAGGTACACACCGCATTGATAGGCCTCGCTCACCGATGGCTCCAATTGCCGG
>JBFWSL010000225.1:0-6056 GCA_050248375.1 Hyphomicrobiales bacterium | reverse complement strand
GAAGGAGCTGCTGATCGCCTTCGCCGCGCTGGGCGCGGTGGCGTTGATCCCAGTGCTGTTGAAGAAATTCAGGAAAACCGGTACTTCCGCCTGAGTCCGGGCGCAGGCGAGCGAAGGCCCACCCCCGCGAATGCCGGACGGGCGAAGGAAGATGCGATGGCGGAAACACTGACTCCAGACCTGTGCGTCATCGGCGCGGGCTCCGGCGGCCTCTCGGTCGCCGCCGCCGCCGCCCAGCTCGGCCAGCGCGTGGTGCTGATCGAGCGCCACAAGATGGGCGGCGACTGCCTCAACTACGGCTGCGTGCCCTCCAAGGCCATGATCGCCGCCGCCCGCCGCGCCCACCTCATGCGCACGTCGGAGAAGTTCGGCGTCTCGGGCGCCGCCCCTCGCGTCGACCACGCCAGGCTGCACGATCACATCCATGGCGTCATCGCCGCCATCCAGCCCAACGATTCCATCGAGCGCTTCACCGGCCTCGGCGTGCGCGTCATCTCCGACAACGCCCGCTTCACCGACGCCTCGACGGTGGCCGCGGGCGAGGTGCTCATCAAGGCGCGCCGCACCGTCATCGCCACCGGCTCGTCGCCCGCCTTGCCCCCCATCGAGGGGCTCGACGCCGTTCCCTGCTTCACCAACGAGACCATCTTCGACAACAAGATGCTGCTGTCCCATCTGCTGGTGATCGGCGGCGGTCCCATCGGCCTCGAGCTCGCCCAGGCCCACCGGCGCCTGGGCAGCAAGGTGACCGTGCTGGAAGCCGCCACGCCGCTGGGCAGGGACGATCCGGAAATGTCCGGCATCGTGCTGCAGTCGCTGGCCCGCGACGGCGTGGAAATTCTCGCCGGCATACGCATCGAACGCGTGGAGAAGTCCGCCGCCGGCATCGCCGCCCATCTTCTCGTGGACGGCCGGCCGCGCAAGGTCGAGGGCACCCACCTGCTCGTCGCCGCCGGACGCAGGCCGAACGTGGACAGCCTCGACCTGGAGGCCGGCGGCATCGCCTATGACGCCCGGGGCATCAAGGTCGACCGCAGGATGCGCACCAGCAACCGCAAGGTCTACGCCATCGGCGACGTCGCCGGCGGCCTGCAGTTCACCCATGTGGCCAACTACCACGCCGGCCTCGTCATCCGGCACGCCCTGTTCCGCCAGCCGGTGCGCAACGACACCTCCGCCATCCCGTGGGTCACCTTCACCGATCCCGAGCTTGCCCATGTGGGCATGACCGAGCGGCAGGCCATCGGGAAGCACGGGCGCGGCACGCGCGTGCTTCGCTGGCCTTATGCGGAGAACGACCGCGCCCAGGCCGAGCGGGCGACCGAGGGTTTCATCAAGGTCGTCACCGCTTCCAATGGACGCATTCTCGGCGCGGCCATCGTCGGGGAGAATGCGGGCGATCTGATCCAGATCTGGGCCTTCGCGATCGGCCGGAAGATGAAGATCCGCGAGATGACCTCGATGGTCGTCGCCTATCCCACGCTGGCCGAGATTTCCAAGCGGGTGGCCTACACCTATTATCTGCCCAGTTTGACCAATCCCTGGATCAGGCGGATTATCAGAATCTTGAAGCTGTTCGGATAATCTTGTCCCGACAGGAGGCAGAGTGAAGCGCCCTCAGCGCAAGCGCAGCAGGAAGCAGAGCCGGCGGAAATCCCTCGCCAGGTGGATGCCGCGGCCCCGGCCGCTCGGTCTTTCCGCCAAGCTGCTGCTGCTCACCATCGGCTTCATCATGATGGCCGAGGTGCTGGTGTTCGTGCCGTCGGTCTCCAACTTCCGCAAGAACTGGCTGACCGAGCGCCTGGCGACGGCGCAGGTGGCCGCGCTCGCCGCCGACGCCGTGCCCAACCACGAGCTGCCCAGGCTGCTGCGCGAGGAACTGCTGCGTTCCGCCAAGGTGCATGCGGTGGCGCTCAAGCGCGGCGAAGCCCGCGAGCTGATCCTGCGCAGCGAGGAGCCGCTCGAGGTGGGCGGCCATTACGACCTGCGCACCGCGAGTTGGGCCGACCTGATCGAGGACGCGTTCGAGGTCTACACGGCGCCGTCCGGCCGCTACATCCGCGTGGTCGGCCAGCCGGGCTTCGGCGCCGGCGAGTTCATCGAGATCGTCATCTCCGAGGCGCCGCTGAAGAAGGCCATGACCCGCTTCGGCCTCAACATCCTGGCCCTGTCGATCCTGATCTCCATGATCACGGCCGCGCTGGTCTACTTCGCCATCAATTCGCTGTTCATCCGGCCCATCACCCGGCTTACCCGCAACATGGTGCGCTTCAGCCGCGCGCCGGAGGACGCCAGCCGGGTCATCGTGCCGTCCGGCCGCGGCGACGAGATCGGCACCGCCGAGAGCGAACTCGCCCACATGCAGGCCGAGCTTTCCTCCATGCTGCAGCAGAAGACGCGGCTTGCCGCGCTGGGTCTCGCCGTCTCCAAGGTCAACCACGACCTGCGCAACATGCTGGCCAACGCCCAGCTCATCTCCGACCGCTTCAGCACCATCCAGGACCCCACCGTGCAGCGCTTCGCGCCCAAGCTGATCGCCTCGCTCGACCGGGCCATCCGCTTCTGCACCGAGACGCTCAAATACGGCCGCGCCCAGGAGCCGGCCCCGGAGCGCGCCCGCTTCGCCCTGCGGCCGCTGGTGGAGGAAGTGGGCCAGAGCCTCGGTCTCGGCGCTGGCGCGGCCGTGCGCTGGCGCATCGATATCGAGCCGGGCCTGCGCGTCGACGCCGACCGCGACCAGCTCTACCGCGTGCTGGCCAACCTGCTGCGCAACGCCCTGCAGGCGATCGAGACGGGTGAGCGGGACGGCGGCGAGATCGCCGTGCGCGCCGCCCGGGAAGGCTCCGTGACGGCGGTCGAGGTGGCCGACACGGGCCCCGGCGTGCCGCCGCGGGCGCGCGAGCACCTGTTCCAGGCCTTCCAGGGCTCGGCCCGCAAGGGCGGCACGGGCCTTGGCCTGGCCATCGCCGCCGAGCTGGTCCGCGCCCATGGCGGTGAGATCGTCCTGATGCCCTCGCGCGAGGGCGCGCTGTTCCGCTTCACCGTTCCCGACCGGGTGGTCAGCCTCGACGAGCATCGCCGCAGGGCCTGACGAGGCCCGGGCGGGCCCGGAAAGCGCGTCACCAAGCGGCCTTGCCATGTGGGGGGCAACGCCGTAAAAGGGCGGCCCGTACCGCGGCTCGGGCTCTCCTGGCCCTCAAGTCACCCGCCGCGGTCTGGCAGGCGCCGGTAGCTCAGCTGGATAGAGCACCAGACTACGAATCTGGGGGTCGGGAGTTCGAATCTTCCCCGGCGCGCCATTCCCGTTCAAAAGTGCGAACCGGAAGCTGTTCAGGTCGAAGCGGTTCCGTGGCCGCTTGCAACAGCGCGTGCTTAGGTCCGGTGATCCGTATCTCTTCGCGCCCCACTTTCACATCGTCAATGAACAGCCGTACGTACGCCTTGCGGAAGGCGGGATTACCGCCCGCGAGCCTGTCTCGCATGCCTTGCGCGAACAGCGCCAACTTCTTTGGCGTGATCGCTGTATGGGGTGCGGAAAGCTGACGTTCCTTCGCTGTTATGAGTGCCGCTATGCGGTCGATCTCCGATTGGAGCTTTTCAATACGGTCCGTAAGACGGGCATTGGGGTCCAGGCCACCCGTTTCGATGGCGTCGTAGAGATTGTCGAGTCGCTTGGCGAGTTCGCGCTTGTCGCGCTTAAGGGCCTTCAATTCGGCTTGTGCGCGTTCTTGGGCCGTTACATTGCGCGACAGGAGTTGCCCCAGCATCGCTTCAAGGCGCTCGGGTTTGAGGATGCGATCCGTAAGGGCGTCGAGGACGATGCCGTCGAGCTTGGGCATGGAGATGGATAGCCCCTTACATACGGCCTTGCCCTGGTCGGCGCGCTTGGCGCAAGTGTAATAGCGGTAGCTGCCGCCTTTGCCGGTTCTGAGGCGCATCGGCCCACCACAACAGCCGCACCGCGCAAGCGGCGTCAGAAGGGTGGGGCTATTGACGATACGGGGTGGCGTCTTTTTCGGGTTGTTGGCCCGAAGGCGCTTCTGCGCGGCTTCGTATGTACGTATGTCGATGATGGGCGGGACCGCGACCTCTATCCATTCCGAACGCTTCTTCGGCTTTTCCGTACGGGAATCGCGCCGATTGAAATAGTGGGTTCCCACATATGTACGGGCACTCAAAATCTTTGCCACCGTCTGGACGGAGAAACGGCGGCCCTCCCTGTACGTAACGTTACGGGAATTGAGATAGTTGGTTGCCCAAAGGTCCGTTACGTAACGGGCCGACCGTATAGAGGCGGTACAGTAACCGTACGGTCTCGGCTTCGGCGGGGTCTATCTCCAGCTTCTTCTTCGGCTTTTCGCCGCGTCATTCCGCTACCATTGTACGGTAGCCGAAGGGCGCGCGCGAACCGTTCCAGAATCCCTGCCGCGCATTCTCCTTCATCGCACGCAATACATGCTTGGCGTTCTCGCGCGACTGATATTCATCGAACAGGGCGCATACGTTACGGAGAAGATCGGAGGAGGGATCATTGCCCAAGTCCTGGGTTATGGAGACCAGGGCCACGCCGCGCTTCAGCAGCTTGCGGTGGTAGAACTCGAATTGGAACTGGTCGCGGAAGAAGCGAGAGAAGGAATGCACCACAATCACGTCGAACGGTTTCTCCGCACTGGTGGCTTCCGAAATCATCCGCTGGAACGCGGGGCGCTTGTCGTCCGTGGCGCTCGCCCCGCTTTCGACATAGGCGGCTACAACCTGCCAGCCTTTCTCCTTACAAAAGACTTCCGCTTGTCCCCGCTGGTCGGGAATGGACAAATCCTTCTCCGCCTGCCTCGCGGTCGAGACCCGCAAATACAGCGCCGCGCGCATCCCTCATCCTCCCTCAGTTCGTCTGCTCAGGCACTTCGCTCATGAGTTCCGCGATCAGGTCGCCCAGGAAGGTTTCTATCAGTTCCAATTCGCTTTCGGTGACCGGCGGCTCGTCCGCCAGTTCGACCGTAACGATAGTTTGCGATTGGGCTTTATGGTCCGGCTCCGCCACGCAAGGCGCACCTCCATTCCTGCCAGCCTTTTCCGGCCCGTTTCCTCATACGTTCCATGACCGGCCCATACGCGCCTAACGCTTGCGTTCCTTGTCGAAGAGATCGCACAGGCTCTTTTCGAAGCCCTTGTGCCCCAGTTCCTCCAGCACAACCTTGCGGAACGCTTCGAACTGCCGCCCTTCCAGCGCCACCTCCGCGACGGTCAGCAGCCGGTTGATATGCGGCTTTAGACAGTCGGCGATTTCGCGGGGCGTTATTGTCATGTGGCCAATTCGGGCGATCCTTACAGCCTGAGAGTGGCGAATAGCTGCGTCAGGCTGATCGTGAGCCCGGATACGAATTCGGGAATCGGCAAGTCCCCAGTCTGACCCTGCGTGGACCTGCTGTCACGCTTGCGCTTCTCCGCAGCCATCACGTTCGGGTCGAGCATACGCAACAGGCTCTTTTCCGCTGGGACGAGGTTCATGGCGTGCGTCGTCTGATCCGCACTGCCGCCAGCTTCGAAGACCACCTGAAACAGGATTTGCTTCTCGCCCTCTATGGCTTCCTTCCATTCTTTCTGGCTGGCGCGGCGGATGAGATCGTCTCCGAACTCCTCGCCTAGCTGGGTAACCGTCAGGCCGAATCGCGTCAGCTCCCTAAGGAGCGCGGCCTTGCGGACCTCATCCGGACCGTAACGGCGCGCCACGCCCGTTCCCGAGTGCTTCTTGCCGAGAGGTCGCAAATAATCGCAGGCGGTCCAGTGGCGGACCTGGCGCAGGCGCTTATCGAGATGAGACTGATATTCAGGCGAGCCTGCCCAGCCTTCCTGATCGACCAGGATCGCGGCAATTTCCCGGACTGTGTAGCTGGGCGAATCGGCGTCGGGCATGATGCATCATAAGGACATGACGTGTCTTATGGCAACTAGGCTTGCATAGACCCTTCCTTGAAATGAACAGGCGGCCCCGAAGGACCGCCTGTCTGCATTTCGTGGATCTTTCCCTCTCAAGGGATATCCTGGTTAACGGAAAG
>JBFWSL010000224.1:0-6056 GCA_050248375.1 Hyphomicrobiales bacterium | reverse complement strand
GGACCATCAGGCGGCGCAGCGCCCGCGCCTGTTCGATGAGCGGAGCCGGCGCCACCAGGTAACCCATGCGCAGGCCGGGAAACAGGGTCTTGGACAGGCTCCCGATGTAGATGACGCGGCCTTCCGCGTCCGAGGATTTAAGCGCCGGCGTGGGATCGCTGACGTAGTTGGTCTCGAACTCGTAGTCATCCTCGACGACGAGGAAGTCATAGGCATTGGCCGCGTCGAGCAAAGCCTTCCTGCGTTCGGGCGGCATGGTCACGGTGGTCGGGAACTGATGGCTCGGCGTGGCGAACACGATGTCGGCGCGGGCGAGGCGCTCGTCCGCCGCCAGGCCCTGGTCGTCCACCGGGATCGCCAGCAGCCGGTCGGTGCGCAGGCGGAAGATGTTGCGCACGTCGGTGTAGCCCGGCTCCTCCATGACCACGACGGCGTCACGGGAAACGAGCAGGCTCGCCAGCATGTAGAGGGCGTTCTGGGCGCCGAGCGTCACGAGGATCTCGTCCTCGCTCGCGAAGATGCCGCGGCGCGGCAGCAGGCGGGTGCGTATCTGCTCCACCAGCATGGGATCGTCCTGGTCGCAGAAGTCGCTGGTCCACGCATCGAGCCACTGCTTGCCCAGCGTCTGGCGGCTGCATTCGCGCCACTCGGCGATGGGAAAAAGCGTGTGGTCCACCTGTCCGTAGATGAAGGGATAGGGGTAGTCCTGCCAGTTCGCCGGCTTCTTTATGTTCTCCTGCGCCGCGGGCAGGACGCGGAAGCGCCGGCTCCAGTCGAGTCCGGTATCGGGCTTGCGGGTGCGCGCGGTCTGGCGGCGGGCGTGGCCGGCGAGAATCTTTTCGTTGACGTAGTAGCCGCTGCGCTCGCGGGCGACGAGATAGCCGTCGTCGATGAGGGTCTGGTAGGCCAGGACCACGGTATTGCGGGACACGCCAAGCCGCCTGGCCATCTGCCGGCTGGAGGGCAACCTGTCCTCGGGCGGTATCTGGCCGCCCAGAATGGCGGAGACCAGCAATTCGCGGATCTGCGACTGCAGGCTCAACTTGTTGCCTTGCGGCAGATCGAAGAGGGATTCGCGCATGCCTTACCCGCTGACTGGCCCCACGAAAAAATCCAGTCTGGCTCTATAATGGGTCCAAATGAAAAGGTAGCGTTGCCCTGCGTTTGGAACAACAGGCCGCCTCGCCCTTCCAGCGAAATTCGAAAATGGCGGTTTGCGGCCTTTCCTGGAGGCTCCGCCCCCGGCGGATGAGACACAGCATGCAATTCACGGCCAATTCTCTCGAACCCCAATGGATGCCGTTCACGGCGAACCGCGATTTCAAGAACTCCCCCCGCCTGGTTGTGAAGAGCGAGGGCGTCCACCTGTGGGACCACAAGGGCGGCAGGATCCTCGACGGCTCGTCCGGGCTGTTCGCGGTCGCAGCCGGCCACGGCCGCAAGGAAATCGCCGAGGCCGTCCACCAGCAGCTTCTCAGCAACGACTATTGCCCCCCCTTCAACATGGGGCATCCGGGAGGCTTCGAGCTGGCCGGCAAGGTGGCGAACCTGCTGCCCGACGAGTTCAACCACGTGTTCTTCGTGAACTCCGGCTCGGAAGCCATCGATACGGCGCTGAAGATCGCCATGGCCTACCACCGCGCCCGCGGCGAAGGCCAGCGGACCCGCTTCGTCTCGCGCGAGCGGGCCTATCACGGCGTCAACATCGGCGGCACGTCGCTGAGCGGCATGGTCAAGAACCGCGAGACCTTCACCGGCGTGATGCCGAACGTGGTGTGCATGCGGCACACCTGGCTCGAGGAGAACCGGTTCACCCGGGGTCAGCCGGAGACCGGCGCGGAACTCGCCGACGACCTGCAGCGCATCTGCGACACCTATGGCGGCACGACCATCGCCGCGTGCTTCGTGGAACCCATCGCCGGGTCCACCGGCTGCCTGGTGCCGCCCAAGGGCTACCTGGACCGCTTGCGCGAAATCTGCGACCGGCATGGCATCCTGCTGGTGTTCGACGAGGTGATCTGCGGCTTCGGACGCACGGGCCAGCCCTTCGCGGCCCAGAGCTTCGGCGTGACCCCGGACATCATGACCATGGCCAAGGCCATCACCAACGCGGCCCAGCCCATGGGCGCGATCGGCGTCACCGACACCGTCTACGACACCATCATCAACTCCGCGCCGGAGGGGGCCATCGAGTTCTTCCACGGCTATACCTACTCCGCGCATCCCGCCGCCTGCGCCGCCGGCCTTGCCACGCAGGAAATCTACCGCAAGGAGAAGCTGTTCGAGCGCGCCGCGGGCCTGTCGGAATATTTCCTCGACAAGATCTATGCGCTTCAGGACGTCAAGCTGGTCACGGACATCCGCGGCTTCGGCCTGATCGCCGGTATCGACGTCGCGCCCGGACGGGTTCCGGGGTTGCGCGGGACACAGCTGCAAAAACAGCTATTCTGGAATGGCCTGCATGTGAAATTCACGGGCGATTCCGGTATCGTGGCGCCGCCGTTCATAAGCGAGCGCGAGCATATCGACGAGATATGCGCCATCCTGAGGACGACGCTTGAGGAGTTCAAGGACTAAACCCTGCGCGTATCCGGTGATTGGCACCGGAGGCGTACAACCGGAATGGAGGGCAATATGAAGAAGCTGTTTGCTGCGGTGCTCGGTGGCGCCGCGGCGCTGGCCATGAGCGTCAGCATGACCTTTGCGGCCGACAAGGAAGTCACCATCGGCTATCAGCTCATCTACAACCCCTGGAAGGTCGCCATCGCGGACGGCGAATTCGAGAAGGCGACCGGCTACAAGATCCGCTGGGAGAAGTTCGATTCCGGCGCCAAGGTGATCACCGCCATGGCCTCGGGCGACGTCGACATCGCGCTGGCCGGCTCCAGCCCCATCGCCGCCGCGGTGAGCCGCAACCTGCCCATCGAGCTGTTCTGGATCACCGAGAACATCAACGACGCCGAAGCGCTCGTGGTGCGCAACGGCTCGGGCATCGAGAAGATGGCCGACCTGAAGGGCAAGAAGGTCGCGGTTCCCTTCGTTTCGACCACCCACTTCCACATGCTGTTCGCGCTCGAGCACCACAAGATCGACCCGAAGGAAGTGAACCTGCTCAACATGCAGCCCAACGCCATCGCCGCCGCATGGGAGCGCGGCGACATCGACGCCACCTTCGTGTGGGATCCGGCGCTGGGCCGCGTCAAGAAGACCGGCAAGGTGCTGCTGACCTCGGGCGACCTGGCCAAGCTCGGCAAGGCGACCTTCGACGGCATGATGGTCGGCAAGGAGTTCGCCTCCAAGAACGCGGACTTCATGTGCAAGTTCGTCTCGATCATCGCCGATGCCGACAAGGCCTACCGGGACAAGCCGGACGCGTTCGGCCCCGACTCCGACAACGCCAAGAAGATCGTGAAGCTGGTGGGCGGCAAGCCCGCCGACGTGAAGGGCGTTCTCGATCTGTACGACTTCCCCTCGCTCGAGCAGCAGGCGTCCGCCACCTGGCTTGGCGGCGGCAAGGACAGCGGCGCGGCCAAGGCGCTGCTGGCCACGTCCGAGTTCCTGCTGGAGCAGAAGAAGATCGAGAAGCTGCTGCCGGACTACGGCGCGGTCGTGAACGACAAATTCGCCCAGGCTGCCCTGAAAGGCTGCAAGTAACGCACAAAATTGAGGCGGGCGCGCTCCCCACCCGGGAGCGCGCCCGTGCTATGTTGAGAGCCTGCCGGAGGAAGGGGGACCAATGGCGAAGGCGAAAGGCGCCGTGAAGACGGTGCGGAAAAAAGCCGGAGCGGGGCGGGCCGCCGCCCCGGCGGCACGACAGAAACCCGCCGCCCCGGCGGCACGACGCAAGCCCACCGCTCCGGTCAACGGGGACGGCGTATTGCGGGCCGAAAAGATCTCGGTCATCTATCCCACGCGCGACGGCCGCGGCGTCCATGCCCTCGAAAATGTATCGCTCACCATCGCGCCCGGCGATTTCGTCGTGGCGCTCGGCGCTTCGGGCTGCGGCAAGACAACGTTTCTGAATCTCCTCGCCGGCTTCATAAGCCCCAGCTCGGGTCGGGTGACGCTCGGGGGCAGGACGGTGACGGGGCCGGGCGCAGACCGTGGCGTGGTGTTCCAGAAGCACGCGCTGCTGCCCTGGCTGAAGGTGCTCCAGAACGTCACCTTCGGGCTCAAGCTGCAAGGCGTGCCCAGGGAGGAGCGGCGGCGCATCGCGCGCAAATACATCAATCTCGTCGGCCTGAAGGATTTCGAGGACAAGAACACCTACGAGCTTTCGGGCGGCATGCAGCAGCGGGTCGGCCTGGCGCGGGCACTGACCTCCGACCCGGCGGCGCTGCTGATGGACGAGCCGCTCGGCGCGCTCGACGCGCTGACGCGCGACATGATGCAGGAACTGATCCTCGACGTCTGGCGGGAGACCCACAAGTCGGTGTTCTTCATCACCCATTCGGTGGAGGAAGCGCTGTTCTTGGCCACGCGGCTGATCGTCATGTCGCCGCGGCCCGGGCGCATCACCCATGAATACGACCTCGACTTCAACCAGCGCTTCTTCAAGTGCCGGGACGCGCGCAAGGTGAAATCCGATCCCGACTTCATCAGGATGCGCGAGAAGGTCCTTTCCATCATTCACGGCGACGAGCTCGCCGGAGGAGGCCTGGATGGCTGACGTGGCCCATAACGAGGGCGGCTGGCGCAAGCTGTTCGCGGCGGCGCCGGCCAAGCCCGGCGACTCCTATGGCGCCCCGGGAACCGGCAACAGCACGGCCATCGCCATCGGCACCACGATCATCCTGTTCGTGCTGTGGTACCTGGCGACGATGGGCGAGAAGCCTTTGATCCAGCCGCTGTTCCTGCCCTCGCCGGCCGCCGTATGGGGCAAGTTCGTCAGCGTGATGACGGACGGCTACCAGGACCGGACGCTGTGGCAGCACACCCATGCGAGCTTCCTGCGCATCTTCGTGGCCTTCCTCCTCGCCGTCGCGTTCGGTATTCCGATCGGCATCGCCATGGCCACGAACCGGGTGATCCGGGGCGTGTTCGATCCGCCCATCGAGTTCTACCGGCCGCTGCCCCCGCTCGGCTACCTGCCGCTGACGGTGATCTGGTTCGGCATCGGCGAGACGCAGAAGCTGGTGCTGCTGTTCCTGGCCATGTTCGCGCCCATCGTGCTCAACACCCGCGCGGGCGTGCGCTCGGTGGCCATCGAGCAGATCCACGCGGCCTATTCGCTCGGCGCCAGCCGCGCGCAGGTTCTCTGGCATGTGATCCTGAAAGGGGCCATGCCGGAAATCCTCACCGGCATGCGCATCGCCATCGGCTTCGGCTGGACCACGCTGGTCGCCGCCGAGCTGGTCGCCACGCAGGAAGGCCTCGGCGCCATGATCATGAGCGCGTCGGAATTCCTCGTCACCGACGTGGTGGTGATGGGCATCATCGTCATCGGCGTGATCGCCTACACCTTCGACCTGTTCATGCGATGGGTCGAGCGCAAGGCGGTGCCCTGGAAGGGCCGGGGCTAAACGGGACCAGCGGCCCGCTCGTCGCTCCCGGATTGCGCGGCGTTTATCCTCGGGCCAGACCCGGGGACTCCATCGCCCGGCCTTTCTATCCTGCCGTCCTCCGGCTCGACTGGCCGTCGCCGGCTATGGCCGCCCGCGTTCCCCGCTCAGATCCACCTCTCCCCTGGGGGACGAGAGGGTACGAAACCCCGGCGAAGGCCGGGGTCCGGCGACATGCGCAGTCGGGCCCCCAAGCCGCATGGACCCCGGGCCAAGCCCGGGGTTTCGGAGCCAGAAGCTCGCGCAAGCTCTATCGTCCTCTCCTGTCCTTTCCTCGTCATTGCCGGACCCACGGGTCTTGCCTCTGGCAAGCCCGAGGACACGCCCGTCCGGGCAGCGGCGCGTGCGTTGCGGCGCGGCGCACTCCGCCACCTCCCCCTCGACGGGGGAGGTCGCCGGCCTTGGCCCGAAGGGCAAAGGCTGGCGGGTGGGGGTGACACACACAGACAGACCACCCCCCCCCCGTCCCGCGGGCCGACCCCCCCCCTCGCGGGG
>JBFWSL010000223.1:0-6077 GCA_050248375.1 Hyphomicrobiales bacterium | reverse complement strand
CAATCCCGGCCCGAAAGCCGTCCTAGCAGTGCCGAATTGCCTGGATTCTCTGTTACACGAGGCGGCAGCGGGTGCCAAGGAAGCCCGCTCCCGCAGGTATAATGCGTTGTGATCTCTTGGTGTTTCTGCAATAGCATGTCGACGCGCGTGGCCCCGCATGGACGCCGCGCGGGCATTTCGAATCACTTCCCCGGACCCCGGGCCCGCCCGCCCTCGCGCTCCGGACAGCCAGGCAAGCGCATATGAACCTTCCCGATTTCCCCTCACTCGCATCCAGCCTGCTGCCCGCCGTGCGCGCGGCCGGCGCCGCCATCCTCGGCCATCGCGGCGTGGCGGCTGTCGAGCGCAAGGCGGACGAAAGCCCGGTGACCGCCGCCGACCGCGAGGCGGAGGAAATCCTGCTCGCCGCGCTCGCCGGGACCGCTCCCGCCATTCCCGTGGTGTCGGAGGAGGCCGGCGTGCCGGCGGCGTCGCCCGGCGACCGTTTCTTCCTGGTCGATCCGCTCGACGGCACCAAGGAATTCATCACCGGCGAGGAAGACTTCACCGTCAATATCGGCCTGATCGACAACGGCGCGCCGGTCTTCGGCATCGTCTACGCGCCGGCGAAGTCCACGGTCTATTTCACGCTCCAGCCCAAGGAGGCGTATCGTGCGCCTCTCGACTGTGGCGCGCCCGACAAGGAGCTTTCGTCCATGCTGGTCTTGCCGCTATCGGGACGCCCGCGCCCCGCCGGCGGCCTCGTCGCCGCCGTCAGCCGCTCCCATCTGGACGAGAAGACCAGGACGTGGCTCGACGGGCACGACATAGCGCGCACCATGAGCGCGGGCTCGTCGCTGAAGTTCTGCGTCATCGCGGAAGGCAACGCGGATGTCTATCCCCGCTTCGGCCGCACCATGGAATGGGACACGGCCGCCGGCCACGCCGTCCTCGCCGCCGCCGGCGGCAGCGTGGTCGACGTGGAGGGAAAACCGCTGACTTACGGCAAGCTGTCGCGCGAGTTCGACAATCCGGGTTTCATCGCCTGGGGTCCGCCCGCGGGCAGAAGCTGAAGCGCCAGGGCGGGATCGGCCGCGGGCGCGGGCGCGGCGGCTTTCGCCGGCGGATCGAAGGGCGGGACGATCCGCGACATCTCCGGCCAGGCCATGACCGCCTTCGCCAGCACCGCCGCCTTGTCCTCCTCCCACAGCCGCCTGTTCACGCCATTGGCGAACAGCAGCAGCCGGTTCTCGTGGATGGCCCAGATCGCCGGATGGCCCTGCACCACGTTCCTGCCGGCCAGCGCCGTCACGTCGTTGCCGCCGAAACGCGGCATGTAGGCGTCGGGATCGCGCACGAAGGCATCGCGGTTGCCCGGGTTGCGGAAACGCCACACCGCGCCGCCCCATTCGTATTCGAGCTGGCCACGGCCCTCGCGGGGTTCGCCCAGGGTCCAGTAGGCCACCGGATCGTAGCCGCCGATGGCGAGCCCGTCCGTCGGGTCCGCCCAGATCTGCACCCTCGGCATGTCCGGCTGCGCCGCCACGCCCGCCGCGCTGGCGCAGGTCAGTCCCGCGGCCAGCAGGCAGGCGCCCAGCAATCCCCTTCCACGCGGCATGATCGAACCGTCCCCGGCTGCGGCCGGCATTCCCCCGTGGAAGCCGCCCGTCTCCCGCCAGCATGAGCGCCGAAGGTAAAAAAAGCCGAACCCGGCTTGGCATCGGCCCGCCGGTGCCACAGTTTGGTAATACTTTGCGTCAATGATTCGGTAAGCATGGGGAAATCGGGCCTGCGCGCCGGTTTCCCGTCGGGGAATTTCCGCTTTCCAAAGGTGCGCAATGCCGATTCTCAAGAAGCTCGCCATTTTCGCCGCCATCTGCGCCGCGCTTGCCTGCGGTCTCGCCGCCGGCACGCCCGGCGCCATGGCCCAGGGCGACGCCCCGCTGGTGATCAGCCCGGAGCGCGGAGCGACCGCGCCGCAGGGTTCCGACTACCGCGCCCACGACCCCTACCAGGGCCAGCCGCCGCGCGCCCATCAGAGCTATTCCCCGCAGCCCGGCACCGCCTATTCGCCGCCGGCGGGATCCACCTACTCCCCGCCGCCCGCAGGCAGCACCAATACGCCGCCGCCCGGCCACACCAACCGCCCGCCGCCCCCGCAGGCCGAAGGCCCGCCGCCGCAGGGCCAGGACGGCACCTTCACCATGGACGAGATCACCGAGACCGGTCACCGCTTCTTCGGCCGTGTCTCCGTCGGCCTGGCGCGGGTGATCGAATACGCCTTCTCCAAGGCCGGACGTCCCAACGGCTATATCCTCGGCGAGGAGGCGGGCGGCGCCTTCGTCGCGGGCCTGCGCTATGGCGAGGGCAAGCTCTACACCAAGGATGCGGGCGAGCATAAGGTCTACTGGCAGGGCCCCTCCATCGGCTACGACTTCGGCGCGGAAGGGTCCAAGACCATGATCCTGGTCTACAACCTGCGCAGCATCGAGGACATCTTCGCCACCTATGGCGGCGTCGACGGCTCCGCCTATTTCATCGGCGGCGTCGGCATCACCTTCCAGACCCGCGACCACGTCACGCTGGCGCCCATCCGCTCCGGCGTCGGCCTGCGCCTGGGGGCCAATGTCGGTTATCTGAAATACACCCGCCGCCCCACCTGGAACCCGTTCTGAGCGGCGGCGATCCCGGCGAACTCTCCGCGCCCATGCTCCCCCTTCAGTCCCTGAAGGGGCAGTGAGTTTACGCTGCGGTTCACCACCAGCGTCTGCGGTAGCCGGGAGCGGGAAGCAAAGCCCGCGCAGCGTCGATGTCGGCAGGCAGTGTCACGCGGCCGCCTGCAGCGGCTTGGCGCGTTTGATGCGCGCCTGCTCTTTGGGATCGTGCATGGCCACCCAAAGCTCGCTGCGGCGCTGCACGTTGAGCCAGAAGTCGGGACTGTTGCCGAACACGCGGGCGAGGATCAGCGCGGTGGCGGCGGTGACGTTGCGCCGGTTGTTGCACAGTTCGTTGACATGCTTGCGCTGCACGCCCATCGCCTCGGCGAGCGCACCCTGGGTCAGCCCCAGCGGCTCCATGAACTCTACGGTCAGTATCTCGCCGACCGTGACCGGCTTGCGCTTCGTCATCAACATGGGCCCTGCTCTCCTGCTTTATCTATCTGTAGCTGTGATCGTCCAGATAGAGGTGCGAGGCTTCACCTCTGCTGCCATCCCACCGGAATACGAGCCGCCATTGTCTGTTGACGCGGATCGAATGCCAGCCCTCCAGAGCGCCGCGCAACTTCTCGAAATGGTTACTCGGCGGCACACGAAGGTCCTGATCGGTCATCGCATCGTCAATCATCTGGAGCTTGCGAAACAGACGGCTTTCGATATCCGCCGCTATCTTTCGCGAGGATACGTCCTCGGCAAAGAAGGCGCGCAGCCATTCATCCCGGAAGCTTACGATCATCCAGCATCTCCCGATCATATGTACCACTCAATGGTACATGTCGCAAGGACAGAGCCATATCCGGACTGAATAGCCCTTTCCGGTTTGCCGCACCCTGGCAGCGTGCCGCATCGGCTCCACGCATGTCCCGAGCGCGGAGAACGACCGCGCAAACGCAGCAATCCTCATTGCCGGTCGCGGCGCGGCGTGCGGGCGTTTTGTTGCGGGGCCGCCTATCGCCCCGCCACCCCTGCCGCTATAGTGCCGCCCCCGCGCCGGGTTTTCCCGTCCCGGGTCTGGCCACCGCCCCGCCGCGGTGGCAGACTCGCCATGGGATGCGTGTAGTGAGGAACCGCCTCCGATGATCGAATCCGCCATGCTGGTCGCGCTGGGCTTCCTGCTCGCCCTGCTGCTGTCGCTGCTGCTGGCGCCCGCCTTCTGGCGCCGCGCGGTGCGGCTGACCACCGAGCGCATCCAGGCGACCATGCCCATGTCGGTCGCCGACATGCAGGCGGACAAGGACCAGCTTCGCGCCGAATTCGCCATCCGCCTGCGCCGCGTCGAGATGGCTCTGGAGAAGGCGAAGGACCAGGCCGCCCGCAACCTGGTCGAGCGCAACAAGCACCAGACCACCATCCTCGGGCTGGAGGAAAGCCGGCGCGGCCTGGAGGCCTCCCTGGCCGAGCGCAGCAACGCCGCCACCGTGCTGGAGCAGACGGTGAAGCGCCGCATTCCCGAACTCGAGGCCCAGATCGCGCGCGAGCGCGACGTCATCGCCATACGCGACCGCGAGCTGCTGAGGCTCGGCCGCGCCTACGACAACCAGACCGAGGCGCTGGGGCTCGCCAGGCAGGCGCTCGCCCGCCGCGAGGAGGAGCTGGAGAGCCTGCGCCAGGCCATCGAGACCAACAGCCTGCCGCTGAAGTCGAAGCGTGGACGCAAGGCCGCCGGCGGCGCGCCCGGGGAAACCGAGGAGGATCGCCTGCGCGGACAGATCCGGCTGCTCGAGGCGCAGCTTTCCCGCCTGCGCCAGGAACTGGGCGACATGCGCCAGCAGGAGACCACCGAGACCGGCGCGCTGCGCGCCGAGCTCCAGCGCCTCGCCAGCCTGATGATGACGGCGGCGGAAGCGCCTGCGCCGGCCGTGGACGAAATGCCCGCCGAAGACGTTGCCGGAGAGGAGCCTGCGAAGGAGGCGAAGAAGACCTCGCGCGCCAAGGCGGCGCCGAAGCGCAAGCGTCTGCGCGACCGCCTCAAGGTGCTCTCCCCCGGGGACCGCGAGAAGGCCGAGGCCTGAACTCTCAGGCCGTCGCGAGAAATGTCCGGCCGCTCCCCCATAGCCGCAGCGCCGTGAGCCGTCCGCTCTGCCAGGCGCGCGTATCGATGCAGATGCGGTTGCCGCGCACCACCGGCTCGTCGCCGGGCGTGTGGCCATGCACCACCAGCTTGCCGAAATCCTCGTCGCTCCGCAGGAACTCCCCGCGGATCCACAGCAGGTCGTGCCGGTCCTGCGCCTCGAGCGGCACGCCCGGGCGCACGCCCGCATGGGCGAAGAAATAGCCGCCTTCCTGGTGGCTGAGACCGAGGCCGCGATAGAAATCGAGATGGGTTGGAGGCAACACGCCGGCGAATTCCGTCCGCGCTTCCTCAGGCCGGGGGACCAGCCAGGCCCTGCTATGCACGTCGATGCCGTATGAGGCGAGCGTCGTTTCCGCCCCGTTGGAGAACCAGTGGTCGATATTGCGGCCGTGGGCGAGGAACTCCAGCAGGATATCCTCGTGATTGCCCATCAGGAACACGCGCTCGAAGCCGTCGGGTAGGCCCGACACCAGCGTCTCCACCGCGCCGGCGCTGTCGGCGCCGCGATCTATGTAGTCGCCGAGAAATACAAGCAGCCGCCGGTCGCCGCCGATGCCGCGCGCGTCCCGCTCGATGTCATCGAGCAGCCGGCGCAGCAGGTCGTTGCGCCCGTGGATGTCGCTGAGGGCGTAGATAAGCGTTCCTTCGGGCGCGGAATAATGGCGCGCGGTCCCGGTCATGTCGCTCCCTGGCTCAGTAGTGAAGGACGACGACTTCCTGCGCGTCGGCGACGCCCTGCACGTCAGTCTTCACGCGGTCGCAATCCCGGCCGGCCTCGTAGCCCTGCAGCACGGCGAGCTCGAAGGTCCCGCCCGTGGTCACCGCGCGGGCCCTGAGCGCCTTGTTATGCTTCTCCAGCTTGGCGGCGAGGTTCACGGCCGATCCGATCACGGTGTATTCGAGCCTGTTCCGGCCGCCCACCGCGCCGAACACCATCTCTCCCGACGCGACGCTCACGTTGACAATGATCGGCGGCAGGTCGCGGTTCCGCCGTTCCGCCTCCCAGTCCCGCGTCACCGCCACGATCTCGTCGGCGGTCCGCATGGCGTCGGCGGCGAAGCAGCCGGAATCCGTCACCGCCCCGAAAGTGGCCATGATGCCGTCGCCGAGGAACTTGTCTATGGTGCCGCCGTTCCTCTGGATCACCGGCACGATGCGCGACTGGTAGTCGGCGAGCAGTTGCATCACCTCGCCCGGCTCCATGCCCGCCGCCAGCAGCGTGAAGCCGCGCATGTCGGTGTTGAGGATCGCCGCGGTGCGCTTGACGCCCTCGCCCGCCGCGATCTGCCGCGCCGCGCCGCGGATCT
>JBFWSL010000222.1:0-6101 GCA_050248375.1 Hyphomicrobiales bacterium | reverse complement strand
AAACACGTGAAGGGCTGGGACGATCCGCGCATGCCCACGATCCGGGGGCTGCGCCGGCGCGGCTATCCACCCGAGGCAATCCGCGACTTCGCGCGCCGGGTCGGCATCACCCGGGCCGACAACATGGTGGAGATGGGGCTGCTGGAGCATTGCGCCCGCGAATTGCTGAACAAGACGGCCGAGCGGCGCATGGCGGTGCTCGACCCGCTCAAGGTGGTGATCGAGAACTACCCCGAGGGACAGTCCGAGGAACTCGAAGCCGTGAACAACCCGGAAGACCCGGCGGCCGGCTCGCGCAAGGTCCCCTTCTCGCGCGAACTGTGGATCGAGCGCGAAGACTTCATGGAGGATCCGCCAAAGAAGTTCTTCCGGCTGGCGCCGGGCCGCGAAGTGCGGCTGCGCTACGCCTATTTCCTCAAGTGCACCGAAGCGGTGAAGGACGCTTCCGGCAGGATCACGGAGCTGCGCTGCACCTATGACCCGGAGACGAAGGGCGGCAACGCACCCGACGGCCGCAAGGTGAAGGCGACCCTGCACTGGGTCTCGGCTGCCCATGCGGTGCCGGCGGAAGTGCGCCTCTACGAGCCGCTGTTCGCCGACCGGGAACCCGATCCCGGCGACGATCTGGCGGCGGCGCTCAATCCCCACTCGCTCAGGGTGCTCAGCGGCTGCATGCTGGAGCCGAGCCTGTCCGGCTGGGATCCGGCCCGCCCGCTGCAGTTCGAGCGCCATGGCTACTTCTGTCCCGACCCGGACGGCAAGCCGGACCGGCCTGTATTCAACCGGACGGTCGGCCTCAGGGACAGTTGGGCCAGGGAACAGGCCAAGGGCTGAGCATCAGGCCGCCGCGCCCGGCGTTCGCGCGGTCAGGACATCGAGAACCAGTTCCTCCAGCGGCTGGATATCCTTCAACGCGTCGCGGATTTCGCGGACCCTGTCCTTGCCAAGACGGCGGGTATCGACCCAGTTGGAGAGCGGCTGGCCGGCCTCGCTGTCGATGAGCTGCTGTTCCAGGATGGCGCCAAGAAGGACCTTGTGGCCGGCGATGGCCCGGTCGAAGTCCGCGGGCGCCCCGATCCCCAGGTCCCGGACCGCGGCCAGACGCTCAGGCGTGGACCGCGCCAGGACGCCGTGGCGGATCGACATCACACGGGCAACGGAGAAGGCGGGCATCAGGCCCGCGAGCTTGAGATCGATGCGCCCGTTCTCGGTCCGCAGGCCACCGAAAAACGTGATCGGCGGCTGCCACTTGCGGCTGATTTCGGCGAGCAGCTTCAAAAAGGGGAAATTGTTGCGCGCGCGCGCGAAGGCGTATTCCCGCACGCCCTCGCCCATGCGCAGATCGCCATGGACCGCCAGGGCATCGAAGAAGATGTCCACGTTGAGCAGGTCGTCCGGCTTCGACCGGGCGATCCAGTTGTCCACCAGGGCCCGCCAGCCGGCGACGCTGTGGCGCCATGGGGCATTCTTGGCCATGACGCCGCCCTTGCAGAAGGGCAGGCCGGCGGTGTCGAGAATGGCCGCCAAATGGATCGCCATCTCCTCGAACCACTTGTCCTCCGGGCCTCCCGGTTCTCCGGAAGCAAAAACGATGGCGTTGTCCTGATCGGGGACCAGCAGGCTTTCCCCCCGCCCGCCGGAACCAAGCACGAGCACGGCGTAAGGCACCGGCGGACCGCCCTTGCCGTCCTCCGCCATGCGGATCTCGGCCAGTTGCGCCGCGCGCCGGGTCATGGCGCACACCTCGCCGCTGAGGATCGCGGCGATGGCGCGCGCGTCCACCTCCTCGGCATGCAGCGAGCGGGCGATGCGCGGCAGGGCCGCCCATGCCGCGGCCAGCGCCTCGGGAGAGTCCGCGGTATCAATGCCGTCGCCCAGGGAAATCGCCTCGGTCGCGCGCATCCGCAGCAGGTCGCGGTTGGTCAGGGCGCCGACGATCTGGCCGTCGTCGCCGGTCACGGCGAGATGGCGGATGCGCAGCCGGTGCATTCGCCCCATGGCCCGGTAGAGGAAGCTGTCCTGCGGCACACTATGCAGGGGGGAACTCATGAGCTGTTCGAGGGTCGAGTTGGAGCCGCCCTCGCGGCGCGGATCGATGGCGCGCAGCAGGTCGCGCTCGGTGACGATGCCGAGGCGCCCGTCCTTCGCCTTGACGAAAATGGAGCTGACCTTGTTGTCGAGGATGAAACCGAGCGCTTCGCGGGCGGTCATCTCCGGCGGCGCGAAGCGGGGCGGCGTGCCCATGACCTCGCGTACCCTGTGGCGGAACGGATAGGCGTCGATGCGCCGGATCGCCTCCATGGCGGCATGCTGCTCGCGGGCGGCGGAGGGATGCACCCAGCCGGCCTCGGCGTGGCGGCGCTCCTCGTCGCCGAGCCTGGCGCAGGCGGCCTCCGCTTCCGCCAGGGTGCGCACGCCGCGCGCGCGCAGGGGCTCGATCAGCCGCACGAACACTTCGGCGGCCATGATCGCGTCGCCCAGACCGGTGTGGCGATATTCGACCGGGATGCCGAGCTTCTCGCAGATCCGGTCGAGACCATAATCGCCCAGGTCCGGAGAGGCGACGCGCGCCAGCATGCGGACGCACAACGCGCGCGGCTGCGTCCAGGGCCTGCCGAGGTCGTTGTATTCGTGCCGCAGCACGGTGAGGTCATAGCCGATGGTATGGCCGATCAGCACGGCGCCGCCGAGATAGTCCTCCAGCGCCTCGACGACGCCGGCGAAAACCGGCGCATCTTTCAGATCGTCATCGGAGAGGCCGTGAATGGCGGAAGAAACCGGCGGCACAGGCATGCCCGGATTGATCAGCATGGACAGCGTGTCGTCGCGATTCACGTGGCCCCGGGAAACGCGCACCGCGCCCACTTGCACGGTCCGCGCCAGGGCGGGGTCCATGCTGGTGGTCTCCAGGTCGAGCGCGACCGCGCCAAGCGCCAGGAGTGGCGTGGCACCGGAATTCGCACTGGTTCCGGGCGGATTCATCCCCTACCTGCCGGTTGTGAGGAAAACTGTAAAATTCTGTTCCAAAACAGCGATTCCCGTCCCTGATCTGGAGCAAAAGGAGCGGCTGTGGACGACAAAACTTTAGTCTAGTTCAGCCTCCCACCCTCTGCCGGTATCCTTCCGACTCTCTGAGGGGGGAAACAAGCCGATGCCGGCCCACCGGCACGCTCCGAGGTTACGCTCTAATACCCCTCTTGCAACTGTTACCCCGGTGTAGCGGTGGGCGGGATTGTGGCGATTCAACCGGAGTCTGAAAAATGGCAGCAAGCAAAGCCCAAGCCAGGACCGGTACCGAACAGCAGCGCGAGGCTCACTGGGCGAAGACGAAGAATCTGATGATCGTTCACCTGGTCATCTGGTTCATCTTCTCTTACGTGGTCCACTGGTTCGCGCCCGAACTGAATTCGGTACGGTTCATGGGATGGCCTCTCGGCTACTATATGGCCGCCCAGGGGTCCCTTATCGTCTTCGTGGTCCAGCTCTTCGTATTCGTGAAGCAGCAGGACGCCATCGACCGCGAATTCGGTTTCGCGGAAGATGAATAGGGGGGACACGCAATGAGTATGCTCCGCATGGAGGGCGGGTTCATCCAGAACCTGCCTAAAATCTACGGATTGTACACCGGCGGTTTCATCGTCTTCATCTTCCTGATGGCGATCCTCGAGAGGTTCGGCGTGTCCGCGGACACGATCGGCATTCTCTTCGTCGGTTTCACGATCTTCATCTACGCCCTGATCGGGTGGCTTTCACGCACCATGCAGGTCGACGCCTACTACGTCGCCGGCCGGCAGGTGCCCTCGGTGTTCAACGGCATGGCGACCGCGGCGGACTGGATGTCCGGCGCGTCCTTCGTCGCGATGGCCGGTGGCGTCTACATGGGCGGTCACAGTTACCTCGCCTTCGTCGTCGGCTGGACCGGCGGCTACGTGCTGGTGGCCGTTCTGATGGCGCCTTACCTGCGCAAATTCGGCTGCTACACGGTGCCTGACTTCATCGGCACCCGTTACGGCGGAAACATCGCACGGTTCTGCGCCGTCGTCGTGCTCGTGGTCGCGTCCTTCACCTATGTGACGGCGCAGATCAACGCCACGGGAACGATCGCCGCGCGCGCGCTGCACATTCCGTTCGAAGTGGGCGTGTGGTTCGGCCTCCTCGGCATTCTGCTGTGCTCGATGCTCGGCGGCATGCGCGCGGTGACCTGGACGCAGGTGGCTCAGTACATCGTGCTGATCATCGCCTACCTGATCCCGGTGATCTGGATGTCGAACAAGCAGGGCTTCGGCATCATTCCGCACTTCGTCTACGGACACGCGGTGGAGCGCATCGAGGAACTGGAGAAGATGCACCAGGTCGGCCAGTTGGCCGCCGTGAAGCTGCAGAGCGGCTTCTCGGGCATGTCGGCGCTTTCCAAGCCGCATGCCGCGGCCGGCACGACGGCCGTCGATGCGTGGCGCTTCGTCACGCTGGTGGCCTGCATGATGATCGGTACGGCATCCCTGCCGCACATCCTGATGCGCTACTTCACCACGCCGTCCGTGCGTGCTGCCCGCGCCTCGGTGGCATGGTCGCTGCTGTTCATCTTCCTGCTGTACTTCACGGCACCGGCGCTGGCGACCTTCACCAAGCTGCAGGTTCTCGATCCCAACCTGGCCACGTCGATCATCGGCAAGTCGATCGCCGACGTGAACAACCTGTCGTGGATCAAGAACTGGTCAGACGTGAAGATGCTAGCCATCCAGGACGCCAACAACGACGGCATCCTGCAAGTGAACGAGTTCTTCATGCGCGGCGACATCGTCGTGCTGGCGACTCCGGAAATTGCAGGCCTGCCCTACGTGATCTCCGGCCTGGTGGCCGCGGGCGGCATGGCTGCGGCCATGTCCACCGCCGACGGCCTCCTGCTGGCCATCGCCAACGCGCTGTCGCATGATCTGTACTACAAGATCATCGACCCGAAGGCGGAGACCGCGAAGCGCCTGATCGTTGCCCGCGTGCTGCTTCTCGTCATCGGCGCCCTCGGCGCAGCGGTGGCGAGCTTGAAGCTCACAGGCATCCTCGGCGCGGTGGCATGGGCGTTCTGCTTCGCCATGTCCGGCCTCTTCTTCCCGCTCGTCCTCGGCGTGTGGTGGAAGCGGGCCAACCGTGCCGGCGCCATCGCCGGCATGGTCGTCGGACTGGCCGCGGGCACGTGGTACCTCTACATGGTGTACAACGGCCTGATGGCTCCGTGGTGGGGCATGGATCACCTGCGCTTCGGCATGGTTGGCGCAACCGCCAGCCTTGTCGCCATGGTTGTGGTGACACTGCTGACGCCTGCTCCCGACAAGGAGACCCAGGCGATGGTGGACGAGATCCGCATCCCGCGCGGTGAAACGATCCTGAGCTCGACCCACTAGGGTTCGACCGCAACAACGAGCCGGGACGAGGAGACTCGTCCCGGCTTTTTTTGATATCTTCCCGACAGACAGTTCCCGAAGCAGCCGCCGGAGACCAGCGACAATGGACGGACTACCGCTCTGGGCCGTGATTCTCGACTACATCCTCGGCGTCATCATGTGGACGCTGATCGGCCGCTTCGCCATGCGCATCTTCCTGCCCGAGGAGAGCACGTTCTTCTTCAACCAGTTCTTCGTCAAGGCGACCGAGCCGCTGCTGAAGCTGTTCTCCCCGATCACCCCGGCGTTCCTCGTGCGGGCGCTGGTGCCGCTCTACGTGGCCTGGTTCTTCTACATGTTCCGCTTCTACGTGATGCCCTGGCTGCTTGGCTATTCGGTCATGGGCATGCTGTCCTTCCCGCTGGAAAGCGAGGTCGGGCAGGCGGTGGGCCGCTTCTTCTACAAGATTTTCTACTAGAGCCTGATCCGGAAAAGTGGATACCACTTTTCCGACAGGATCATGCTCAAGCTATTGATATGGCTTACCGGCCAAGCGATTCCACTTGGCCGGATGATGCGCTAGGGCGACGCCCGCCGGGGCTATCCGCGCGAGCTCATCACCGCAGCGGCGTCGAGATACTTGCGCACGTCGCGGCGGACTTCCTGCCAGCGGAAACGCACGGAGTTGATGACGATGCTTTCGTCCAGCTCCTTGAGCTTCTC
>JBFWSL010000221.1:0-6126 GCA_050248375.1 Hyphomicrobiales bacterium | reverse complement strand
GGCGCCAGCGCTGCACCCGCGGCTGGGGTTGCTGATAGGGCTGGTAGTGGGGCGCATAGGGGGAATAAGGCGAATAATAATACTGCTGGGCGAGCCTGACAGGCGGCGCGGCGGCAGCGGACACGTCACTGACCGGGACCATGCTGCCGGGCGCCGCGCCCGCGGGCTGTCCGGCAAGCAACATGGCCAGCAGGCAAGGCAGCCATGACAGGCGGACGACTCGCCGCATTTCCACTCCCACGCAACCCGGACCGATACGCGGTCCGCACCACCGCCACAGCCAGTGTCGCACCGAACTGCGGCGAAGCGATGGTAGCCCGCCTTCTCCCGCGAAAAAACCGCACGAGAGGATCGCCGTTAACGTTGGCGGGACGAGGCGACTACAGTATCCGGTTCATGGCCTGGCGGTCGAGGGCAAGGCGCTCTTCCTGGCTGTATTTCTATGGACCGGCGGGGAGGCAACGCGTTCGCCTGTCCTGAAAGCCCCGATGCCGCGGCCGCAACCCCTGGCGCAACGAAATGGGGAGGGCGAATGCCGCCCTCCCCTTGTTCGTGTCTTCAGGTCTTCCAGCCGTTGGGCTGCCCGGTCACTTCACCTCGATGGTGATCGCGGTGCGGGCGAGCACGGCAGGCTTGGGAGCCTCCTTGCCTTCCTTTATCGCGGCCTTGCCTTCGGCGGCCTTCTCCTTGGCCTCGACCACGATCTGGCGGGTCAGGAAGTCGCGATACTGGCCCACGTCGGTGAATGACCGCGTCTTGAAGTCGTGCTTGATGCCGTCCACGAGCTTGCTGTCGGCGTTGCACACCGCAATGACGGTCTCCTTGCCCTTGTCCTTCAGGCGGAGCTGGAAGGGCGCCTTGTCACCCGGCAGCTTCACCTCCTGGCCAGCAGTGATCAGGTTGTCCTGCTGGAACTTGTTGGGGAAGATGACGGTGCCGACACCCTTGCCGTCGACGTTGATGAGCGTGAGGTTGCACTTCTCCTTGGAAGTCACCGTAAGGGTGAGCAACTCGCCCGCCACATATTCCGACTTGTCGGAAATCAGCGCCAGGTCGAACTCCTCCTTGCCCTTGGGCTTCTCGGCCGCGAGCGTGGTCACGTCGGAGCTCTTGCCCGCAGCGGTTTCCACCCGGATGTCGTCGGTAACCTTCTCGATGACATCGGCGAAGAACGCCTCGAACTGCTCACGCGGAAGCACACCCTGCTCGAGCCGCCGCTTCACGCGGAAGGACTCGCCGCCGTCGGCGGCCAGGCCGTCGGCAAGCTGCTCGGGGGGAATGCCGTACTCGGCAGCCGCCAGACGCAGGTCGAGAACCTTCTCGTACTGCTTGGAGAGGAAATTGATGCTCTCGATGCCGGCCTGCTGGGAATCCAGATCGGGATCCAGTCCGGCGCGCAGCATGGCGGTGCGGAAGCGGTTGTAGTCGTCGTCGAGCATCGTGTTCATTTCCTCGACTGTGGGATACAGCGCTTTCACAGTCTCGCGGGTCTCGCGGTCGAAGGTCCGGTCAGCGAATACATGCTTGCGGATCTCGTCCGTCGCCCGGCGGATGCCCTGGTTGTGGCAGCCGAAGCACGAAATGCCATTGGTCACCGCCCGGTCGAGCTGGCTGTCGTCCAGCACGATCTCGGTAGGACCTTTCTCGAGCCGCTTTCCGTCAGCCGTGTTCAGGTAGTAGCCCTGGAAGCCGTTGGGCAGGCTGAAGATGGATTCACCACCGTCTTCCTTGAAGGCATTCTTGCCCTTGGGACCCAGCGGCCGCACGAACAGGCTCTGCTCTGGACGGTCGCCCTTGAAGTCGTAGGAGGTCCAGAAGTAGCCGGTGTCGATCGAATGACGCTCGATCAGCCGGTTGTGCTTCGATACGCCGGACTTCTGGAAGCCGGCGCGCGCGGCACGGAACTTCTCGATGTTCGCGGTGACGTCCAGGTTGAACTGCTTCTGCAGCTCCTGGAAGCTGTCCGGCAGCTTCAGCAGATCGTAATAGAGCGGCGGACGCGACGCGGTGAACGCGAACCAGTCGCCCCGCACCCACGGGAGGGCGGTGTCGGTGACCTGCTTCACCGTCTGGTAGGTCGTGGTGTCGGGACGGTTGGCGTAGGGATACGACTTGATGATCTTCTCCCAGTCGCTTTCCTCCCACTTCAGGTCATCGAGGTTGAAGGCGATGATCGTCTGCTCCTTGTCGATGGTGCGCATCTTCAGCACGTCCGACTGGCGGCTCAGGCTGTTGAGCAGCTTCACCACACCCTGACGCATGCGCGTCATGTGCTCGTCCGTCTCGCAGGCGTTATAGAAATGCGAGAGCGTGATGTAGCGCATGCCTTCACGGCGATGGTCGGGCTGGGCGTTGAGGTCGGACGCGATGAGATCGACGATTTCGGCGCTGGCGATCGGCTTGCGGTCGCACTTGGGCGGCGCAAGCGAGACGATCCAGTCGGCGATCGCCTTGATTTCTTCTTCCGTCGGCTCCTCGCCGCCGGAGAACTCCTGCAGCACGTCGTAGGGCATGGTGCCGTCGAGCAGCGTCTTGAACAGGCGCGACCCCTCCGGCAAGCCCGGCTGGATGAAGTGGGAGTCCTTGGCCAGTTCGTCGAGCTGCAGGACGTTACCGAAGTTCTTCTTCGGCTTGTCGATATAGCCGACCTGATGGCAGCGGGCGCAATGTTTATCCAGCGCCTTGAACGCACCAAGGGCAATCGGGTCGCTGGGAGCCGGTATGCTCGCCTGGGCCACAGCCGGCTGTGGCTCGGGTGCAGGCGCGGGCGCCGGTTCGGGCGCCTCGGCCTGTGCCGGGGCCGGTTCGGGCTGAGGCACGGGCTCAGGGGCCTGAACCTGAGCGGGTGCGGGCTCAGGGGGTGGTGCCTGGACCTGCGCCGGGGCCGGTTCGGGGGGTGGTGCCTGGACCTGCGCCGGAGCCGGTTCGGGCGCCGGAGCGGGTTCGGGGGCCGGGGCAGCCTCGGCGGGTGCCGCGGCGGCAGCCGGGGGCTCGGCGGCAGGAGCTTCCTGGGCCACCTGCACCGATGCCGCGGCCTTGTCGGCGGCCTGATCGGCGGCAAGTGCACCAAATGCTCCCATCACGCCTGCGACGGCGAGGGCGAGCACGGATATCGATGTCAAACCTATGCGCGAATTCATCTTAACCTCCGCTGGCGTGGAGTTGGCGTTCTCGCACACCGTCTAAAGCTCGCCGTCTGAATGGCACATGAACGGCCGCCACTGCCCGTCGTTCATTTTCCCCGGCATGTTCTCAGCAATTGGCGGAAAAGTCTCTCGCAGTTCATCATCTTTACTAACTCGCATGCCCCCGCCGGACCTGTTAACCGAGTCACCCGCCCGCACCTGTGTAGATGTCGAGGACGCCGATCTGCACGTCGCGACCCTTGAGTGCCTGCTCCAATACCGTGCGAAGGGCACCCGCATCCCTGGCCGTCTTCATGGCCGCCAGGACGGCGTGAAGATCGCTCAGTATCTCCCTGGAGAAAATGGCGACCAGATGCTCCGCGCCGTAGGGCGGATCGGCGACACGGAATTTTTCCGTGAACGAGTTGCCACGCCAGTCCTTCTCCGCTTCTCCCTTGTTACGCGGATCGGGAATGAAGAATTCAACCCGGCCATCCGGCGGCAGGTTGAACATCGTCAGATACGGATATTTCGCACCGGACACGGTCACCTGCACCACCTCGCCGACATTGTGCCGGCGGTTGCCGCTGGCGACGACGGCCTCGACCGCATCGCTGGCGGCATACTGCTTGAGGAACTTGAGCGCCGCCCACTTGGTGGCTACAGGGCCGATCCTGGCAGCGTCCACGCCGATGGCGACCACGCCGCCGATCTTGTGCTCGACGGTGCCGGTGGCGGCATACCAGATAAGATCGGCATCCGACTTGTTCTCCACCACATCCACGAAAGGCACGTCGCCCAGCGAGCCGGCCGTACCGCCATCGACCGCGACCTTCAGCGGCGGCGTCTTGGGCCGCGCCGAAGCCGGCGCGGCGGCGCCGCCTATGTTGAACAAACCAAGATTCCGGGCGCGCAGCGGCGCCACCTGGGGCGTCTGCTGGCTCTCGACCTGGGCATGGACCGCGGGCACCACAAAGCCGAGCAATTCCACCTGGGTGACCACGCCATCCCCGTCCCGGTCGGCACGCCCCTCGATGGCTCGCGAGAGCGCCCAGCTCAACGCCCCGCGTTTCTGCCCATCAATGGTGACCTCGGGGGTCAACTGGTCCTCGGTGGTGGCTCCAACGAAGGTGACGGTGGTGAAATCGTCCTGCGTGATCCTGGCGGCTTCCGCGGAAGGCAGCTTCAGCCTGTCCTGCGTGATGTTGCCGAACTGGCCGTTGCGGAAACGCACGGTCTCGGCGCGGGCGCTGCGATTCATGGTTCCGGAATGGCAGGAGTCGGCGACGAAGACGACCCTCACCTTCTTTTTCTCGGCCTTCAGAAGCCATTCGGAAATCTCGTCATCGACGATGCGCTCGAGAGTGCCCTCCCCGCTCGGCGAATAGCCCGCGAGCAGAAAGTTCTCGTTCTTGCCGTCGGCCTCGTCGTTGCGGCCGGCCGGCTCGGGCTCCTGACTGCCATGGCCGGCGAAGGTGAAGAAGATGGTGTCGTCGGGCTGGGCCTTGTCCAGAAGTTCGTGGTAGGCCCTCTCGATATTGGCCTTGGTGGCTTCCTTGTCGAGGAACTTCCTGACCTCCCTGGCGCCGGCGCTGTTCAACGCGCCGGCGATGTCCCGCGCATCCGCGACCGCGCCTTCAAGATCGTTGCGCTCGCCAATGTAGTCGTCGATGCCCACCACAAGTCCGAATATGGCCGGATCGCGGGCCTCGGCCTGCATGGGCGACGCAACCGACAACATTGCAGCGAATGCCGTCAGCCGGAACGTCGCGGCCTTCATTTTGCGGAATCCTTGCCGGGCCGGCTGGAAGCGACGGCCGGAACCGTCTTCAGATACGCCGCCATGGCCGCGCGATCCTCGGGAGTCAGCTTCGCGGTGTTGGCCTGCACCGCCGCCATGGGACCGCCGAAAGCGTCAAAGGACGGAGTGAGGCCGCTTTCCAGCGAATAGGCGATCTCGTCCTCGCTCCAGTCGCCGATACCGGTCTTGTGGGGGCTGATATTGGGTATCCATCCCTCGCCTTCGGGAGAGGGCCCGCCCGACAGCTTCGCGGAGGCGACCACCCCGCCCAGCAGATTGCGCGGGGAATGGCATTCACCGCAATGGCCCGGACCCTCCACGAGATATCCGCCACGGTTCACCTTGTCGCTGGCTCCGGGCGACGGCTCGAACGGCTTGCCGTCGAGGAACAGCAGCTTCCAAAGGCCGAGACCGCGGCGCAGGCGGAACGGCAGCGCCAGATCGTGGGGCGGCGCGTCGGTCTGCACGGCGGGCACCGTATCAAGATAGGCCTTCAGGTCCAGAAGGTCGGTCAGCTTCATGCGCTGGTAGGAGGTGTAGGGAAAGGCCGGGTAATAATGGCTTCCATCCGGCGCGACACCGCGCACCATGGCATTGACGAACTCGAGAGGGGTCCAGCCACCGATGCCATGCGCCTTGTCGGAGGAAATGTTCGGCACGCTGAAGCTGCCGAACGGCGTATTCAGGCAGCGCCCGCCTCCCAGAGCGTGCGCATCGGTGTATTTGGGATCGTCGCATTTGTCCGACGCGGGCGTCGCGTGACAGGACGCGCAGCCGCCGGCGTAGAACATATACTCGCCATTCTTCACGTCGGGAGTATGGGACGGAATCGCCGACGCCGCGATGGTCCGGGGCATCGTCAGGAAATAGAAGACGACCGCCCCCAGAATTCCGAGGATAACGACCGCCCAGACAAGGCGTCGCATGCTGCCCTCCTTGACTCGATTTCAGCCACGCGACCCCGGATCGCGCGGCTGCAACATGCACGTAATTATTTCTTGATGCGATAGGCTTCGTGACAGGACTTGCAGTTCTTCACGACTTCGCCGAATGCCGCCTTGTAGGCTCCAATGCCCTGAGCGGCGGCACCCACCCCCTGCGCGGCCGCGGTCTTCATCTTTTCCGCGGCAGCGACAAAGCCGGCCATGTCTTCCCAGATCTTCGGAGCGGCCTCGGTCTCACCGCCGGTCTTGGACGTGT
>JBFWSL010000220.1:0-6132 GCA_050248375.1 Hyphomicrobiales bacterium | reverse complement strand
TGCCGTTGTCCTTGCCGGCGACGTTCAGCCCGTTGAGGATGGCGGCGGCAACGATGATCGCCGTGCCGTGCTGGTCGTCGTGGAAGACCGGGATCTTCATCTGCCGGCGCAGACGGTCCTCGATCTCGAAGCACTCCGGCGCCTTGATGTCCTCAAGATTGATGCCGCCGAAGGTGGGCTCCAGCGCCGAGACCACGTCGCAGAAGCGGTCCACCTCAAGGGCGTCCACCTCGATGTCGAAGACGTCGATGCCGGCGAACTTCTTGAACAGCACCGCCTTGCCTTCCATCACCGGCTTGGAGGCGAGCGCGCCGATGGCGCCCAGGCCGAGCACCGCCGTGCCGTTGGTGATGACGGCGACGAGATTGCCGCGCACGGTGAGATTGGCCGCCTCGCCCGGATCGGCGGCGATGGCCTCGCAGGCCGCCGCCACGCCTGGCGAGTAGGCCAGCGCCAGGTCGCGCTGGTTGCCCAGAGGCTTGGTGGCCTTGATCTCGAGTTTTCCCGGGCGAGGCTGGTTGTGATAGAGGAGCGCGCCCGAACGCAACTCGTCCGACAACTGACTGGGCATTTCCTGCTCCCCCAAAGTCTTTTTCGTCCGCCTGGTCCGGGTCGCGGCCCCGGACCCGACAGTGTGCCAGAGGATCGTGACCGGTCCAATGATTGCCGTTGCGGTATGGACCTTACGCAGGGCGGGACGCAAGCCCCTGTATGTAAATCAGTTTTTGTTGCCCTTCGCGTCTCCCGGGGCCAGCAGCCGCAGGCTTTTCCGCCGCAGGCAGCATTTCAGCGGGCTCGTTAGGCGCACCAGCTCGCCGTCGATGACCAGCCGGACAGGACTGCGGGACGTCTCCACGTCCAGCTCGCCGACCACGAACTCCTCCACCAGGGTGGTGTTGCGCCACACGCCCAGGGAGGCGGCCAGTGTCAGCCTGATCACGTCCGCCCGGCGGCGGGAGGTGCAGATATAAACGCCGATCTCGCCCCGGGTCATGTCCCGGGCGACAGGGGTGGCGCCGATCTCCTCGGGCAGGCGGTTGTTGGAGATGAGCATGGCTGAGGCGCTGCGCGAGATGTTCATGCCCTTGCTGCGGGCGGTGACGCGAAGGGCCCTGGGGCGGCGCACGGCCTTCACCCAGGCGACGACGCCGTTGGCGAGGCGGCGGATGCGGCTGCTGTAGGGCAGCGACTCGCGGATGCGGATCACCGTCGCCATCAGCCCGAGCGTGGCGTGCTGCAGCACCGTATGGCCGTTGATGTCGAGCAGGTCGATGGCGCCCGGCTTGGAGACGGCGAGCGCCTTGATGGCCGCGATGGGATCGAGCGGCACGCCATGGGCGCGGGCGAACAGGTTCATGGTGCCGAGCGGCAGCACGCCGAGCGCGGTCTTCTTGCCCGCCAGCAGACCGGCGGCGGTGGAGAGCGTGCCGTCGCCGCCGCCGACGATGATCGCCCGCGGCGCGGGCCGCTTCCTCGCCAGTTGCTCTATGCGGGGAGCGATGCTGGCGGGGTGCAGCATCTCGATCTCCGCGTCCCAGCCGACCTCGTCCGCGGCGGCGCGCAGTTGCCCGGCCACCAGCCCGGGGCCGCGGTCCCGCACCGTGCCCGCCTTGCGGTTGACGAGGATATAAACCTTGCCCATGCCCGGATTTCAGCCTTTCACTCCGTTGCGGAAAGCGGGCGGCGCGCTTGCCGCGGCACACCCTGCATATATACACCGCAGGACCGAAATAGCTCCGCACGGAGCAGCGTCACCGGTTTCGTGCGCTGCCTCGCGCGACCCGCGAGGGATCAGCCATTCTTCGAGGCGTCTATCATGAACCTGCGGAACAGCCTGCAAGGGGTCGAGAGTGTTCTGCCTCGCACCGCTATCAGGCCGATGATCATGGGCGGTATGCTGCAGGCGAGCCGGCGCGCCTCGACGCGGCTGCCGTCCAGCGACCATGGCCGGTAGGAGATGTCGGCGAGGATCGTGACCGCCGCCCCCGTCGCAACCATGCTGCGCACCGCCTCGAGCGAATAGGTGCGGAACACCACGCGCGGGGCCAGACCCTCCTTGCGCCAGTAGGCGAGCGTGACCTGCTCCACCACGTCTGTCGCCAGCATGACATAGGGCTCGCCGGCGACCTCCTCGAGGGGAACGCGGTCATGGGCCAGCAGGCGGTGGCCTCCGCACAGCCATAGCCTGCGCTGGGCGCGCAGCAGCGGCTTGAAGGTGAAGGTATTCGCATCGTCCTCGCTGGAGGCCAGCATGACGGCGCAGTCGAGTTCGCCGCTCACAAGCTTGGCTTCGATATCGCGGCTGCCCCCTTCCTCCACGCGCACGCTGATCTCCGGGAAAGAACGCCTGAAGCGTGCCAGCAGCGGAAACAGGAAGTAGCCCGAAACGGTGTAGCTGACGCCGATGGACAGCTCCCCGCGAGTCTCCAGCGTGTCCTGGCGCATGGACTGCAGCGCGTCCGACACCGAGGCCTGGATGTTGCGGGCGTGATAGAGGAACTGCAGGCCCTCGCGCGTCAGCGACACGCCGTTCGCCCGCCTATCCAGCAGGGTCACGCCCAGGTCGCGCTCGAGCTCGCGCACCGCTAGCGTCACCGCCGACTGCGATACGCGCAGCAGCCGGGCGGCGGCGGACACCTGTCCGCTCTCGGCGGTGGCGATGAAATAACGAACCTGTCGTAGCGAGATCATGGCGCGGACATGCTATCTGAATAACTCATATTTATAATTTGAATTCTGAATTTCCTATTGCATTGCGCGCGTGCCAACAATGCCGCGCCGCCGGGCCATCGCCGGGGGGTGCGGCGCGAAACCGCGCACGAAAAAACAAGGGGAGAAACGGACATGGTTGGCGTGAACTACGGCAAGGGCCGGACTTTCGACGAATTCGAGGTGGGGGAGCGCCACCGCTTCCGGCTGCCGACCATGACCGAGGGCTACATCAACAACTTCTGCTGCCTCACCGGCGACTTCAACCCGCTACACGTGGATGTGGACCTGGCCGCCAAGACCATCCACGGCGAGCGCATCGCGCCAGGCACCCTGACCACGGCGCTGACCTTCAACACCTTCGCCATGCTCGCCTTCGGCACCGGCATGGCGCTGCTGGAACTGAACTTCAAGCTGCCCGCACCGGTGAAGATCGGCGACACACTGGAGGTGGAAATCGAGATTCTGGAGAAGAAGGCAAGCTCCCGCTACAAACAGGGTGGCCTTGTGCGCCAGCGCATGACGACCACCAACCAGAAGGGCGAAGCCGTAGCGATCGGTGAAGCGGTCATTCTCATCTCGAAGGAACCGCTGTGGGGCGGCAAGTCCGCCTGAACACCATGACATCCCTCCATGCCTCTCCCACCGTGCTGCTCGGGCACGCTCTGGACCAGTCCGTTCGCCGCTTCGCCGACCGCCCCGCCCTCGTGTCCGAGCAGCGCAGCCTTACCTATGCCGGCTTCGACCGCGAGGTGAACCGGCTCGCTCACGCGCTGCTGGAAATGGGCGTCGGCCCCGGCGACCGGGTGGCGATCTCGCTCGCCAACCGCATCGAGCTGTTCACCGCCTATTTTGCCGCCCAGCGTATCGGCTCGGTCGCGGTGCTGCTGAACTTCAACCTGACGCCGGCCGAGGTCGCGGTCATAGGCGGCGACTGCGAACCGGCGGTATGGCTCTATGACGCCCGCACCAGCGCGGCCCTCGGCGAGGCGGCGAACGACTTCAAGACCGTGAGGCGATACATTTCCTGCTCGGGCCCGGAGTTGCCCAACTCGATCAGCTATGAACGGCTCATAGAGGACCGTCCGGAGATAGTGCCGCCACTCCTGGAGCTCGCCGCCGACGCGCCAAGCCTGATCATGTATACCTCGGGCACCACTGGCCGCCCCAAGGGCGTCATCCTCAGCCATGCCGCCCAGTGGCTGAACACGGTGCTGATGGTGGCGGAGATCGGCTTCTCGGAGCGCAGCCGCGCGCTGCATGTCGCGCCCCTCTATCATGTGGCCGCGTTCCACGTCGTGGCTCTGCCAGTGCTGTTCGTGGGCGGCGTGAACGTGATCGCTGAGAAATACAACGCCGCGGCCATAGCCGGCCTGGTGGAGACGCATGGCGTTACCTGCGTTCTCGGCGCACCCACTCATTTCGAGATGTGGTCGCAGGAGGGCCGCCTGCCCTCGCCCGCGAGCCGCGAGGCGCTCGAGCAGATCATCGTCACCGGGGCGCCGGTGCGGCCGGAGACAGTCGAATGGATCATCCAGAGCCTCTCGGAAAACCTGTGGGACGTCTACGGCCAGACCGAGGCCTGCAGCCTGATCTCCCTCGTGCCACCCGACCAGATTTCGCGCATGGGTGCGGTCAACTGCATCGGCCGGCCCCTGCTCGGGATGGACGTGGCGCTGATCCCCGAGCACAGCTCCATCGCCGATGGCCTGAAGGCGCGGGCCCGGCGCGGAGAACTGGTCTCGCGCGGTCCTAAGCTGATGAACGGCTATTACGGCATGCCGGAAAAGACGGCGGCCACCATCGAGGACGGCTGGCTCAGAACCGGCGACCTCGTGGAAGTCGATGACGATGGCTACTACTACTATCTCGGCCGAGTGGACGACATGATCATCACCGGCGGCGAGAATGTCTATCCGGTGGAGATCGAGGAGGTGCTGCTCACCTGTCCCGGAGTCGCCGATTGCGTCGTCGCCGGCATTCCGGATGACAGGTGGGGCCAGCTGATCACCGCCTTCGTCGTCGCCGGCGGCAGGAGCTTCGAACTCGCCGCCGCCGAGGAGATCGCCAGATCAAGGCTTGCCCCGCACAAGCGGCCGCGCCGCTGGGAGCTGATCGAGGAGATTCCCAGGAGTCCAAGCGGCAAGGTGCTGGTCCGCGTGCTGCTCGAACGGATGAAATCCACAAGCCGGCAGAACGCCGGGAGCCGCTGATGCTCGTGCCCCTCGACGAATGCGACGTGCTTGTCGTCGTGGACAACGCCACCGAGCTGCTCTCAACCACGCCCTCCAATGTCACCGGCGAACTGCAGAACGTGCTGCGGGCGGGCGCCAGGGAGCTTGCGGGACATTGCCTGTGCTGCGCCCAGTGGGGCCTGTCGCTGCTGGTCACCGCGCGCGCCGGGGGGTCCGAGCATGCCGTGCTGTTCGACTCCGGCCCCGAGGGCAGTTGCTTCGCGCGCAACGGCAAGGCGCTCGGGGTGCCCTTCGGAAAGATTGACGAAGCCGTGTTCTCGCATGGCCACTGGGATCACGTGGGCGGCATGACGACGGCGCTGGAGTTGATACGCGCGGACAACGGCGGCCGCCATATTCCCGTGCACGCCAACGCCGGCATGTTCGTGCAGCGGGCCATGCGAACGCCCAGGGGCGGCTACCTGCCCTTCACCGATGTGCCCTCGCCGGACCAGATTGAGAAGGCCGGGGGGAAGCTGGTGCTGGAGGACGGCGCCCGGCCACTGGGCGGCGGACTGTTCCACCTGAGCGGCGAGATTCCCAGGACCACGTCCTACGAGAAGGGACTGCCTGGCCATGTGCGGCGAGGAGCGGACGGAGGCTGGCTGGACGACGCGCTCATCCTCGACGAGCGCTTCCTCGCCGTGCATGTGCGGGGCAAGGGCATCATTGTCTTCAGCGCCTGCTCCCATGCCGGCATAGTCAACGTGCTCAGGCATGCGCGGGAGATATTCGCGCCTGTACCCCTCTACGGCGTGATGGGCGGTTTCCATCTGTCGGGCGCCGCCTGCGAGCCCATAATTCCGGAAACGGTTGCCGATCTCGGCGGATTCGGCCTGGAAATGCTGGTGCCCGGCCACTGCACCGGCTGGCGCGCCATCTACCGGTTGATCGAGGCTTTCGGCGAGGAACGGGTGATCCCGTCCGCCGTCGGCCGCAGGCACCTGTTCAGCGGTACCTAGCCGGAACTATTTCTTTTCCGGCAGGGCGAGGCGGATATGCAGCTCCTTGAGCTGCCTGGGCGACACTTCCGAGGGCGCGCCCATGAGCAGGTCCTGCGCCTGCTGGTTCATGGGGAACATGGTCACCTGGCGCAGGTTCTCCTCCCCGCACAGCAGCATGACGATGCGGTCCACGCCTGGCGCGATGCCGCCATGGGGCGGCGCGCCATATTGCAGCGCGCGCAGCA
>JBFWSL010000219.1:0-6161 GCA_050248375.1 Hyphomicrobiales bacterium | reverse complement strand
CGACATGGCGTTCATATGGTCCCGCGCGGCCAACAGCGAACCGGCCGGCCTTGGGGATTTTCCGGCGCTGGCGGCCGCATACCGCTATCTTCGGTCCGACGAGTTCTGTGCCCGCGTTTCAGACATGTGCGGAGACGGGGCCAGGCGCCAATGTGGCCAGATCATTCTCACGCGCAGCTACTGGGGGTCGAACATCATTCCCCATATCGACTCGAGCAACGCCTCTCATAACGTGAACATGATCTTTTTCATCGATGGAACGGGCGGACTGTATGGCGGTGGCCTGGGGATATGGAACGACAATGAGTTCCAGGATCCCATCTTCATTCCGGAGAACCTGAGGAACACCTGTCTCATGTATGACATGAGCGAGGGTTTCTTCCACGGCTTCCCTCCCATGAAATTCGGGTCATTCCGCTGGACCATAAACGCAACCTACGTCGGCGCCGCCTAGCGGCGGGCATGGAAGAGCGGGTTCCGTTCGTCCGGGCCATGGGGGACCGCATGGCGGTCGAAGCACTCCAATGATGCAGTCAATTCGAAACCTGATGGAAAAGGCGGTGCGAAATTTCGCGCCCGAACTTCGCATTGACAAGAAGTCGCTGCGCTACGTGCTGTGGCGGCGTTCGATCGAGGCCTCCGCGGAGTTTATCGAACAGAACATGCAGCATGCCCAGCGGTTCGATATCCGCGAAGACATGTACCGTTTCCTTCTGGCGCGATCGAATGAAAAGGGTTTGCTGCTGGAGTTCGGAGTTCACAACGGCAACTCGATCAACGCCATCGCGGGAATGACGGACCGCCAGATCCATGGCTTCGACAGTTTCGAAGGTCTGCCGGATGACGGTGTGATCCCGGGCTTTTCCTCCGTTGGAACCAAATGGTTCAGTGGAAAGATGTCGACCGGCGGCAAACTGCCGACGGTCAGGCCAAACGTCGTTCTGCACAAGGGATGGTTCGACGAGGTTCTGCCGCGCTTCTTCAGGGAGCACGACGAGCCGGCCGCGCTCATGCATGTCGATTGCGATATCTACTCCTCGACGAAGGCCGTGCTTGAAGCGGCGCAGGCGTCCATAGTTCCCGGCACGATCATTCTGTTCGACGAATATCTGAACTACGAGGGTTGGCAGGTCAACGAGCATAGAGCCCTGATGGAGTTCGCCGCTCGAACAGGACTGAAGTATGAGTTCATCGCGCTGACTTATGCCGGAGCGGCAGCGATAAGGGTCGTCAGTATTGGAAGGTAGGGCTAGGCAAGGACTCCGTTCGGTGAATCTCGGGAGTTCCGTTGCCGGGTCCGGCGGCCATCTGCCCCTCGATCTTCCATCTCTTCGCCTCGACGTTCCAGGCAGTGATGAATTCGTGTGGCCGGTGCCATATGGACGTTATCTCGACCTGTCCGGATCGCTGCGCGAGGGGCTGGCGGCGGCGGTGGATTCCTGCCGGCATGACGAAGAGGCCGTCGCGGCGATCCGCTGCGTCATGGGCGCTCTTGTCATGGACATGGAGCGGCCCGCGCGGTCCGCGATCGAAGTAGAGATGTCGAGAGCGCTCGGGCTGGCGGCCGCCTACGATCCGCGATGGTCGCCGGTCAAGGCCGCGCTCGCGGGAGAGGCTCCGCGTGACGAGCAGCTTGCCATTGCCCGGATGTATCCCATGGCCGCGCGCCGTCTGCCGATGGCAAGATTGAGAAGCCTTGCAGGATTGGCGGCGAGTGCATGGGCGATGCTTGCGGAACGGCGCGAAGGGCGCCTCGATTTTCACAACCCGTCCCCATTGCTCGATGAGTATCTGGAAGGCAACACCCTCCCGGTGGTGCCGTTGAGGCCCGAGCGGTGGCCTGTTCGGAATGCGCCTCTGCCCCGGCACATGAAGGATTTCGTGACGTCGATCGCAGAGGCCGTCGAGCGTTGCCTGAACCGTGCGGGCTGTTGTGCGGAGCTGTCGCGGCGTTCCGCGCGGATCACGAATATTCACGCCAACGAGCATCTCACGCAGGCCTATTCGCGCATCGAATCCCTGAGGTCTTCGTTTTTGGGGCGTCATGTGGGGTCCACCCTTGTCGGGGGAACGCCGAAGGACGTCGGACGGGCGCTGAATTGGCACTATGCCCGCGCGGGACGCAATATCTGGCGGTTTTCCCATGGCGGCGACCGCGCCTTCTTCAGTGATCCGGTCTGGCCAATGACCGAACTTCCGTGGGTCACCCGATATTATGTCCACGGAAAGTCGGAGGCTTCCAACCTTCGCGGGCGCTTCAGCGATCACGAGGTGGCCCGGGGAGTCGAGTTCGTGTCGCTGGGATCGCGGCGGCACCAGAAGTGGTGGAGAGAAGGCGAGGCGCGCCGCAAAGCCCATGCGAAAAGCGCCGCCGGTAAAACAAGGAAGATCATACTGTTTTCGGGCGCGTTCCTCGGCGAGTCGCTCATGGGTCCGCTGGACTTCCGGCAGCCGGATCCGCTTGCGCTGGACGCGCAATTTCACGCGGCTCGCATTCTTCTGAAGCAGGGGTTCGAACTTCATGTCAAACCGCATCCTGACGGCCTGAAACTCGCCCGATCGCTGTACGCCCCGCTCGGCGTGCCCATCATCGAGGGCCGGTTTGACGCCCGGGCAATGGATGCGGACTGCTATGTCTTCGAGTTCGCGGGATCGGCATTCTTCGACGCCCTGGCTTGCGAGCGCGGGATTGTGCTTCTGGACACGGGCGCCCGCAGGTGGGATCCGGCGGGGAAAAAGGACCTGGCGCTTCGCTGCGAGATCGTGACGGCCAAGCTGGATGAACGCAACCGGACCCGGGCCGACGAGGCGGAGCTTCTGGAGGCGGTGAACCGGGCCTGCGATTCGAGAGGGTGTCCGGAGGAATTCGCCCAGGGGTATTTTTTTGGCTAGACGCCCGTTTCCCGCGCGCGGTTGCCCGGCGAAGGAGCCCCGGCAGCTTCCAGAGAGCGCAGCCAGACCTCCACATTGATCAGGTGGGAGAGCAGGGGCACATATTGCTGCTTCGGGTCGCGGCGGAATTCCTCGACGGCCGAGCGTATCGCGGAAGCCTCCCCGAAGGAGGCGATGCGGCAACCGGGCTCGGTGAGGAAATCCAGGTAGCGCCCGAGGCCCTCGCCATCGAGGAGCCAGTCCCTGAGGGGCAGCCCGAGTCCCACCTTGCGCCGGTAGATTACCTCGCGCGGCAGCCATTTTTCCGCGACGGCCTTCAGCAGGGGCTTGGTTTCGCCTCCTGGAATGCGCAGGCGGAGGGGTATGCGGTTGAGCGCCCGGGCAAGCGGGTAATGGGTGAAGGGAACGCGCGCCTCGACTCCGGCGGCCATGGACATCTTGTCCTGACGCAGCAGCAAGGAGTCGAGGTAACCGGTCTGGTCGAGGGCGAGGAGCTTCTCGCGGAAGTCCGTGAACCTGGCGGCGGCGGCGGCCCGGTTCGGGGAGCGGAAATCCAGCGAGGGAAAGATCGAGGCGAGAAATTCAGGATTCACGAACACATGCGCAATGTCGAAGGCCTCGTGCCGTGAGAAACGCCGCAGATATTTGTAGCGTGGCAGCAGGTTCCACAGCGGTGAAGGCATCATCCTGCCGATGCGGCCGAAACGGCGAAGCCGCCGCCAGCGGCCGTAGCGGTCGTAGCCGCCGAAGAATTCGTCGGCGCCTTCCCCGGTCAGAACGACCTTGTGTTTCTCCGAAATGCGGTCGCACAGCAGCATGAGCAGAACGCAGCCCAGATGGGCGGAAGGCCCTTCGAGATGGAAGAGCGCCCTGGGCAGCGCATCGGCGAAGCCGCGCCCATTGAAGTCGTATTCGTGATGAGCCGGGTGATAGAGCTCGACGACGGGTGTCCGGTGCGCGGATTCGTCGAAGCGGCTTCCGGGCAGGCGTATGCTGTAGGTGTCGATGGAGTTGCCGGAGGTGCGCGAGGACAGCGCCAGAACGACGCTGGAATCCACCCCTCCGGAGAACTGAACGGAGTAACCGACGTCGCTCTGCATGTGGCGCAGCACGGATTCCGATATGCCGTCTTCGACGAGGTCGAGCGCCTCTTGGCGGGTCATTCCCGGCTCGGGCTGGATGGTGTCGAGGCGGTCGGCATAGATGCGTTCGGCGTAATGGCCTGCATCGAGACGATAGGTGGCAATGGTGCCGCCGGGGAGAAGGTCGATACCCTTCAGGTTGCTCATGCGGCCGCTGGCATGGCGGTAGAGCAGGATTTCCGCGAGCGCGGCCGGATCGACCTCCGTGCGCCCGGTCACCCGGCGCAGCGGATGCATCTCGCTGGCCGCTGCGACCAACTTCCCTTGCCGCGCCACATAGAGCGGCTTGATGCCAAGCGGGTCACGGACCAGGCGAACGACCTTTTCATGGGTGTCGAAGAGGCAGAAGGCGAACATCCCCTCGAGCCGGTCGATGATGCTTTCGCCCCAGCGGGCGAAGCCCTCGACGATGGCTTCGGTGTCGCCGTCCGTCCTCAGACGAACCCCGGCCTCGGTCAAGGTCCGGCGGATCTCCCGGTAATTGTAGATTTCGCCATTGAAGACGATGACGTAACGGCCGCTCGCGTCCCAGAAGGGCTGGTCGGAGCGGCTTTCGGGATCGAGGATGGCGAGGCGGCGGAAGACCAGGGCGCAGCCCGGAACCGAGTGGCGTCCGGAGCTGTCCGGCCCCCGGTGACGCAGGTCGCTGTCGATACCGTCCAGCAACTTCCCCGGGAACGTCCGGTCCGGCTCGAACAGGGCGGCAAATCCGCACATGCAACTGTCTCCTGCCGTCCGCCACGGGATGTATTGCCGCAGTCGCACGTGGGGATTACGGGGTACAAACGACGGCGGACATTAGTTCGCGGCCTGTCCGAACACAACCGGATTGGCCAAGCGGCCGGCGCGACGGATCAGCGGAGTTGAGGGAATGCCAAGGGTAAAGATCTTCGGTGCCGGTTCGATCGGCAACCATCTCGCCAACGCGGCGCGCAGCAAGGGCTGGGACGTCACGGTCTGCGATGTGGACCCGGCCTCGCTCAAGCGCATGAAACAGGACATCTACCCCGCCCGCTACGGCAAATGGGACGACGCCATCACGCTTTGCGTCAGTGACGACGCACCGGTGGGAGGCTTCGATTACGTGTTCGTCGGCACGCCCCCGGACAGCCATATCCCGCTGGCGCGGGCGGCGCTGAAGGAAAGCCCCCGGGCGATCCTGGTGGAGAAACCCCTTGCCACGCCCGATCTGCAGGGATGCCAGGAGCTGTTCGACGAGGCCGCGGCCAAGGGCATCAAGGTCTTCGTCGGCTACGACCATGTGGTGGCGCCAAGCACCGCGATGGCTGGCGAGGTTCTGCGCAAGGAGGTCGGCGAGGTGCAGGCGCTCACCGTGGCCTTCCGGGAGCACTGGCAGGGCATCTTCAACGCGCACCCCTGGCTCGAGGGACCGGCGGATACCTATCTGGGATTCTGGCGCAGGGGCGGCGGAGCGCTCGGCGAGCACTCCCACGCGGTCAACCTGTGGCAGCATCTGGCGCATGAGGCCGGAGCGGGCCGCGTGATCGAGGTGAGCGCCATGCTCGACTATGTGGAGGCGGACGGCGCGTCCTACGACCGGGTCGCGCTCCTGCATCTGAAAACGGAGAAGGGCCTGGTTGGCGACGTGATCCAGGATGTGGTCACGCGGCCTCCGCTGAAGGCGGCGCGGGCCCAGGGCTCGAAAGGAGCGGTGGAATGGCAGTGCCAGCCCAGTCCATACACGGATTTCGTCAGGAAAATCAGTGCGGATACAGTCGATGTTCAGGAGTTTTCCAAGACGCGGCCGCAAGACTTCATCGCGGAACTGGACCACATTGAACTGGCCGTCGAAAAGGGCGTAAAGTCCCCGATATCCATCGAACGGGGACTGGACTCCATGCTTGTCATCGCTGCCGGGCATCTTTCGGCAGCCACGGGCCGGTCCGTCGCAATCGACTACGCCAAGGGTTATACGGCTGACGCGCTCAAAGTCGCGGACTGAGGCATGCAAGGGGAACCGAGGGTCATGCAGACGGAGCTGACATTCGACTTCAACGATCTTGTCGTTTTCGATATGGCCAACAATCACCAAGGCAGTGTCGAGCACGGAACGCGGATCGTGCGGGAGTTCGGCGAGGTTGCACGCAAGCATGGTGTCCGCGCCGG
>JBFWSL010000218.1:0-6259 GCA_050248375.1 Hyphomicrobiales bacterium | reverse complement strand
GGCGGCGGCGCCAGCGTGCTGCCGCAGGCGGAGCAGAAGCTGGCGGCGCTGCCGCCGGCCGGTTCGCCGCTGGTGAACTTCACCCGCTCCAACAGCGGCTGGATGGTGAATGTCTCGCTGCCCGAGGCCGCCACGCAATTCGGCTATCGGGTGGGTGAAAACGGGGAGTTCGTCGATGCGGGATTCCAGGATTTCCTCGACCAGCGCACCGGCCAGCGCATGCCGAAAACCTATTTCGAACTGCCGCCGGACCAGGCCGCGACCACGATCTACGTGACCTGGCGCGACCGGCGCGGCGAACAGGCGGACGTCTATCCGATCCGTTTCAGCCCCGACGGGGCGCTCGCCGATGGACAGAAAAAGATTCTCGACCAGATGTGGACGAGCTGGATCTCCTTCCGGGAGTGGCGGGGCATGCAGGTCTACTTCACGCATCTGGTCAGCTATCGCTGCGCCATCAAGGAGGTTCGCTACGGTTACAACGATGGCCCGACCGACCGGCTCTTCCGGTTGCCGCCCTGCGATCCGGCCAATCCGCATGGGGTGCCGGAGAAGGCAACCCTTCTCATGCCGGTGCCGCCGAAGACCGCCTACATGACCGTGCAACTCACGTATCACGATGGTGCGCAGTCGCAGGTGCGGCGGTTCAACCTGCCGAAATAGCGGCGCTAATCAGTCAAGACCCCTTGCGGGGGATGCCTGTGGATAAGGTGGATATAGGGGAAAAGTCGGCCCGCGCCGCACACAGCCCCTCCCGCTTGCCGGTCGTTCCTGTAGGCTGAATCCACGTCACGCCGACGGACCCGAAAGGGCGAGAAGGCGCGGCGAGGACACGGCAAGTCCGAGGCTTTCCATTGCCGTGGAAGGCTCGAGCGGTGTCCCACCAGACTGGGGGCGCAAACCGCCGTAACGGTCGGGCGAAAGCCCGATAGGGATGGCGGGGAGCAAAATCTCCCAGAGGGCCCAGGGACGATAAGCCGCCACGGTTCGTCGCTTTGGCCAGCGGATGGACCACGTCGTAAACGGACGCGACGCTAAACAAGACGGGATCTGGATGCCCGTGCCGCTTGTTCGGAGGCCTCACAAGGGCTTCAGAAAAAGTGGCTCGTTCGAGACCGCGACTGACAAAGGGGAGAAATCCCCGGAGGAGGAAACGGTTTCACCTCTCGCCGAACGGGCGCTTACGGGCGCAGATAAGCGAGATCAGGGGAGGGCGGGGCCTGCGGCCCTGCCTTCTTCTTTTTCCGGGCCACGCCTTTATCGTGCACGGCCTCGCGCCAGCCGCCCCGTTTTCCGTCGCACCCCAAGAATTTCTCTTTTCCCTTCGTAACTTGCCCTCGCCATCGGCCGCGGCACTCTGCTAGGTCTGTCGGGGAAATCCGGAAACGCGAAGGAGCATCCGCAATGGACAAGAAACTGCACGAGCTGGGCCTGGCCCGCCGCAAGTCGACCCTGGGCGAGGACTACGTGAACATGACGGAGACCAAGGCGGACGACTTCAACCGTCCGTTCCTGGATTTCGTGACGGAGTATTGCTGGGGCTTCGGATGGGGCGACGACCGGATCGACGCGAAGACCCGCTCCATGCTCAACCTCACGATGATCGCGGCGCTCAACCGCATGGAGGAGTGGGAACTGCATTTCCGCGGCGCCATCCGCAACGGGGTGTCCGAAGGGGAGCTGCAGGCCATCATCCACCAGATCGGCATCTATTGCGGCATTCCGGCCGGCGTTTCCTGCATGCGCATTGCGCGCAAGGTTTTCGCGGAACAGGCGAAGGGCTGAGGCGTTGAGGCAGCCGGGACCGGGAAAGAATCGAGCCCCGGCGCGGGGCGGGCCGAGGCTCTGTTACTCAGGACGCTACCCGTTACGAATGCGTCCGTCGGCCGTTGGTTATGTCCGACGGCGTGCAAAATGGACGATGGACATAACCGTTTGATGACGGATCGCCATCGAAGGCCCGGTTTCCGTGAGCATTTCAAGGCTGGTGCGGGTGCGGGCCGGTGCTATATCAATGACGGGGCGCCTCATTATCTGAATCGGAGACCAGTGGCGTGAATGTCTCGTTTTTTCAGGAGCTTCTCGGCAGCATAGGAGAGCGCGGCCGCAAGCTGCTCGACCTGACCGGCGGTCAGGAGCCGGAGGGCTCTCTGGAAGCCCTTTCGCGCGCGCTGCTGTCGAGCCGCGGCGAGGCTTCCGGAATCGCCATCGCGAGCGAGATCCTGTCAGCCTACAAGGGCCTGGACGAAGCAGGCAAGCTCGCCTTCTTCCGCTTCATGGCGCGTGAACTCGTGCCTGTGCAGGGTCCCGTCGAAGCGGCGGCTTCCGCGTATCTGGACAATCCGGGGCCGGAGACCATGGCCCGGCTTGCCGCGAGCGTGGATTCGCCCCGGCAGGAATATTTCCGGCGGCTGAACATGGCGCAGGGCGCGACGCATGGCATCGTGTCGATGCGGTCCGACCTGCTGCACCTGCTCGGCCATTATCCCGAACTGGTGCCGGTGGACCGGGATCTGATGCATCTGCTGTCGTCGTGGTTCAACCGCGGCTTCCTGGTGCTGCGCCGGATCGACTGGTCCACACCGGCCTCGATCCTGGAGAAGATCATCCAGTATGAGGCCGTGCACGAGATTCGCGGGTGGGACGACCTGCGCCGCCGCCTCGATCCGCGCGACCGGCGCTGCTACGGCTTCTTCCATCCCTCGCTCGTGGACGAGCCGCTGATCTTTGTCGAGGTGGCGCTGACCCAGGATATCCCGGAAAGCATCCGTGACCTGCTGATCGAGCGCGAGGACGGCGATGGCGGGCCCGACGCGCCGACGACCGCGGTCTTCTATTCGATCTCAAACTGCCAGGAAGGATTGCGCGGCATTTCCTTCGGCAGCTTCCTGATCAAGCAGGTGGCCGAGGACCTGTCGCGGGAAATCCCCAGCGTGAGGACCTTCGTCACACTCTCGCCGGTGCCGCGTTTCGCCGGCTGGCTGGCGCGCATGCGCGCGGACGGGGAGTCGAGCGGCCTCAGCCCGCAAGCGCTTGCGACGCTGAAAGCACTGGACGACATCGGCTGGGCGGCCCATGCGGACCAGTGCGAGGCGCTGGAGCATATCCTGCTGCCACTGGCGGCGGCCTATCTGCTGAAGGCCAAGACCAGGGGCGGCAGCCCGGTCGATCCCGTGGCGCGCTTCCATCTGGGCAACGGGGCGCGGCTGGAGCGGCTCAACTGGCTCGGCGACCGCTCGCCGAAGGCGATGCGGCAATCGCACGGCCTGATGGTCAACTATCTCTACGATCTGAAAGACATCGAGAAGAACCACGAAGCCTATGTCAACGAAGGCGCGGTGGCGTCCTCCCGTCCGGTCCGCGCCCTGCTCAAGGCGAGTGAAGGCACAGCGGCCATCACGGCGGGCGGCGATCTCACCGCCGCCGATGCCTGAGCATTCCACACACATGTCCCAGAACACTCTCTACGCCCATCTCTCGCGGCGCTTCCTGAAGACGCCGGACGCTCCCGCGCTACTCGACGGCAAGGGCGTCGTCATGACCTATGCGGATGTGCATCGGCGCAGCGGCCATTTCGCCGCCACGCTGCAGTCGCTCGGCGTGAAGCCCGGCGACCGGGTGGCGGTGCAGGTGGAAAAGAGCATAGAGGCGCTGATGGTCTATCTCGGCGTCGTGCGCGCGGGCGCGGTGTTCCTGCCGCTGAACACCGCCTATACGCCGGCCGAGCTCGGTTATTTCCTCAGCGATGCGGAGCCCGCGGCGGTGCTTTGCAGCCCCGACAAGGTGGAGGAAATTTCGACGGTCGCGCAGTCGGTCGGCGTGCCCCGGGTCGAGACGCTGGGTGTGGCGGGAGATGGCAGCTTCACGGAAGCGGTTTCGGCCGCCGGCGAGACCTTCACGGACGTCGCGCGCGGGGACGACGATCTGGCCGCGATTCTCTACACGTCGGGGACAACCGGGCGTTCGAAGGGCGCGATGCTGACGCACGGCAATCTCGCCTCCAATGCCGCGGCGCTGGCGGAGACCTGGAAGTTCACGGCCCAGGACCGTCTGCTGCATGCGCTGCCAATCTATCATACCCACGGGCTGTTCACGGCGAGCAATACGCTTTTCACCGCCGGCGGCTCGATGATTTTCCTGCCGCGCTTCAATGCGGGCGAAGTGTTGCCGCTGCTCAAGGACGCGACGTCCATGATGGGCGTGCCGACATTCTATTACCGGATGCTGCAGGAGAAGGCGCTGACCAGGGAACTGGTCAAGCACATACGCCTGTTCGTTTCCGGCTCCGCGCCGCTTTCACCGGAAGTACATTCGGAATTCCTCAAGCGGACGGGACACGCGATCCTGGAACGCTACGGCATGACCGAGACCAGCATGATCACCTCCAATCCCTATGACGGCGAACGGCGTGCGGGGACGGTCGGCTTTCCGCTGCCGGGGATCGAGGTGCGCATCGCCGATCCGAAGACGGGCAAGGCCCTGCCGGATGGCGAGGTGGGCGTCATCGAGGTGCGCGGACCCAATGTGTTCAAGGGTTACTGGCGCCAGCCGGAGAAGACCCGGGAAGAGTTCCGCTCCGACGGCTTCTTCATCACCGGCGATCTCGGCATGGTGGACACGAAGGGTTACATCAACATCGTCGGGCGCGCGAAGGATCTGATCATCTCGGGCGGATTCAACGTCTACCCGGCGGAAGTGGAGGCGGCCATCGACGCCATTCCGGGGGTCGCGGAATCCGCCGTCATCGGCCTGCCGCATCCCGATTTCGGGGAGGGCGTTACCGCCGTGGTGGCGCGCAGCGGCGACGGCGACGGGCTGAGCGAAGCGGCCATCATCGACCATCTGAAGGACGAGCTGGCCAAGTTCAAGCAGCCCAAGCGCGTATTCTTCGTGGATGCGCTGCCGAGGAACAGCATGGGCAAGATCCAGAAGAAAGACCTGCGTGAGCAGTATCGGGAGACCTACACGGACAAGTAAGCCGCCAGACTTTTCCCGATGGGGCGTAATGATGCTTGCGGCCCCAGGCGAGCACACGGAAAATGGCGGACAGCAGATCGGGCGAGTTCAGCTTTTCAAGTGAGGCAGGCAGATGCGTTGGCGTGGTCGCAGGGAGAGTGAGAATATCGAGGACCGCCGCGGACAGGGCGGCGGCTTTGGCTTTCCGTTTCCGGGCGGCGGCGGCGGTATGCGCTTCCCCACTGGCGGAGGCGGGCGCGGCGGCGGCGGTATCGGCATCTTCGGCATCCTGGTCATCGTCGGTCTCATGCTGCTGTTCGGTGTCGACCCCCGCGCGATCCTGACCGGCGGGGATGGCGGCGGCGGCGGATTCCCCGACATCACGTTGCCCAGCCCGACAGGCAACGCGCCAAGCTCGCCCTCCGCACGGCCTGGCGGCCCGCAGGCGCAGGCGCCGCAAGGAACCGGCCAGGACGAGATGAAGCAATTCATTTCCGTGGTTCTGGCGGATACAGAGGACGTCTGGACCGACATCTTCAAGCGCTTCGGGGAGCGTTATCCGGAACCCAAGCTGGTGCTGTTCTCGGGCGCCACGCGGTCGGCTTGCGGGACGGGCCTCGCGCAGATGGGTCCGTTCTACTGTCCGCTCGACCAGAAGGTGTATGTCGACCTCAGCTTCTACAAGGAGTTGAAGGAGCGCTTTCGTGCTCCGGGCGATTTCGCGCAGGCCTATGTGATCGCCCATGAGGTCGGCCATCATGTGCAGACCCTGCTGGGTATTTCGGAAAAGGTGCAGAACGCCAAGCAGAGGATGAACGAGCGGCAGGCGAATGCCCTGCAGGTGCGCATGGAACTGCAAGCCGATTGTTTCGCAGGCGTCTGGGCCAATCACGCCCAGCGTACCAAGCAGATCCTGGAAGACGGCGATATCGAGGAGGCGCTCAACGCCGCCAGCAAGATCGGCGACGACAACATCCAGCGCCAGACCCAGGGCCGCGTGGTGCCCGACGCCTTCACGCATGGCTCCTCGGAACAGCGCGTCAGGTGGTTCAAGCGCGGCTTCCAGAGCGGCGACATACAGAGCTGCGACACCTTCAACGCATCCTCGCTCTAGCTTCTGCCGGGGCGGGAAATCCGGTACCGGATGCTCCGGCGGCGGAGATTCCACGCGCCCAAATCCAGGCGGCGCGGTCCGAGAAGTGTCGCAAATTCAGCAAAGCATTTGCCCAATTTTTCGGCGGGTATTGTCTCGCAGATCAAGAGGTTAACGGATCTGTCGAATTAGTTTGCCACATCGCCGCCG
>JBFWSL010000217.1:0-6342 GCA_050248375.1 Hyphomicrobiales bacterium | reverse complement strand
CGTGGGTTCGGCCAGGGCAGGAGACGTCTTCGGGAGAAGATCTCAGGAGTCCGGCGCGGTGCCTTCTTCCTCGCCGGTGGGCAGGTCGCCGAGCGGGCCGAGCGCCTCGGTATCGCGCTGGAACAGCGCCGGGCTCTGCAGGTAGAGCGCCAGCAGGCGCGCGGTGGCGGTGAGCGAGTCCATGTGCGTGCGCTCGTAGCCGTGGGAGGCGTCCAGCGCGAAGCACACGAGCGCCGTGCGGATATCGTTGCCGGCCTCGACCGCCGCGGCGCCGTCGCTGCGGTAGTGGCGGAAGACGTCGCGGGAATGCTCCAGCCTGTAGTCGCGGCACAGGGCCAGCAGGCTGCGGGTCAGGTGCCAGTCGAAAGGACCGCTGGAATCCTGCATGGCGATGGTGACGCCATATTGCGAGGTGGCCTGCTCCGGCGCGATGGTGCCGTTGTCCACCGCCACCAGTTCGGCCACGTCGCCGCGCAGGACATGGGACGCGCCGACGCCCACCTCTTCCGACACCGTGAACAGCAGGTGGCAGGAAAGCGGCAGGTGCAGGCCGCTGTCGCGCACCGCCTTGACGGCGGCGAGCACGGCGGCGACGCCCGCCTTGTCGTCCAGATGCCGCGACACGACAAAGCCATTGTCGGCGAATTCCGGCTGGGGATCGACGGCGACGGTGTCGCCCACATGGATGCCGAGCATCTCGGTCTCCACGCGGGTGGTGGTGCGTTCGTCGAGGCGGATCTCCACGTTGTCCCAGGAGACCGGCTGGGTGTCGATTTTCTCGTTGTAGGTGTGGCCGGAGGCCTTCAGCGGCAGGATGGTGCCGCGGAAGCGGCGATGGTCGTCGCTGAAGACGGTGACGCGCGCGCCCTCGGCGAAGCGGGCGGACCATGTGCCGATCGGCACCACGTCGAGGCGGCCGTTGGGGCGGATGTTCTTGACCATGGCGCCGAGCGTGTCGACATGGGTGACTATGGCCCGCGTCGGCGCGTTGGGCGGCCCTTCCAGGTTGGCGCGGATGGCGCCGCGCCGCGTCATCTCGTAGGGAATGCCCAGGTTCGCCAGCACCTCGCAGACATAGCCCACGGCGCCGTCGGTCATGCCGGAGGGGCTCGGCAGGTCGAGCAGGTCCGCGAGTATCTTTTTCAGGTAGGTCTGGTCTACCGTTACATCCTGGATCACCTGCTTCTGCATGGCTGTCCCGTGCTACTCCTTTCCGGACGCGGGTCTGGGCGCGGCCTTGGTTTGCGGGAAGAGGAAGTCGATGAACTTCTCCGCGGTGGGCGCGGGCTCATGATTGGCGAGCCCGGGCCGCTCGTTGGCCTCGATGATGTGGTATTCGGGCTCGGAAATCGAGGGCACCATGAAGTCGAGGCCGACCACCGGGATGCGGAGCACGGCTGCCGCCTTGATCGCCGCCTTTTCCAGCTCGGGATGCAGCTCGCCGGTGACGTCGTGGATGGTGCCGCCGGTGTGCAGGTTGGCTGTCTTGCGCACGCGCAGCTTGGTGCCTTCGGGCGGCATGTCGTTGAGGGAGTAGTTGGCGGCGCGAACGGCGCGGCGCGTCTCGTCGTCGATGGGGATGCGGCTTTCGCCTCCCGTGGCGGTGGCGCGGCGGCGGCTCTGTACCTCGATCAGCTTCTCGATGGTAAGCTTTCCGTCGCAGATGATGGTGGCGGGACGGCGAATGGCCGCGGCCACCACCTCGCCGTCGATCACGATGATGCGCAGGTCCTCGCCGGTGACGAATTCCTCGACCACCACGGACTCGCACAGCTTGCTCGCTTCCTGCCAGGCGCGGCGGACCGCCTCCGCCGAACGCAGGTCCACGAAGACGCCCTTTCCCTGCTCGCCGCGGGCGGGTTTGAGCACGATGCGGCCGAAACGGTCGAGCGCGCGCACGGCGTCGTCCTCGCTGCGCACGGTCACCTGCTCGGGCACCTTCAGCCCTTCGGCGGCCAGCAGGCGATGGGTAAGCGCCTTGTCATCGCAGCGGCTCATGACCACGGCGCTGGTCAGGTCGCTCAGGGATTCGCGGCAGGAGATGCTGCGTCCGCCCAGCGACAGGGTGAACAGGCCGGCGGAGGCGTCCTCCGCCTCCACGGAGATGCCGCGGCGGCGCGCCTCGTCGATGATGATCTGGGCGTAGATGTTGAACGACTCTTCCGGGGCGGGGCCGATGAACAGCGTCTCGTTAATCGGGTTCTTGCGCTTGACCGAGTAGACCGGCACGCGCTCGAAGCCCAGCTTGTCGTAGAGCGCGATGGCCTCGGCGTTGTCGTGCATGACCGACAGGTCCATGTAGGCGCGGCCGCGGGCACGGAAGTGACGGGCGAGCGCCAGCACCAGCGTCTTGCCGATGCCGGGATAGCGGGCCTGGGGATCGACGGCCAGCGCCCACAGGCTGGAGCCGCCGTCGGGATCGTTGAACACCATGGCGTGGTCGACGCCCATGACCACGCCGATGATGTGGCCGGTGGCCTGGTCAACGGCGGTAAGCAGCGTCACCGGGTCCTCGGGGCCTGCGTGTCCGCAGAAGCCGCGGGAGACCGGCACCATGCCGCGGGTGATGTAGATGGTGTTTATGAGCGACTCGTCGTCCGGCCCCGCGGCGCGCACATGGAAGGTGGTCGGCTTGTCCGCCGCCGGCAGCGCACGCGTCAGGTCGAGGCGAAAAGTGTGCGAGGGGTCGAGGAACAGAGACTGCGGCGCGTGCGACAGAAGCACATGGGGGTCGCGCACATAGATGGCGATGTCGCGGCGGCCAGGCCCTTCGAGCTGCAGGGCATCGGCCAGTTTCTCCGGATTGGAAAAGGTCTGGCCGAACAGCAGCCGGCCCCAGCCGCAATCGGCGCTGGCCTCCTCCACCACGTCCGCGGCGGTGAGCGCGGTGGGCAGATCGCCCCAATGCTTGAGAGACGTCGCCTTGGTCGGTTGCAGCGACATGATCGTTTCCTCCCGAATGAACGGACTGGAGATAAACATACCGGCTATACGCTGTGTTCCTGCAGCCACAGCTCCAGCAGGGCCACCTGCCAGAGCATGGAGCCGCCGAGCGGCGTGATGCTGGCGTGCGGCTCGTCGAGCAGACGGTCCACGAATTCGCTGCGGAACAGGCCGCGGGAACGGGCCTTTTCCGAAGTGACCGCGTCGCGGACCATGTCGAGCACCTCGCCGCCGATGTATTTCAGCGCGGGCACGGGGAAATAGCCTTTCGGGCGGTCGATGACCTCAGCCGGGATGACCTGACGGGCAACCGCCTTGAGCACGCCCTTGCCGCCATCCTTGAGCTTTTCCTGCGGCGGGATGCGGGCGGCGAGTTCGACCAGTTCATGGTCGAGGAAGGGCACGCGCGCCTCCAGTCCCCAGGCCATGGTCATGTTGTCCACGCGCTTTACCGGATCGTCCGGCAGCATGACGGTGGAGTCGATGCGCAGGGCCTTGTCCACGGCGGTGTCGGCGCCGGGCAGGTCGAAATGGGCCTCGACGAAATGCCGGCTGTGGTCGCCATCGGCGAAACCCTCGCCCACGACGCGGCCATATTCCTCGTGACTGCGGTCGAAGAAGGCGCGGGCATAGTCGCCGACCGGGTCGTTGCTGTCGGCGAGGGGGGGATACCAGTGGTAGCCGCCGAAAATCTCGTCGGCGCCCTGGCCGCTCTGCACCACCTTCACATGCTGGGAGACTTCCTCGGACAGAAGGTAGAAGCCGACGTTGTCGTGGGAGACCATGGGCTCGGACATGGCCCTGATCACCTTGGGCAGGGTGTCGAGCAGCCGGGCGGAGCGCACCTGGATCTTGTAGTGCTCGGTGCCGAAGCGCCTGGCGACCATATCGGAATAGAGAAACTCGTCGCCGCTCTCGCCGCCGGCCGCCTCGAAGCCGATGGAGAAGGTCTTCAGGCCCGCCTCGGCCTGGCCTTCCCGGGCGAGCAGGCCGACGATGAGGCTGGAATCGACTCCGCCGGAGAGCAGCACGCCCACGGGGACGTCGGCGACCATGCGCCGCCGCACGGCCTGGGAGAGGGCGGCGTGGACCTGCTCGCGCCATTCCTCCGGCGTGCGTTCCAGGTCCCCGGCGGAGCGGTGGTAGCTGGGCGCCCAGTAGACGCGGTCGCGGCGCGTGCCGTCCGCTTCGATCACCGCGATGGTGGCGGGCGGCAGCTTGCGCACCCCCCTGAGGATGGTGAGCGGGCTCGGCACCACCGCGTGGAAGCTCATGTAGTGATGCAGCGCGACGGGATCGATCGAGGTGTCCACGTCGCCGGCCGCGAGCAGCGCGGGCAGGGAGGAGGCGAAGCGCAGGCGCTTGCCGGAGCGGGACTCCGCGAAATACAGCGGCTTGATGCCGAGCCTGTCGCGGGCCAGCACGAGGCGGCCGCTGTCGCGCTCGTGCATGGCGAAGGCGAACATGCCGTTGAAGCGCTGGACGCATTCCGGTCCCCAGGCGGCATAGGCCTTGAGGATCACCTCGGTGTCGCTGTCGGAGAAGAAGACGAAACCCTTGCCCTTCAGCTCCTCGCGCAACTCCCGGTAGTTGTAGATGCAGCCGTTGAAGGCCAGCGTGAGGCCGAGCGCGGAATCGGTCATCGGCTGCTGGCCGCGCTCGCTCAGGTCGATGATCCTGAGGCGGCGGTGGCCGAGCGCCACGGAGCCGTGAATAACGGCGCCGCCGCTGTCGGGCCCGCGCGGGCGCATGGTGTCCGACATGGCCTGAATAGACGCAAAGGATGCCTGTGCGCCGTCGAAGTTGGCTTCGCCGCAAAATCCACACATATCAATCAGTTAAGTTGTCCGTTCCGCGGCGCCCGAATGGCGGGGGCGCGCGCGCTCGTCTGCGCGCGCCAAGGCGCACGCGCGAATGTGGTCCGGGTGTACTTCACGAGATCACGGATGTCAAAAATCCAGGCCCGCAATGGTGACCGGGAAATCAATGGCCGGGAGCGGCGAAAGTTCCCTGAAATCCATGGTATCCGGGGGTATCCCGGGCGCGGCGATGGCCCTCCGGCGCGGCTTATGCGGGCCGGCAATATCCTTTATACGTAGCTGCCGGACGTGAATATTGCCTGGGGCCTTTACAGGCACGGGAATCGACGTGGATGTCATGAGCACGCGGCCCGCCGTCACCATCCTCTACTGCACGCGCTGCAACTGGCTGCTGCGCGCGGGCTGGATGGCGCAGGAACTGCTGTCGAGCTTTCCGGACGACCTGGGCGGAGTGACGCTGGTGCCCGACGCCGCCGGCGGCAGGTTCGAGATCCGGGTGGACGGCGAGCTGCTGTGGTCGCGCGAGCGGGACGGCGGTTTTCCCGACGCGAAGACCCTGAAGCAACGGGTGCGGGACAAGGTGGCGCCGGAACGCGGCCTCGGCCATATCGACCGCGTCAGGGATTGATGCGGCTGATCTTGGATCCTTCCAGCGTCAGGTTGTACATCAGGCCCTTGTTGTTGAATACGAAGCCGATGATCGGATCGGCGATGTTGTCGGTGTTGACCTGAGCGCCGGCGCCGATGGTGAGCAGGGCGACGGAGCCGTCCACTCCGATCTCGAAACCCGCGCGGCTGCGGAAGTTGTCGAGCGCGGCCTGGGTCATGAACATGATGATGACCGAGCGCGTCTGCAGTCCAAGCTGGAAGCCCACCGAGGCGGAGACGAGATTGTAGTAGGCGACGCTGCGGCCACCCACATGCAGAGCCCCTTCACCATACTCGCCGCCAATCCCGAAACCCGCCTTCACGATGGAGGGGAATATCAGGACCGCCGCGGCCTTGTTGGCGAGTTCGCGTCCGTTGTGCACGGTGCGGAAGAAGCGGTTCAGGGTTTCGCTGGCATTGGCGTCGATGCTGGCGGCCGAGGCTTGCGCGCGCGGCGCGAAGGAGAAGCTGCCTGCGGCAAATGTCAGGGCAAGCAGCAGTATTCCCAGTTTTGTCGTGATGGCAGTCCGCATGAGGGTCTCCTCCCGAGCCGGTGCGCGAATCAGCCAACAGGGTAGCCGCGCCGGCGCCTGGGGCAAAGCATCACCCGGCGGCAGGAAAATGGCGGAAAGCGGCGGAAGCCCGTTTCCCGGACCCGGACCCTAGCTCTTCGGCGGAGGCACCACCACGTCGCCATAGGCATGGCGTCTGGTGATCAGGCCCGCATGCAGGAACACGTCCACGGTCACCTCATAGGCGGGCTTGGTGATCTCCACATGGGGCGCCCATGTGCCGAGCTTCTGATAGGTGTCGATGGTGGCGGTGAGCACGTCCTCGTCGATCTTCGGGAAATAGGGCTTCTCGGCCCTGGCGATCTCGGCCGCAGGCGTCTCGTTCATATAGACGCGGCATTTGCGGTAGGCGCGCATGA
>JBFWSL010000216.1:0-6356 GCA_050248375.1 Hyphomicrobiales bacterium | reverse complement strand
TTCTGATTCCGCTGATCGAGACCCTGCTCCAGGACGAGAACATCCAGCGCGCCATCATCGAGGCCATCGACGAGCAGCCGGATGCGGGCTCCATCGAATTGCAGCCCATCGCCGAGAACGACCTGACGGTCGTCGGTCCGGACACTCCCGAGGTCGAGTCCAGCCTTCCCTTCAGCTTCGGCTCCTCGGGCGCGGGCAAGGTCGGCTTCCAGAGCCTCGACGGCCAGCCGGTCGTCTCTAACGGCCAGCCCGTGACGCTGAACGGCCAGCCGCTCACCTATTCCTGGGACGCGGGTACGAACACCCTGACGGCCATGGCCGGCCAGACGCCGATCTTCTCGCTCACCGTCGACCCCGTCACCGGCAACTTCACCCTGACGCTGCTGTCGCAGGTGGATCATCCGCTGCAGGGCGCCGACGTGCTCCAGCTCGAGCTGGACTTCACCGTCGTCGCCGCCAACGGCCAGCAGGCGACCGGTTCGCTGATCGTGAACGTGGCCGACGACGTGCCCGTGGCGATGAACGATCAGGCGGTCGTGACTCCCGAGGCGCCCTCGACGAACGTCGTGCTCATGATCGACCGTTCCATGAGCGAGGCGGATTTCAATCTCGCCAAGAGCGCCGCGATGGCGCTGGTCATGGCCGCTGGCGTCAGCCAGGTGCTGATCGTCGATTTCGCCGGTAACGTTCACGACTCGGGCTGGATGTCCGCCAGCGCCGCCGAAAGCTATATCGACGGCCTCGATCGTACTGGCGGCGGCACGGATCTCGACGGCGCGCTGCTGCGTGTCATCCAGGAATACTTCGGCGCCGACTCCGCCGACGCGACCTACATGTACGCCCTGTCGAACGGTGGCGCGTCCACCGGCCTGTTCGGCATCGGCGGCGATCAGGTCGGCCCGCTCGAGGAGATCGCCTGGAAGCTGTTTCTCGCCGGCGTCGGCGTCGATGGCGTGTTCGGCTACACGCTCGGCGGCAACGGCTCCTCACAGCTTGCTCCCGTGGGCTGGAATCCCGACGATCCGTTCAGCCAGCAGATCGTCCAGCAACTGGACGGCAACCAGGAGCTGGTGGATCACTTCAACAGCATCGTCAACACCAGCCTGTTCGCGAACGGCAACGTCCTGTGCAACGACGACACCGGCGCGGACGTGCTCGGATCGGGTCTGGTTTCCGTCGAGATCGGAGGCGTGACGTTCTCCTTCGACGGATCGAATGTCGGCGTGCCGCAGCAGCATCCGTTCCAGCTCCTGGATACGGACGGCGCCAGGCTGTCCCTGCAGACCGATCAGGGCGGCTTCTTCACCTTCTATTTCGCAGATCAGGGCGAGCACTCCGCCGGCGACTGGAGCTACATGGCGCCTGCCGGTTCCGGCTCTCTGCCCTACGAGAATATCCGCTACACCATGAATGACGGCGATGGCGACACCTCGACGGCCAGCCTCACCATCATCACCGATTCGAACGCGGTGAACGGGGCCGTGGTTGCCGGCGATGCGGGCGACAACGTCATCGAGGGTGACGGGCTGAACACGGACGTGCTGGTCGGCAACCTTGGCAGCGACACTTTCGTCCTCAACTCGGGCGACATCGCCGATTACATCGCCGACTACCGCTTCGGCGAGGACGACAGGATCGACCTGAACCATCTGCTGAGCGGTCTCGGCGTGGACGAGAGCAACATCTCCGACTTCATCCATATCGTCGACAATGGCGACGGTGCCGGGGATGCGCTCATGGTCGACGTCACGGGGCAGGGGAATTTCCAGCAGGCGACCACCGTCGCCTACCTCGACTCCAGCGCGGGCGTGAACATCGTGGTGGACGACATGACCGCCCAGGTGAACGCTTCCAATAACAATATCAACGTCTAGCCTCTCTGCTGTTCCGCTTGTGCGGCGCTGCCGCCCGTGTCGTGGACGGGTATTCCGTCTTCCGTAATCCCGGTTGCGGCGCGCGCGCGCATTCCACATAGTCTCACCCGCTGCATTTGCCTGGAGTGGCCGTGGACGCCGGATTCAGGCCGTTGACGCGTATGCCGGAGCAGGGGGGATCAGGTGGGTGCAACCGCCACAGTCAGACGCATGGCGCGCCGCTTCGGCTGGGCGCGCGTCATCGGCCTTTGCCTCCTTGTGCTGTTCCTGCTGTTCCGTGTCTGGGATCCCGCCGGCCTGCAGCTTCTGATGCTGAAGACCTTCGATCTCTACCAGGTGGCCAAGCCGCGCGAGGCGAAGCAGCGGCCGGTGGTGATCGTGGACATCGACGAGGCCAGCCTGAACGAGCTTGGCCAGTGGCCATGGCCGCGCACCCTCATCTCCGACCTGGTCGGGAGGATTGTGTCCGGCGGCGGCGTTGTCACCGGTTTCGACGTGGTGTTCCCCGAGCCCGACCGCACCTCGCCGAACCTGCTGGCGGACAGCCTTCCCGGTCTGGGCGAAGATGTCCGCGCCGCCATGCGGCAGGCGCCCGCCCATGACCAGCTCCTGGCCGACCAGTTGGCGAAGGCGCGCGTCGTGCTCGGCCAGTCCGCGTTCAATCCAAGGGGCGAGGCCCGCGACGTCAGCGCGCCAAAGTCCTCCTTCGCCACCCTCGGCGCGGACCCCAAGCCGTATCTTCTCAACTATCCCCAGCGCCTGCCCAACCTGAAGGTGCTGGAGGACGCGGCCGCCGGGCGCGGCATGTTCACGATCCTGCCCGAGCCGGACGGCATCATCCGGCGGGTGCCCGTGGCGCTGGTCGCCGGCGGCGAACTGGTGCCGTCCCTGTCGCTGGACATGCTCCGCGTGGCGACGGGCCAGACCACGTTTCTCCTCAAGACCGACGAGGCCGGCGTTAAGAGCATCGTCGTGGCGGGTGTCGAGGTGCCGACCGACGCGCGCGGCCGCGTCTGGGTTTATTTCGCGCCGCACGATCCCGCGCGTTATGTCTCGGCCAGGGACGTGCTCGCCGGGAAGCTCCCGCCGGACCGGCTGGCCGGCAAGCTCGTGCTGGTGGGGACCTCCGCCTCGGGACTTCTGGACATCAAGGCCACACCCGTGGAGGCGGCCATGCCGGGCGTCGAGATTCATGCCCAGTTGCTGGAGAACGTGCTTACCGGGAAGGGCCTGTCGCGCCCGTCATGGGCCATAGGCGCGGAGATTGTGCTGGCGCTCACGGTTGGCCTCGCCATCGTCGTGCTTGCGCCACTGCTCGGCGCCACATGGATTTTCCTGCTCGGCACGGTCGTCACGGCGGGCGTCGCCGCCCTGTCCTGGTACAGCTTCGCCGAGAAGGGCATGCTCCTCGACGTTACCTATCCGCTCGGTTCCAGCTTCGCCATTTTCGCCGCCATGACGGCCTTCAACTATTTCCGCGAGGAAGCCCAGAAGAACCAGATCCGCGGCGCCTTCGGGCAGTACCTGTCGCCGGCGCTCGTCGAGCAGCTCGCGGAGAATCCCGAACGTCTCAAGCTCGGCGGCGAGACCAAGGAGATGACCATCCTGTTTTCCGACGTGCGCGGTTTCACGTCCATCTCGGAGGCCTACAAGAACGACCCGCAGGGCCTGACCGTGCTCATCAACCGCCTGCTGACGCCCATCTCCCACGCCATCATGAGCAACGCCGGCACCATCGACAAATACATGGGCGACAACGTCATGGCGTTCTGGAACGCGCCGCTCGACGATGCCGACCATGCCTGCAACGCCTGCGAGGCCGCGCTGCAGATGACGCGCGCGCTCGACGTTGTGAACGAGGAGAGGATGCGGGAAGCCGCCGCCGCGGGCCGCGCGGTCGAGCCGTTGTCCATGGGCATGGGCATCAACACCGGTGAATGCGTCGTCGGCAACATGGGCTCGGACGTGCGCTTCGACTACACCGTGCTTGGCGACGCCGTGAACCTGGCCTCCCGCCTCGAGGGGCAGACCCGGGCCTATGGCGTGCGCACCATTCTGGGCGCGCGCACGGCGGAGCTGGTGCGCGACCGCTTCGTGCTGGCGGAGCTGGATTCGGTGAGGGTGCTCGGCAAGCGGCAGGCCGAGGTGATCTATACCCTGCTTGGACGCGTGGACGCCGACGATGCCGCGGACTACGCCACGACCGCCGGCGCCGTCGCGGCCATCCTCGATCCGTACCGGCGCCAGGACTGGATACGCACGGCCTCCGCCATCCGCGCCGCGCGTCAGCTTGGCGTGTCCGGCGGCATCGAGTTCCCCGCGCTCTGCGACCTGTTCGAACAGCGCATCGTCGCTTTCCGCCGTTCTCCGCCGCCGGCCGGCTGGGACGGCGTCTTCGATCTCGAGACGAAGTAGCTCCCTACAGCGACCGCACGATCAGCAGCAGTCCCGACACGGCCGAGATGGACAGGATCAGCGCGCGCAGGCGCCGCGCGTCCACATGGCGCGCCAGATAGGGACCGAGCGCATAGCCAAGCGCGATGCCGGGAAGGGTGGCGAGCCCGGCCAGCAACTGGCTCCAGCCGAAGAAGCCCGAAAGCGCCAGTCCCGCCAGCGCGATGGGGTAGGCCACGAGGAAGAAGGCGCTCAGCATGGCGCGGACCCGGTCCGGCGGCTGCCCCTGGTACAGCAGCGCCACGGGCGGGCCGTGGATGCCCACGCATGTGCCGATCAGTCCCGCGAGGCTGCCGGTGATCAGCAGGCTGCGCACGTCGATGGCGAAGCTGGGGTTCAGCGCGGTGATGAGGACCGCCAGCAGGATCATGACGCCGAACAGCACCGGCAGATACTGGGCCGGCACACTGAGCAGAACGCCGACCCCCGCCGCCGTGCCGGCCAGAACGCCCGCGGTGATGGTCGCCCACTCGGGCCGGTGAATCCACCGCCGGTCCCGCCAGGAGGTCATGCAGGACAGCGCCAGTGCCGCCACGATCAGCGGTCCGGGCACCAGCGCCGGGTTCAGCAGCGCCAGGAAGGGAACCGAGACCAGCGCGATGCCGAAGCCGATGCCCGCCTGGACCGCGGCGCCCGCCGCGAGGATGCCCGCGGCCACGATGAGTTCCATGACTGTGTAGTCGGCGAGCACGCCTTCCATCTCCGCTGCGGGTCAGGCGTTTGCCTTGACCGGGACATGGCCGCCCAGCTCGTCCTCGATATGGACGCGCAGGATCTCGTCCATGGAGGTCTCGGCGGTGAATCCGAGCGCGTTGGCGCGCGCGGTGTCGAAGTCGCGGGGCCAGCCGGAGATGATGCGCTCCACCAGAGGATCGGAGGCGCGCCGGATCAGCTTCACGGCCTTGTCGCCGCCCGCGCGCCGCAGGGCCTCGATCTGCTCACCGACCGTGGCGGAGACGCCGGGCATGTTGAGGGTGCGCCGCGGGCCCACCCGCTCCAGGTCAAGCGCCGCCGCGTGCAACAGTTGCCCGATGGCGGAGCGCGGGCTGGCGAACCAGTGGCGCACGTCCTCCGACACCGGCAGCACGGCTTCCTGCCCCGCCAGCGGCTCCCGCAGGATGCCGGAGAAGAATCCCGACGCCGCCTTGTTCGGCTTGCCCGGGCGCACGCAGATGGTCGGCAGCCGGATGCCGATGCCGTCGAACAGGCCGCGCCGGCTGTAGTCGGCCAGCAGCAGTTCGCCCGCCACCTTCTGGGTGCCGTAGCTGGTCAGCGGCGCGGGAATGAAATCGTCGCCGATCCTGTCGGGGAAGGGCGCGCCGAAGGCGGCGATGGAGGAGGTATAGACCACGCGCGGACGGTAGGGGGATTTCAGGCCCTCCTTGCGGATGGCTTCGAACAGGAGCCGCGTGCCGTCCAGGTTGATGCGGTAACCCTTCTCGAAATCGGTCTCCGCCTCGCCCGAGACGATGGCGGCCAGGTGGAAGATGAGGTCGGGCCTGCCTTCGACGAGCGCGGTGGCCGTGCCCGGCGCCGACAGGTCGGCAGCCCTGGTCGCTATCCTGCCCCGGAAGCCGGCCGGCGCCTCCGGCTCGACCACGTCGCAAAGCGTGAGCGCCGTCACCTCGCGGCCGCCGATGCCGCCGTCCGCGACCATGCGCCCGGTGAGCTTGCGGCCGATCATTCCGGCCGCGCCGACAATCAGCACGTGCATGCGCTTCCCCCTGTGGCCGCGCCAGCGGCCTTATCGGTTGGTTGGCCCTGCCCGTGGCAGGCCCCCCGCTGAGGGGATACGCCGCCGGGAAGGCTCCGTCCACCTTTATCCCGGCGGTTCGGCCGCCGTGGTTTTTGCGTCTCGTTTCAGGACCTTGTCCGGAACCGCGACGGAGGAAGGGAAGGGCGGGTCAGAGCCGGGAGACATGCAATGGCGGCACCCGGTCGGCCCAGGGCCGCGCTTCTTCCAGCGCCGCGGCGAGCTGGATGAGCTGATGCTCGCGGGCGGGGCCCGCGCCGAGCTGGACCCCGATG